>CALMRC010000128.1 GCA_937873275.1 uncultured Spirochaetota bacterium
GCCTCCGGCCCTCCGGCACGGGATCCCTGGAGCTTCCCAACCTGGTCGCCGGGGGCCGGCAGGAGATCGGCCTGACCGTGCGCGCCCTGCCGGGCCTGCCCGCCCGGCCCGGCCAGGAGACGGAGCTTCTATCTGTCCGCCTGGAATGGACCGACCCGGAAGGCGGGGAGAGTCGGGAGATCCGGCAGGCCATACGCGTCCGGGCGGTCGAGGAACGGGACTTCGAGGCCCTGCCCTCGGACCCCGCCGCGGTGGAGACCCTGGCTCTGCTCCGGACGGCCCGGGCCAAGCGGGAGGCCCTGGACGCTGTGGACCGGGGGGACGAGGCGGGGATCGCCCTCGCGATGGACCGGATTCGAAACATCCTGGCGGGAACCCCCGCCACGGCCCGGACGGAGCGGGAGCGGGTCTCCCTGGCCTCCCTGGAGGAGGATCTCCGGCTCCGGAAGATGGCCAAGTTCCGCAAGAACGTGCACTACGAGTCCTATGCCCGGGGCCACGCCATGGACGAGTACAGGCTCTTCGGGCACTATTCCCGGAAAGCCCTGTTCATGGTCCGGGGTCGGCTGGACCTGCACGTCGGCAGCCTGGCCGGCTTCCCCTGCGACGCGATCGTGAACTCCCGGTCCGACGAGCCCGCCTCGGGGCTGGACGAGGCCCTCCGGGCCGCGGGGGGCCCCGCCTTCCGGGCCGCCTGCGAGGCGATCGGGGAGCTTCCCGCCGGAACGGCGGCGCTCACCGGAGGGGGAGCCCTCCCGGCTCCCGCGGTCATCCACGTGCGGGTCCCGGACTGGAGGGGAGGCTCGGAGGGTGAACTGGAGGCTCTGGCGGAATGCTACGCCGCCTGCCTCCGCATCGCCGAGGAGCGGGGCTTCGGCCGCGTGGCGTTCCCGGTCCTGGGAGCGGGGGGACGAGGATTCCCCGTACAGGCAGCGGTCTCGACGGGCCTGGGCGCCTGCGCCCTCTTCCTGCTCTCCCATCCCGCGGTCCGGAAGGCGACCTTCGTCTGTCCCCCGGGACCCGCCGCCGAGTGGATACGGGATCAGCTGTCCTAGGATCGAAGATTTGACATGAACACGTCGAAGGAGGATCCGAGCCTATGTACACCTACCCGTACCCCCACCCCGCGGTCACCGTGGACTGCGTTGTCTTCGGCCTGGACGAAGGGGAGCTCAAGGTCCTCCTGATCCAGCGGGACCTGGACCCCTTCGCGGGGAAATGGGCCCTCCCGGGGGGCTTCATCCGGATGGACGAGGACCTGGAGGCGGCCGCCCGCCGGGAACTGGAGGAGGAGACGGGGGTCAAGAAGCTGTACATCGAGCAGCTCGGGGCCTTCGGGACCCCCGGCCGGGATCCCCGGGAGCGGGTGGTCACCGTGGCCTGGTGGGCGGTGGTCAACCTCTACGAGCACGAGGTGAAGGCCTCCACGGACGCCCGGAACGCCGCCTGGTTCCCCGTGGAGGAGCTTCCCGCCCTGGCCTTCGACCATCCGGCCATCCTGGACGCCGCCCTGACCCGCCTTCGGGAGACCCTGAGACGGGAGCCCCTGGCTTTCGAGTTCCTGCCCCGGAAGTTCACCCTGACCCAGCTCCAGCGCTTCTACGAGACCGTCCTGGGCCGGTCCCTGGACAAGCGCAACTTCCGCAAGAAGGTCCTGTCCTACGGCCTGCTTGAGGAACTCGAGGAGTACGAGGTGGACGTGGCCCACCGGGCCGCCCAGCTCTATACCTTCCGCCGGGGACGGTACGAAGCGTTCCGGGAGGAAGGCAACCGGTTCCTGGTGTAAGGAGGCGTCATGCTGGGCGCGATTTCGGGGGACGTCCTGGGCTCGCTGTACGAGGCCTGGTCCGTGAAGGACAAGAACTTCCGGCTCTTCCACGAGCTGGACCGGCCCACGGACGACTCCGTCCTCTCCCTGGCGGTGGCCCGGGCGATCCTGGACGCCGACGCGGAGGGCCGGATACCGGACTTCGAGGACTACGGGCGGGAACTCCGGGCCTTCGGCCGCCGCTACCCCGACGCGGGCTACGGAGGCTCCTTCCGGGCCTGGGTAAACGATCCCGCCGGAAAGCCCTACGAGAGCTTCGGAAACGGCTCGGCCATGCGGGCGAGCGCCGTGGGCTGGGCCTTCGGGGACCCGGAAACCGTCCTGGCCCAGGCGGAGCTCTCGGCCGCGCCCACCCACGGCCACCCGGAGGGGATCAAAGGAGCCCAGGCCGTCGCCCTGGCGGTCCTCCGGGCCCGGACGGGGTCCTCGAAGGAGGAGATCCGCTCCGAGATTTCCCGCCGCTTCGGCTACGACCTGGGCCGGACCGTGGACTCCATCCGGCCGGGCTACCCCTTCGAGGTGAGCTGCCAGGCCTCGGTCCCGGAGGCGATCGTCGCATTCCTGGATTCCCGGGACTGGGAGGACGCGGTGCGGAACGCCGTCTCCCTGGGGGGCGACGCGGACACCCAGGCCTGCATCGCCGGGGCGATCGCCGAGGCCTTCTACGGCGGGCTTCCGCCCCGGGTCCTTTCCTGGGTCCTGCCCAGGCTGGAGGCCGGCCTCCTTGGGACCCTCTCGGACTTCGCGCGCCGCTTCCTGCCCGCGGACCGGGCCGCGGCCGTGGCCGCCGAAATAGCCGCCCGGACTCTCCCCCGGGGGGTACCGGGGGTGGGCGGGAACCGGAAGGCCGGCGGAGCCCCCACAGTCGCGGGCGGCCGGAAGCGGCGCGGAGCGGAGCCTGCCGGAGACCCCGGCCGGGATCCCGAGGCCCGGCACCCCCGGGCCCCCGCCCCGTCCTATCGGGTGGTCCTGGCCGGTTCGACCCGGGCCCGGATCGCCGACTACGCCCGGCGCCTTTCCGCGGACAGGAGCATCGCGGGGGCCCGCCTCCGGGCGGCCCTGGCGGCCCTGCCCGTCGCGAAGCTTGATCCGGCCTGGCTCCTCGTCTCCCTACTGGCCACCAAGGAGCCCCGGATCTTCGCGGAGAGCGAGGTGGCCGGGGACGGCTCGGACTGGACCCGGGAGGAGCTGGGGCTCCTGGGGGACATCGGCTTCGCGGTGCCCGTCACGGTCTTCGACGACGGCCGCCACTCCGACCCCCGGGTACACCCGAAACCCTTCGGGGCCACCCTCCTCTTCACCGCCGGGGCCCTGTTGGCGGGGGGGCGGGGATCCCCCGCCGACGGGGATGTCGCGCCCGGCGGCCGGATCGACCCGGTCCGGTACGAGGCCCTCTACGAACGGCGGCTCCTCCCCCTCCTCCAGTACGCCAGCGCCGTCTCCGTCGCGGCGGGCCGGAAGGCCCTGGTCACCGTGCCGGGCCTGGGCTGCGGCCAGTTCGCCGGACCCTTCCGTGGCCGCCTGGGGCCCTTCCTCCGGGACGCCCTTGCAGGCATTTTGAAGCGGCACGCGAAGAGCCTGCCGGGCATCCGGGCCGTCCGCCTCGACCCCTACGACGAGTGCGGGAACGAGGACCGCCGCCTCGGCCGGATCGCCTTCCGGGTCCGCCCCCTGGCGGTGAACGAGCGGAAGGGCACGGGGCTCGGCCTGCCCCAGCTCCTCCCGCCCCGGGACTACCAGGAGCCCGGGGACGACTTCTCGGACTGCGATCTCTTCAGCGTCGTCGCCTGGGACCACGTCTCCTGGCCCGGGAACGACTACTGGGCCGGGGCCCGGGCCACGGACGACGGGGTCAAGGCCGCGGCCACGGACGCCATGTTCGCCCTCTCGGGCTTCCGGGGCCGCTACGACCCGGACACCTGCGGATACCTGCCGCCCCCGGGGGTCCGCGCCTGGGAGGACCTGGTCCGGGAGCACCGCCTGGTCCTGCGGGCCGTGGACAACGTAACGGTCGTCGGGGCGCCGGGATGAGGGGACCGAGACACGACGCCGCCCGGGAGCCCGAACTCCTGGAGGACCTGGACGAGGCCGCGGCTCGGGAGGCCCTGGGAAGCCGCGTGGATCCGGAGGCGATCGTGATGTAGCGAGCTACGGCGCCGGATAAAAACGATGGAAAACGATGTAAAGACCATGAAAAACCATGTAAAAATGTTGGCGCGCGCGCCGGAGAAGGTCGAAGCCGCCGGCTCCCGCTGAAATCAACCGAATGGCAGGACCCGGCCGACAATCCCCGGGGCGGACGCCCGCGCCCCGGGGCCCGGTTCAGGGCTGGAAGGCCTCCAGCCCGTGGATGAAGCCGAAGCCCGCGATCATGGCCGTGGGAAAGGCCAGGAGGTGGGTGTCCCCGAGGCCCGGGATCTCCGGCAGGCCGGGGGGCAGTTCGACCGGCGGCACCCAGAGGGGCGGGAGAACGTTCGGCAATCCCTCCCAGGCCTCATAGGCGGCCTGCGCGTTCGCGGCGGGTACGATATCGTCCGCCGGGCAGTGGATCATCTGCAGGACCATCTCGGGCGTCCAGGAGAGGAAGAGCGTGTTGGCCCGGAGCTTCCGGTACACCGGTCCCGTCCCGGCCGCGAGTTCGGCCCGGAGGGCCGGCGTGAGCATGGCCCAGGGCATGTACCCGAACGGGGCCAGGGCGGCGGTGAGCTCGGCTCCGGAATGGCCGCCGGAGAACATCTCGTCCAAAGCCCCGGGCAGGGGAGGAACCAGGAGCCGCGCGTAATCCCAGTCCTCGGGATCGTCCTCGGCGTATACGGACGCGTATCCGAACACCGTGTAGGGAATATAGTAGGGCACCTTCACAACCGCGTAGTCACGGATCTGGTCCACCATCGTGCCGCACAGGTCATAGGATCCTGCGCAGGGCACCGCCGCCGTCACGGGCACGTTCGTCTTCTGGAACACCCGGGCGGCCGCCAGGGTCGCGAATCCGCCCTCCGAGTACCCGATGAGGTAGGTGCGTCCGTTGAACGACGGCGCGCCGGCGATGCCCGCCAGAACGCGTAGGGAGCGCTTGTAGACCTTCCGGACGGACTCCCCCAGGGACTGGTGCACGTACGGATGCGGTTCCGTGCTCAGGCCGAATCCCGGGTAGTCGGGCATGACGACGACGCACCCCGTGGACGCCATCAGGGCCCCGACGGTGCACTCCACGTAGTTCTGGAAGGCGCCCGCCACGTCCGGGCTTCCCAGCACGGACGAGACGGCCGGGTCGAATCGCGACGGAGCGCAGTCCCGATAGACCTGCGTGCCGTGCTGGAAACAGACGACCGGCGCTTCCAGCACGCCGGCCGGATCGTACGGCACCCACATCAGACCGCTCTGGCCCTCGCAGGATACGGGAAGGCAGACCACGGGATACTCCGTCCCCGAGGCGAGTGCCAGGAACGCGGATCGCATGGTTCCCGTGATCGCGGCCAGGTAGGCCTCGAGCACCGCGGGATCGAACGATCCGCCGGTGACCTTCGGCAGGGCGGGTACCAGGGCGCGGGCGGACGGAGCGCCCAGGGAATCGAGCCCGTCCAGGTACCGGTCCACGGGTATCGCGGAATCGGACAGGGAAACTCTCGGCTCCGTGGGCAGGGCGCAGCCGAGGACCAGGAGGACGACGAGGATCATCCCCCCCACAGGGAACATTCGTTTCATGATTCCTCCCGAATGCGCGCGCCCGGAGTCGCGGCGCGCGGACGAACGAACCCATCGCGGCTCCCGAGAGGGAACCGCGATCATCGTCGCTTGGCAGTCGTTTGGAGGCATATACTATCGGGCGGCGACCGAGCCGGTGCCGTGGAAGCGAGGGGTCGGGCGCCGTGCGAGGCAGGGGGCACCGGCATCTCCAAGTATAGACCCGGTTCTCGGAAGGATCAAGAATCCGGGGGCAAGACCGCGGAAGTTCCCGTCCCCAGCGGCGGCGGGCGCGCCGTGTTCCCGGGAGGGGATCGGCCGGTACTGCGGGAAGCACATCCTCCCCCTGGCGCCCCGACCGGCCATGCCCGATACTTGAACCGAGGCGGCCGCGGCGGGAACCCAGTTTCCTTCGGCGCGGCCGGACAGGAGGCGATCGATGGATCCCCTCGCGATATCCCAGGCGCTCTCCGCGCTCCTCTTCGGGGCCCTGTCCGCGGGCAGCCTCCTGTTGGGC
The DNA here is from genome assembly GCA_937873275.1 of uncultured Spirochaetota bacterium. Taxonomy (GTDB): domain Bacteria; phylum Spirochaetota; class Spirochaetia; order Treponematales; family UBA12059; genus JAAYUR01. The sequence goes on from CALMRC010000128.1 coordinate 6,030, forward strand.
GCCTGGACGGGGATATTCCTCAAACCGCCGCCCCGGGTCTCCGCCGCGGTCATGGCCTTCGGGGCCGGGGCCCTCTTCGCGGCCCTCTCCCTGGAGCTGATCGGCGAGGCGGTGGAGCGGCTCCACGGCGTCTTCTGGCCGGTGGGACTCGGATGCGTGGCCGGGGGCGTCCTCTTCGTCACCCTGGACCACTTGGTGAACGGCGCGGGGGGCTTCCTCCGCAAGCGCTCGACCCTGGCGCGCCGCCTCCGGGCGGACCGGAAGAAGGACGTCCGCCGCCTCCTGGAGAGCCTGGCCAAGGTGCCCCTGTTCGCCAGCCTGCCCCCCGAGGAGGTCCGCAGCCTGGCGGACCAGGTGAACCGGGTGCGCTGCGACGCCGGCACCGCGGTCATCCGGACCGGGGAGCCCGGGGCCGAGCTCTACCTGGTGGAATCCGGCCGGCTCGAGGTGTCCCGGGCGGGGACGAAGCTCGCGGTGCTCGGACCGGGCGACATGGTCGGGGAGATGGCCCTCCTCACCGGGGAGACCCGCACGGCGGACGTGACGGCCCTGGAGGCGACGACCCTGCTCACCCTGCGCAAGGAAGCCTTCGACCGGCTCCTGGCCGCGAATCCCCGGCTCCGGACGGCGGTGGAGCGCCTATCCGGCCAACGGAGGGAGGCCCTGGAGAAGGCGGCCGCCTCCGTGGATCCCGCGGCCTGGGCCCGGGCCGCGGGGTCCGGGGACTGGAAGCCCAGCTCCCTGGAGCTGGACGAGGCCTTCGCCCAGGCGGGGGGGAAGAAAAAAGGCGGGGCCCCCATGGGCATCTGGCTGGGTATCCTCCTGGACGGCGTCCCCGAGTCCGCGGTCATCGGGGCCAGCATGATCGGGGCCGAGAAGGCCAGCCTGGCCCTGATCCTGGGCCTCTTCATCGCGAACTACCCCGAGGCCCTGTCCAGCGCGGTGGGCATGCGGAAGATGGGCATGTCGGTGTGGAGGATCACCGCCCTCTGGGGCTCCATCGTGGCCCTGACCGCGGTCGGCGCGGGAATCGGCAACCTGGCCTTCCGCTCGGCCCCCCCGGAGCTCGTGGCCCTCTTCGAGAGCCTGGCCGCGGGCTCCATGCTGGCCATGCTGGCGGAGACCATGATGCCGGAGGCCTACGAGCACGGCGGCTCCGTCACCGGCATGGCAACGATCCTGGGCTTCGTGTCCGCTGTCTTCCTCCGGGTGGCGGGGTGATTCGGAATTTTGAACCCATCGGTTACCAGGATGAATTCTGGAAACCGCGATAGAATCCTGTATGCAGAATCATTACAAAGGAGCGTCCCTTCATGAAGATCCACGTCATCGGCTGCGGCAACGCCTTTTCCAGCGAGTCCTTCAACCAGTCCTTCGTGATCGAGGAGGCCGGCCGGCGCCTGCTCATCGACTGCGGCATGCAGACCCCCCAGGCCCTGGTCACGGCCCGGTACAAGCCCCAGGACATCCACGACATCTACGTGAGCCACCTACACGCGGACCATGTCGGGGGCCTGGAGTACTTCGCCTTCGCCCGGTACGACTGGGCCAAGCATCCCCGGTCCTGGCGGGAGGGCAACTACGCCCCCCGACTCATCGGCAACGTCCAGCTCCTCCGGGACCTCTGGGACAAGACCCTCCGGGGAGGGCTGGAGTCCATGGAGGGATTCGTCTCGGACCTGGAGACCTTCTTCGAGCCGGTCCCCGTCGAGCCGAACAAGCGCTTCGAGTGGCAGGGCTGGACGGTGGACCTGATCCAGCAGATCCACATCATGTCCGGCTCGGTGATCATGCCCTCCTTCGGCATCCTCTTCAGCCGGACGGGGCGAAAGTCCGTGTACTTCGTGACGGACAGCCAGCACTGCTCGCCCCGGCAGATCGAGGAGTACTACAAGCGGGCGGACCTGATCTTCCAGGACTGCGAGTGCACGGGCATCGACCTTCGCTTCCCCGAGGGCGCCAAGACCTACGTCCAGGACGGGATCCCGAAAGCCTGGCCGGAAGACGAGATGGAGGCCCTGGACCTCCTGGCCCGGGGCATCGAACCCGAGAAATGGACCCGGTACAAGTTCTCCTCCGGGGTTCATGCGAACTACGCCCAGTTGGCGGGCTACGAGAGCGCGAACTCGATAAAGCTGGATCCCCAGGTCAAGGCCAAGATGTGGCTCTCCCACTACCAGGACTACGTCCTCATCGGGAAGGACCACTTCGGCAACGAGGTCGACTGGTCGGCGGAGGCGAAGAGGGACGGCTTCGCGGGCTTCGTGAAGCTGGGCCAGAGGTTCGAGGCCTGAGGACGGGATCCGGCCGGCGGGAATTCTACAGGGCGAGTTCGAAGATCTCCTCCCCGTCCTCCAGGATCCCCGTGTCCCGGAAACCCGCTTTGAGGTACACGCCGATGGCGTGGGCGTTCTCGGGGTGGGTGGAGAGGCGGACCCGGGTGGCCGCCGGGTACTCCCGGCGGATCTCGGCCACCAGGAGGCGGACGGCGGCGCTCCCGATCCCCCGGCCGTGCAGGTCCGGCAGGACGTACATCCGCACGATCCAGGGTATCCCCCGGTCCGCCGGGTCGTCCGCCTCGTCGTCCAGGCCGCTCATGCAGAACCCCGCGAGCTTCCCGTCCGCGTAGATCGCCCGGGGGCGGAGGGTCGGGTAGAGCCAGGCCTGGGCCAGGCTCCGGACGTTCTCCGCGACATGGTCCTGCCGGGGCATGCGCACGATCTCGTCGAAATTGTCCTTGTCCACGGGGCGTAGCTCCACGTTCATGGTGCCTCCGGAGGTCGAGTCTTGATTTCGGGAGTATACAACGGATACGGATTGACGATCCTGTATATTCGTAATATTTTCGTATATACGGAGGAATCATGCCGCTCAGCATCCGGAGCGAGACGGTGGAGAGACGGGCCCGGGAACTGGCCCGAAGGACCGGGCGCACGATGACGGACGCGATCGGGGACGCGTTGGCGGAACAACTCGATGCGATGGAAGCCCGGGTCTCCGGGCTCCGGGAGGAACTGCTCGCCATCGCCCGGGAGTGCGCCGCCGCCCCGGACCTGGACGGCCGGAGCGCGGAGGAGATCCTCGGCTACGGTCCGGACGGGACACCCTGACCATGGTGGTGGATTCCTCGGCCGTCCTGGCCGTTCTGCTGGGGGAGCCCGACGCGGACCGGTACGCGGACGCCCTTGCCCGGCCGGAGCGGCGGTTCATGAGCTCCGTGTCCCGGCTGGAAGCCGCCATCGTCGCGGAAGCCCGGAAGGGCGCGGTCGGGGCCCGGGCCTTCTCCCGGCTCATGGCCGCCTGTGGCATGGAAGTCATTGCCATCGACTCCGGGCTCTCGGAAATCGCCCTGGACGCCTGGCGGAGGTTCGGGAAGGGCCGGCATCCCGCGGGACTCAACCTGGGGGACTGCGCCTCCTACGCCCTGGCCAGGCTCCTGGACGAGCCCCTGCTCTTCAAAGGGGAGGATTTCCGGGCCACGGATATCGCGGCGCTCATCTAGTCTCCGGATATAGTTCCGGGGCCAGCGGCAGCGGTTCCGCCGCCCGGGCCCAGGCTTCGGGTACGCCGCCGGGGGCCGAGAGGACCACGATGCCCCCGACGATGGCGCAGGTGGTGTCCGGGAGAAGCAGGCCTCCCCGTACGCGTCCCCCACGGAGAGCCCCAGCAGGGACCGGCGGGCGAGAATTCTTGGGTCCCCGTTCACGATTCCTCCTCCACGGGCTCCGCGTCGTCGGCGGGTGGCAGCTCCTCCATCAGGGACGCCAGCTCCCGGGCGAAGTCCGCGACCCTCGCGTCCTGTATCCCTTTGGCCTCGGCCTCCAGGCGGGAGCCCAGGATCCGGTCGAAACAGCGCACGAACCGGAGGTTGGGCAGGGCCTGGGGCCGGACCTCCCGGAGCCGCCGGGTGGCCTCGGCCTCGCTGCCGGTCTCCAGGTAGAGGAGCGCGAGGGCCGCCGCTGTGGACCGGGACACCCCCGCCCAGCAGTGCACGACGTAGCCGGACGCCTCACCCCGGGTGCGCCGCCAGAACTCCACGACCCGGCGGGCGTCCCGTACCTCGGGAATCCGGGCCAGCAACGGACGCCGGAGATGGGACCGCTCGGTGGCGTCCTGGAAGGCCAGGCGCAGGATGCGGCGGAAGCGCGGGCGGAACTCGGGTCGCACCCGGGTGCCCGGCTCCCGCTCCCCCCAGGGGACCCGGGGGTTCCCGATGGACACCAGGTGGTCCGGCAGGGGGACGCCGGCCCGCACCAGGTCCGCCAGCTCCTCCTCCCCGAAGACGAGGATAGGCACCGTCATGCCCACCTCGGATTCGGCACCGGGACGTCCGCGGGTATCCGCCGGACCTTTCGGGTTTCGACCTCGATGTCCCAGAAGGCCCGGGCATCGGGCCAGGCCCCGTTCACGAAGCGGCCCCGCCGGCCGGGCCGGTTGTGTATGTGGCCGAAGAGGTGGAGCCGGGGATCCCGGTCCCGGGCCAGGTCCTGGAGGGCGGGGATGCCGTGGACCAGCTCCGCCCGGCCGTCCAGGATCCCCGCGGGCGGGGAATGGGTGACAAGGATAGTCCGCCGGTCCACCCGGGGCGCCAGGTCCCGGACCTCCCGGTCCAGGTCCGCCCCGCTCCGATGGTCGATGGTCCACCGGTACCCTACGAAGTTCCATACCCCGAACTCGACCCTCCGTCCGTGCAGGTTCACGATCCCTCCTTCATCCGCCCAGGGAGTGTCGTCGTGGTTCCCGGGCACCAGGAAGACGGGCTTCCCGGCCCCGCCCAGGACCTCCCGGAACCGGCCTTCCAGGACGGCCAGGCCCCGCAGGTTGATCTCGTTGAAGCGCCGGCCCACGGACTCCCAAGGCGACGGGTCCTCGGGGTCCGCCAGATCCTCCAGGAGGTCGTCCGGGTCCGCGCCGAGCTCCCGGACCAGGAACTCGTCGGGCAGGCGGATGTCGTCCAGGAGGTCCCCCGCCAGGACCCCCGCGTCGAAGGGACCCTCCGCCAGGATCCGGGCGAAGAGCCGGTAGGCCGGCATGAGGGCGTGGAGGTCCGAGGAAAAAAGGAGCCTCATTCCGCCCCCTCGAGTTCCTCCAGGCCCTCGTCCAGGACCGACCGGAAATGGGCGGCCAGGGCGGCCTTCCGGCGCTCCAGGAGCTCCTCGTCCGAGGACTCGGGGAGGAAGGGCGCAGGCGGACCGGACCGGGGCGGGGCGAGCATGAGGTTCTCGATCAGCCGGGAGAGTTCCGCGGGGTCGAACCGGGCCTCCAGGTACCGGTGGTTCCCGGAGGGATCCGCCGTCCAGCGCCCGGAGCCTTCCTTGTCCACCTCGAGCCGGCCCGGCGCGGAGAAGCGGAAGTACCGGGTCCCCGTCACGGCGGCCAGGACGGCGGCCTGGTCGTAGCAGGCCCAGTCCAGGCCCACCGCGTGGAGCAGGTAGGCGGTGCGCACGGGGTTCCCCCGGGGCGCCTCGCGGCAGAACCGGGCGCCCGCCTGGAGGGAGCCCCCGAGCTCGCCGTCGCAGACCACCACGGGGGTCGGCCATCCGGTCAGGACGAGCCGGGCGGCTCCGGGATCCTGCCGGAGGTTGTACTCTATCCCCTCGGGTATCCGGCCGCACATGAGGACGAGGCTCCGCACCGAGCGGCGGACCAGGTCCGCACCGGGAAGGGGACAGACCGCGTCGGGCCCCGAGTCCAGGAGGGCCGCCAGGTTGGGCATAGGGCCGATGCCCACGAGGACCGCGTCCGCCCGGCCTCGGCCCGCCAGGAGCCGCCGGAGGAGGCCGACCGCCTCCGGGGCCGCTTCGGGCGCCGTCGCCGCCTGAGCGATCGCGGAAGCCGCCTCTGAATTGTTGCCGGGCGCCGTCGCCGCTTGAACGATCGCGGCGGCCGCCTCGGGACTGTTGCCGGGCGCAGCTTCAGCCCGCGCGGGCGCGGCGGCCGGTTCCGGGCCGCCCGGGACCGCGCTGTCCTCCCCGGGCCCGTAGGCCTCCGCCAGGAAGCGGATGTACGAGAGGTCCGCGTGCTCGTCCAGGAAGCCCGGCCGGCCGAAGGCGCCGACGGGGATGTCCGGTCGGCCGTACCAGCGGTCGATCGCCTTGATAGCGGGGACTCCCCAGCGCGCGGAGGTGCAGTACGTGATCCCCAGGATCTCCGCCAGGCCCCGGTCCGCCAAGGCGTGGAGCACGGCCAGGGCCCCCGCGTCGTCCACGTCCTCGTTCATGTCCGTGTCCAGGATCACGGGCGTCGGGCGGCGCCGCCTTCGCGGCAGGGGAGGAATCTCAGCCAAGGAATACCGTTCCTTCGTCAGTCACCTGCAGGAGCGTCTTGCAGGACTTGCAGCGCCCCCGCATGGGCTTGGCCGCCCGGGTCCGGGCCCCGCAGATGGGGCACTTGAAGATCTTCGGGAACTCAGGCTCCTCCGTCCCGGCCGAATTCCTTTTCAGGAGCGCTACGGCTTCCGCCTCGGTGTCCGTGATCTCGAAAAATTGGGAAAATCCCAGGAGTTGGAGTACTTCGTAGATCTTCGGGGGGATTCCGAACAGGACCAGGCGGCCGTCCCGGAGCTTGACCGCCTTCAGGATCCCGGTCAAGTGCCCGATCCCGGGTGACGCCACCCATTGAAGTCCGGAGAGGTTCAGGGCCAGGCGGACATGCCCGGCCTCCACGCGCCGAAGGACCAGGCCGTAGAACCAGGCCCCGGCCTGCCTATCCATCGTGCCAGAATATCGCACGACCAGGCCGCCGGGGAGGTCGGGCAGGGATTGGAACACGGCCTTGTGGCCGAGGCCGTCCTCCACCTCCCGGGGAAGATCCGCTGTCGATGCCCCGGGCGCGCGGTCCGCGGCCGCGCCCGTCAGGAAGGCGGCGGCTTCCGCGGGATCCGCGGCCAACGGAATAAACTGAGAAAACCCGATGAGCACAAGTTTCTCGCGGACAGCCGGCCCAGGGACCACCGTTAAGGTGCCGCCCCGTCCCCGCAGGGTCTTCAAAACTGTAATAAACACTCCACACGCCTGGCTGGAAACCCACTCGATCCCGCGTGCGTCCAGAACCAGGGCCTGGAACTCGGAATCCTTAAGGAGTGCGGCAAACTCGTTGTCCGCCCAGCCCCGGGTCGTGGTGTCCAGGACTCCGTCCATCTCCACGAGCAGGGCGCCCTCCGGCGCCTCGGGCACCTGGACCACCAAAGGTTTGGCGGTCAGGCCGAGCGAGCCGGACGGGTCCGTCCGCCGTTCCGGGGGAAGGGTCCTGCGGGGGGCTCCGGGGTTTTCCATGGTTTTCCTTGGGTTCCGTATGGGATGAGTATAGCACGAGTCGGAGGCGTTCCCGGATCCCCGCTTCGGCCTACCCCGCCCTCGGAAGCTCGATGGTCGCCGTAGTCCCCCGGCCCGGAGCGGAGGCGAAGCGCAGGCGGCCGCCGTAGGCCTCGACGATGGAGTTCGAGAGGGGAACCCCGAGGCCGAGTCCGCCCCGGCCCCGCTTGCTGGTATAGAAGGGATCCTTGATATGGGACAGGGCCTCGGCGTCCATGCCGCAGCCCTCGTCCCGTACCTCCAGGAAGACGGTCCGGCCGTCCGGCCGCAGCCCGGTGGAAACGGTCACGGCCTTTTCCCGGGACTCCAGGGATTGGCAGGCGTTCATGACGAGGTTGATGACCACCTGCTCCAGCCGCACGAACCCCGCCCGCACGGGCGGGAGGGACGGGTCCGTGTCCAGGCGGAACCGGTCCGTGGTCCCCCGGACGAGGCCCCCCAGGAGATTGGCCGCCGCGGTGGCGACCATGCTCAGGTCCACCTCCTCGGCGCCGGACTCCACGTCGGGGGCCGAGAACTCCCGCAGCTCCCGGACGATGGACTCGATGTTGGAGGAGGCGGCCCGCACGCCCCCGATGATGCCGGGCATGCTGGATCGGAGATCCCGGTATTCCATGCCCCCGATCAGGGCGTCCTCCTGCCCGGCCAGGGCCTCGTCCAGGATGGGTACCAGGGAATCCCAGGCGTCCGACAGGATCTGGGCGTTCAGCATGATCACGTGGTTGGGGTTGTTGACCTCATGGGCGACCCCGGCCACCAGGGTGCCCAGGGAGGCCAGCTTCTCGGATTCCAGAAGCTGGCGCTGGCTTTCCCGCTCCCTCTCCTCCCGGACCAATTGGTCGGTGATGTCCCGGGTATAGCCGTGGATCCGAAGGGGCTTGCCGGAATAATCCTTCTCGACCTCCCCGGCCTCGGTCAGGATCGTGCGATTCTCCCCTCCGGGCAGGGTGAGCCGGCTGGTCTGACCGCCCGGGGAATCCTGGTCCACGAGGAAACGGAGGGCGGATTCCGCGGAAAGGTGGTCGTCCGGAGATACCGCCCGCCGGAACGCGTCAAAGAGTGCCGCCCCGGATCGATCCCGGGGGATCCCGAACAGGGCGTACATCTCGTCGGACCCCTCGAACCGGCCGCGCTGGACGTCCCAGGTCCAGCTCCCAACCCTCGAAAAGGACTGGGCCTTGCTCAGGATCAGGTTCGTCCGCCGGAGCTCATCGGTCTTCCGGCGGACCCGGTACCGGAGCCAGAACACCCCGAGGGTCAGGCCGACCAGGGCGGACCCCGCGATCGAGAGGGGGATCCGGAGCCGCTCCGGGATCAGCTCCGGGGGCTCCTGCAACCCCCAGTGACGAAGGGATGCGTAGTAGACGGAATCCGGGTCGGCCTTCAAGTCGGCGAACCGCTGGTCGAGGGAGGCGATGTATTCCATTCCGCCCCGGCGGGACCCGGCGAAGGTCAACCGGACGGGGGAAAAATAGATGGACGTCCGCTCGACCGCGAACCGGGAGGAAAGCACGCGTCCGAGGGAAAGGGAGCAGATCCCCGCGTCCACCTCCCCTCGACCGACTCCGCGAAGGACGGACTCGTAATCGGCGAAGGGAACGGGGACGTACCGGACCCCGAAGGAGGCCAGGAAGGTCTCCAGGTTCCTCGTCGCCACCGCGCCGGGAAGGACGCCGATCCTCCGACCCTCGAGATCGAAGGGGGTGGCTATGCCCGAACCCCGCTTCACGTAGAGCGTCCCGGATTCCACGAATACGTTCGCCGAGGAGAAACGCAGGACCTTCTCCCGCTCGGGGGAATAGGCCACGCAGGCCAGGATGTCGACGGCCCCGGAAACCGCCGACGCGTAGGACTCTTCCCACGTTCCGACCCGGTACTCCAGCTGCCATCCCTCGTCCCGGGCGATTGCCTCGAGGATGTCGACGAAGACGCCCTGGGGCCTGCCGTCCCGGATGTCGAGGAGGGGGCCGAAGGGCCAGACCGCCACGGTGACTCGGTCCGCGTGGACCCGGGCCAGGGCGGACAGGAGGAGGAATCCGGCCAGGACGAGATTCCGCGCGCGCATGGATGAAGTATAGATTCGGATTCCCGCCGGCGGCAAGGGAAGGGACATCCGACCGGCCTTCCGGGGCGGGGATCCGAGGAGGCGATCTTCGTCTACGATCCCGCCTCGAGCCTTGAGATCGAGTTCGTTCTACATATAATGAGGTCATACCGCCGACGCGCCCCCGCGGCCGTGGACATCCGGGAGATACCATGAGCGACCAGCTGAGCCCGTCCTTCCCCATCCTCGTCGTGGACGACGAACGCTACGTGGTGGAGAGCATGGTGACGGCCCTCCGGAGCGAGGGGATCACCAACGTCTTCGGGATCTCCGACCCCGCGGAAGTCCTGGACCAGGTGGATTCCCTGGGGGCGGGCATCGTGGTGTTGGACCTGATCATGCCCGGTATCCCGGGGGAGGAGGTCCTGCGCCGCATCCGTCAGGAGCGCCCGGAGGTCTTCGTGGTCGTGGTCTCGGGGAACCGGGACATCGACCGGGCGGTGGACTGCATGCGCCAGGGCGCGGCGGACTACCTGCAGAAGCCGGTCCAGAAGGAGCGGCTCGTGGTCTGTCTGCGAAGGCTCATCGACGGCGTCTACCTCTCCCGGGAGAACGAGTCCCTCCGCCGGCGCCTCCTGGACAAGCCCGCCGCCCCCCACCCCGCCTTCAACGGTATAATAACCTCGGATCCCTCCATGCTCTCGATCATGCGGTACGTGGAGACCGCGGCCCAGAGCCCCCACCCCTTCCTGATCTACGGCGAGACGGGCACCGGAAAGGAACTCTTCGCCCGGGCCGTCCACGAAGTCTCCGGCCGGAGCGGGGACTTCGTGGCCCTGAACGCCGCCGGCCTGGACGACACGTTCTTCTCGGACACCCTCTTCGGGCACGTCACCGGGGCCTTCACCGGGGCCGTCCGGTCCCTCCCGGGCCTGGTGGAGAAGGCCCGGGACGGATCCCTCTTCCTGGACGAGATCGGGGAGATCCCTCCGGCCTCCCAGGTCAAGCTCCTGCGGCTCATCGAGACCGGGGAGTACTATCCCCTGGGTTCGGACCTCCTGCGCCGCAGCCGGGCCCGGATCATCCTGGCCACGAACCGGGACCTGGCGGCGGAGGTAGAAGGGGGCCGGTTCCGGAAGGACCTGTACTACCGCCTGAGCTCCCATCGGGTCGAGCTGCCCCCCCTCCGGAGCCGGAAGGGGGACATCCCCGCCCTGGTGGAGCACTTCCTGGCCTCGGTCTGCGGGGAAGGCCGTCCCCTACCGGCCCTGCCCCGGGCCCTGCTGGACCTCTTCCTGGCCTACGACTACCCGGGGAACGTCCGGGAGCTCGAGGCGATCGTCCGGGACTCCCTGAGATCGGGGTGCGAGGCGGCCTTCGATCCCGCGGTGCTCCGGGCGCGTCTGGGATCGCCCCGGCCCGGCACGCCGGAGGGACCCACCGCGGGACTCGGGTTTTCCGAGATCCTGCCCACCATCAAGCAGGCCACGGAGCTCCTGATCGAGGAGGCCCTGCGCCGGGCGGACGGCAACCAGGCCCAGGCGGCCCGGCTGCTCCGGATCAGTCCCCAGGCCGTAAGCAAGCGCTTGAAGAAACGGTCGGATTGATCAACCTGGGTTGACGGGATCAACGGAGACCGGCAGACAACTAAATATTTGAACACAATGGAGTTATTTTAAAAATATACAAATATATCAATTTTGGTTTATTTCTAACAAATCCTGTCATCTTGTGAATTGTTTGTATTTCTTTTATAGATAACATTTTATAAAAATTAAAATAGTTGGCATGCATCCTGCTATATAAAAACCAGCATGAAGCCCACGACGTCCGCGATCGAGTCAGCACCCCCCTACCCGGGAAAACGCATCCTTCTCGTGGAGGACGAGGCCATCATCGCCTTCGCGGAGGCGGAATCCCTCCGGGACCGGGGCTTCCAGGTCGACATCGCCCTGGACGAGGTCGACGCGGTCCGGAAGGCCTGCGATCCCTCCCGGCCGGTGGACCTGCTCCTCATGGACATCGACCTGGGGGCGGACCGGAACGGGGCGGAGGTGGCCCGGGCCATCGAAGCCCGCCGCCCGGTCCCCGTGCTCTTCCTGACTTCCCACACGGAAACCGTCACCCTGGACCTGGCCGCGGAGACCCGGTCCTACGGCTACGTCGTCAAGGACTCGGGGCCCGACGTCCTGGCAGCCTCGGTGCGCATGGCCTTCCGGCTCCATGAAGCCTACTCGGAGCTGGAAGCCTCCGAGTCCCGCCTCAAGCTCCAGCTCTGGCGGCTCGAGCTCCTGGACGAAGTCAACAAGCTCCTCGAGGACCGGGGCCTGTCCGCGGAGGACAGCCTCCGCCGGATCGCCCAGGGCATCGCCGAACGGTGGCGCCATCCCGATTCGGTCTGTGTCCGGATCAGCGCGGGGCAGGCCGACGTCCGCTGTCCCGGGTACGTGCACTCCCCCTGGAGGCTCTCCTCCCCGGTGAGCGTGGGCGGCCGCCAGGCGGGGATGGTGGAGGTGAGTTTCCGCAAGGCCGTGCCCCCGGTGGACGGAGAGACCTTCCTGCCCGAGGAGCGGCTGGTGGTGGACCTCATCGCCCGCCGCCTGGGCCTCTTCCTGGAGAAGCGCGAATACGAGGACCGTCTCCAGGAGAGCGCGGAGCGGTTCCGGCGCATCACCGAGGCCATGACCGACTACGTGTTCTCCGTCCGGTTCGCTCCGGGCAAGGATACGGTGCGGCACGGGCCGGGATGCCGGACCGTGACGGGCTACACGGAAGAGGAGCTGGAGCGGAAGCCCGAACTCCTCTCCCGGATGATCCTGGAGGAAGACCGCAAGGCCGCCGCAACCCGGACGGCCCTGCTGAGGACCGGGAAGGACCAGGACCCCTTCGAGTACCGCATCCTCCGAAAGGACGGCGAAACCCGGTGGGTCCGGGAGACCGACGTCCTGGTGACCGACGGCTCCGGCCGGGTCCTGGGCTACGACGGGATCGTCCTGGACATCACGGAGCGGCGGGCAGCGGAGGAGGACCTGGAGAAGGCCCTGGAGGACCAGAACCGGCTCAAGCGGGAATTCCGCCATTACCTGAACAACTCCCTGGCCATCGTGGTGTCCCTCATCAACCTGGAGATGGGCCGGGTGTCCGGGGAGGCCTATAAGGAATTCGCCCGGAAGACGGAGATGCGGGTCTGCGCCCTGTCCTCGGCCTTCGAGTTCGCCGCCCGGGGGGAGGAGGGGGACCGGGTCCGCCTGGACGACTACCTGCGGTCCATCGCCTCCTCCATCGTAGGCATGCGGGCCCTCTCGGTCCGGGAAACCTCCCTGTCCGTGGACGCAGAACCGATGGGAATCGATCCCGGGAGGGCCATACCCCTGGGACTGGCCGCCGCGGAGCTCGTGGACAACGCCCTTCGCCATGCCTGCCCGCCCGAGGGCGGCGGCAGCGTCGAGGTCCGGCTGACCCGGGAAGACGGCGAGGCCCGGCTGGTCGTCTGCGACGAGGGCCCCGGGTTGCCGGGGGAGGTGGATCCCGCCGCCTGCCCCACCATCGGGCTGACCCTGGTCCGCCTCCTGGCCCAGCAGCTGGGCGGACGGGTCCTCTGCGACTGCTCCGGAGCCGGAACCCGGATCGGCGTGGCCTTTCCCGTCGGCGAGGAAACGCCCCCCGCCCCCGCCCTCCCGCCCCTAACCCAAGCCAGGAGCCCCCGATGAAGAAAAAGGACGTGGACGAGCAGACCCGGGAAATCATCGAATCCTTCGTGGCGGAGGGATTCGAACGCCTGGACGACGCGGAGGCCCAGCTGGGCAAGATGGACCGGGCCTGCGAGGACGACTGCCTCAAGACCGTGTTCCGGCTCTTCCATTCCGTGAAGGGTTCCGCGGGCTTCCTGGACTTCGTGGCGGTCAAGGAGCTGACCCACGAGGCGGAAACCCTGCTCGAGCTCTTCATCAAGGAGGGATACGAGGTAACCCCGGATTCCCTGGACGTGATCTACGCCACCATCGACGTGCTCCGGGAGATGATCGAGACCATCGAGGCGGAGTATACGGACGAGTCCATGACGGACCGGGGCCGCGCCCAGTCCGCGGCGGTCCGCGCCATGGTCGCGAACCTCCGTGCGGCCGGGCCCGCGGGCGCCTCCGCCGCACAGGAGGCCGCCGCGGCCCCGGCCGCGGCGGCCCCCGATGAGGCGGGTCCGGTCACCGCGGAGCCCCCGGACAATCCCGGCCCGGAAATCGTCCCCAACGAGATCTTCCTGTCCGAACTGGCCAGCCGGGACCTGGCGGAACGCTTCCTGGCGGAATGCGCCGACATTCTCGAAGGGGTCGAGCGGAAGGCCCTGGACCTGCCGGCCTCCCCGGACGGGACGGAACTGGTGAACGACATCTTCCGGGCGATCCACACCCTCAAGGGGAACGCCGGGTACTTCGGTTACGCCTTCCTGGAGCGGCGCTGCATGGCCGCCGAGGGCGTCCTGGACGAGGTCCGGAAGGGCCGGATGCCCCGGAACGAGGCCCTGACCAACCGGATCATCGCCTTCGTGGACGAGGTCCGGGCCGGGATCGCCACGGTGTCCCTCCGGGAGCCCGGAAGCGTCCCCGAGCCCGCGCCGGAGCCCGCGCCGAGCAGCTCCGCCCCGGGAACCCCCGGGTCCCCCGCTCCGGCCGCGGCTCCGGCCTACCGGCCCATCGGGGAGATCCTGGTGGACCTGGGGGCCGCCCGGGAGGAGGACGTCCAGAAGGCCCTGGATCTCCAGGAAAAGCCCGTGGGCGAGATCCTGGTCGACTCCGGGGCGGTGAAGCCCGAGGACGTGGAGAAGGCCCTGGGCATCCAGAAGGCCGCCGCGGCGGACCGCCCCCGGGGAGAGGAGATCCAGCGCAAGGAGATCCGGGTGGACACCGCCAAGCTGGACAAGCTCTTCGAGCTGGTGGGCGAGCTGATCACCGCGGAGGCCATGGTCTTCAACTCCCCGGACCTCAAGGGGCTCAAGCTGGACCGCTTCAACAAGGCGGCCCTGGGCCTGTCCAAGATCAGCCGGGAAATCCAGGAGACCACCATGATGATCCGCATGGTGCCCCTGGAATCCCTCTTCCACAAGATGACCCGCCTGGTCCACGACCTCTCCCGGAAGTTCGACAAGCCCGTGGAGCTCCGGGTGACGGGCCAGGAGACGGAGATGGACAAGAACGTGATCGAGCAGATCTCCGACCCCCTGGTCCACATCCTGCGGAACGCCGTGGACCACGGGATCGAGACCGCCCCGGTCCGGGCCCAACGGGGCAAGCCCGCCGTCGCCGCTGTGGACCTGGAGGCCCGGTACGAGGGCTCCGAGATCTGGATCACCGTGCGGGACGACGGGGCGGGCCTGAACCGGGAGAAGATCCTGGCCGCCGCCGAGAAGAAGGGCCTCCTGAAGGCGGATCCCGCGACCCTGCCGGACGAGGAGGTCTGGCGCTTCATCTTCGAGCCCGGATTCTCCACCGCGGACAAGGTGTCCGAGGTCTCCGGCCGGGGCGTCGGGATGGACGTGGTGAACAAGAACCTGGAGCGGATCCGGGGCCGGGTGGACATCCGGTCCCAGGCCGGCGCGGGGACGGAGTTCACCCTCAAGATCCCCCTGACCATGGCCATCATCGACGGCCTGACGCTCCGGTCCGGGGGAAGCTTCTACTCGGTCCCCCTGGGGGACATCCTGGAATTCTTCAAGGCCGTCCCCTCCCAGCTCACGACCACGAACAAGGGCGAGGAGGTGATCAATCTCCGGGGGACCATCCTGCCCCTGCTGAAGCTGGGGGAACTCTTCCGGATCCCCGGGGCGACGGTCGACCCCCTGGCGGGCATCATCATCGTGGTCAAGAGCGCGGACCGGAAGGCCTGTCTCCTGATCGACGAGGTGGTGGGGAACCAGCAGATCGTGGTCAAGTCCCTGTCCGAGTACCTGGGCAAGGTGGACGGCATCTCGGGGTGCTCCATCCTGGGGGACGGGACGGTCAGTTTCATCGTGGATACCGGGAGGCTGCTCTCCCTGGCTCTGGAATGAACCGCGACGCCTTGCGCCGCACGGAATCTTGCGTAGGAGGAAGGGTATGAAGATTTTGGCGAAACTGCTTCTGGGCTTCCTGGCCGTGGCGGCGCTCTGCGGCGTGGTGGGCATCGTGGGGGTCACGCGGTTCGGAGTACTGATCGACGACCTGGAACGGATCCAAACGGAGACCATTCCCTCCATCACGACCCTGTACAACCTGCGGGGGGAGGTCCTGAAAATCAAGTCGGCCGTGCGATCCGTCGTCAACCCCCTGGGCGCGGGGAACCCGGAGTTCCTCAAGCGCCAGAAGGACAACTTCGACGCGGCCCGCGAGGCCCAGAACAAGCACATCGAGGAATTCGAGAAGATCCAGATGGTCGAGGAGGAGGAGAAGCTCTGGGAGGCCACCAAGGAGCACCTCGCCAAGGCCAAGGCCTACAACGATTCCATCTGGGCGCTGATCGGACAGTCGGAGAAGACCGAGGATCCCGAGGTCCGGGCGGCCATTTACGCCCAACTGTTCGAGAAAATCGACGGAGCAGAGCGGACCATCTTCGACGACTACATCGCCTCGCTCCAGAAGGTGATCGACTACGACGTAGCTCACTATGGAAACGAGCTGGTCGACGAATCCCAGACCGAAGCCGTCGTCGGACGCACGACCCTGATCCTCGTCACCGTTCTGTCGTTCCTGGTGGCCCTGGCCCTGGGCATCCTCCTGGGAACCTCCATCAGCCGGTCCCTGCGCAAGGCCGTCGCGGTCCTGGACAAGCTGGCGGAGGGGAACATCGGGGACCGCCTGGAGGTCAAGTCCAAGGACGAGTTCCGGCAGGTCGCCGCCTCCCTGAACCTCGTGGCGGACACCATCCAGGCCCTGATCGCGGACATGAACCACATGTCCTCGGAGCACGACGCCGGAGACATCGACGTCAAGCTGGACGAGGGCCGGTTCAAAGGCGCGTACAAGGAAATGGCGACGGGGGTCAATACCATGGTCTTCGGCCACATCGCGGTCAAGAAGAAGGCCATGGCCTGTATCGCGGAGTTCTCCCGGGGCAATTTCGAGGCGCCCCTC
Source organism: uncultured Spirochaetota bacterium (assembly GCA_937873275.1). Classification (GTDB taxonomy): domain Bacteria; phylum Spirochaetota; class Spirochaetia; order Treponematales; family UBA12059; genus JAAYUR01. The sequence goes on from CALMRC010000128.1 coordinate 22,487, forward strand.
GAGAAGTTCCCGGGCAAGAAGGCCTTCATCAACGACAACGTGGAGCTCCTACGGACCAATCTCAAGAACCTCATCGCCGACGCGAACATGCTCTCCCAGGCCGCCCTCGAGGGCAGGCTGCAGACCCGAGCCGAGGCCTCCAAGCACCAGGGGGACTTCCGGAAGATCGTGGAGGGGGTCAACCAGACCCTGGACCTGGTCATCACCCCCATCAACGAGACCATCTCCATCCTGAAGCACATGGCCGAGGGGGACCTGACCGCCTCCATGACCGGGGACTACAAGGGGGACTTCGACGTCCTCAAGAAGGCCCTGACGGACTCCCTGGAGTCCATCAACGAGCTTCTGGGCCAGGTGAACATCGCGGTGGACCAGGTGGCCTCCGGCTCCGTCCAGGTGTCCCAGGCCAGCCAGGCCCTGTCCCAGGGCGCCACCGAACAGGCCTCCTCCCTGGAGGAGATCACCTCCTCCATCACCGAGGTGGCCAGCCAGACCAAGCAGAACACCGAGAGCGCCATCCAGGTGAACGGCCTGGCCAAGACCGCCAAGGACGACGCGGAGCAAGGCAACCAGCAGATGAAGGACCTGGTGGCCGCCATGAACGACATCAACCAGAGCGCCGAGGAGATCCGGAAGATCGTGAAGGCCATCGACGACATCTCCTTCCAGATCAACCTGCTGGCCCTGAACGCCAACGTGGAGGCAGCCCGGGCGGGCAAATACGGCAAGGGCTTCGCGGTGGTGGCCGAGGAGGTCCGCAACCTGGCCGTCCGGTCCGCCAGCTCCGTCAAGGACACCACCCGGATGGTGGACGAGGCCATCGGCAACATCGAGAAGGGGAACGCCCTGGTGGACGTCACCGCCAAGCAGCTCACCTCCATCGTGGACGGGGCCGCCAAGGTCGCGGTCCTGGCGGAGGAGGTGGCCACGGCGGGCAAGGAGCAGTCCCAGGGCCTGGAGCAGATCACCCTGGGCCTCAACCAGATCGACCAGGTCACCCAGTCCAACACGGCCAGCGCGGAGGAAAGCGCGTCCGCGTCGGAGGAGCTCTCGTCCCAGGCCCAGCAGGTCAAGGCCATGCTCGGCCGCTTCAAGCTCCGGGCTTCGGACAAGAACCTCAACAACGCCGAGATGATCCAGATGCTCAAGAACGAGCTCGCCCGGCAGGGCGGAGGGCGGACCGCCCCGGCCCTGTCCATCGCTCCCCGGGCCGCCGAACCCGCCAAGGCCAAGAAACCCGCCCTGGCCGCGGCCCGGCTCAACCCGGCGGAGGTGATCGCCCTGGACGACGACAACTTCGGAAAGTTCTGAGGGTAGGGCCATGGCGGAAACGGCACGAAAGGAAACCCTCGACGACGTGATGGTCGCCGAGGACGAGAACGAGGACACCCAGGCCAACAAGTACCTCTTCTTCCGGATCGGCAAGGAGTCGTACGGGATCGGCATCCGGCACATCATCGAGATCATCGAGGTGCAGAAGATCTCCTCGGTCCCGGACATGCCCGCCTACGTGAAGGGGGTCATCAACCTGCGGGGCAAGGTGATCCCGGTGGTGGACCTCCGCCTGAGGTTCAACCTGGAGGAGCGGGGCTACGACGACCGCACCTGCACGGTGGTGACCGAGGTGGACGGAACCCTGATCGGCTTCATCGTGGATACCGTGGAGGAGGTCCTGGAGATCCCCGAAAACCAGGTGGAGCCGGCGCCCAAGTTCCGGTCCGCCAGCGGGAAGGACCGGTACATCCAGGGCCTGGGGAAGGTCGGGGAGGCCGTGAAGATACTCCTGGACGTGGAGAAGATCGTCCGCGAGGACGACACCCGCCTGATCGAGGCGGCGGCCTCGGCGTAGGGCAAGGAAGCCGGCCATGAGCGACCTGCTGCAGATCCGGGACTCCGAGTTCCGAACCGCCTCGGACTTCATCTACGAGCGCTTCGGGATCAAACTCACGGACCAGAAGAAGGTACTCCTGGCCGGCCGCCTGTCCAAGCGGCTCCGCGTCCTGGGGATCCCCACCCTCTCGGCCTACCTGGACCGGGTGAACGGGGATCCCACGGGCTCGGAACTGGCGGAATTCCTCAACCTGATCACCACCAACCATTCCTATTTCTTCCGGGAAAACGACCACTTCCGGTTCCTGACCGGCACCGTGCTCCCCGGGATCGTCCGGGAGGCCCGGGCCGACCCCTCCCGCACCCTGCGGATCTGGAGCGCCGGCTGCGCCACCGGGGAGGAGCCCTACTCCATCGCGATGACCGCCGCGGACGCCCTGGGCGAGGACCTGGGGCGTATCGACGCGGGGATCCTCGCCACGGACATATCGTTGGCCGCCCTCGCGACGGCTCGGGAGGGGGTCTACCCGGAGGCCAAGCTCCGGGACCTGCCGAGGTCCTACCTCCAGCGCTTTTTCGTCCCCGACGAGCCCGGCTCCTGGGCCGTGGCCCCGGAGATCCGGAAGCTCATCCTCTTCAAGAAGCTCAACCTGATGGCGGAGCGGTTCCCCTTCAAGGGGGCCTTCGACGTCGTCTTCTGCAGGAACGTCATGATCTATTTCGACAACGAGTCCCGGGACCGCCTGGTGCGCTCCCTGTACGCCGCAACCCGTCCGGGAGGTTACCTCTTCATCGGCCACTCGGAATCCCTTCGCCGGGAGACCTGCCCCTACGAGTACGTCAGCCCGGCCACCTACCGCAAAGGAGGCCGTCCGTGAACCCCAGCCTCTCCGCCCTGGGCCTCAAGATCGTGGCCGTCGCCAACCAGAAGGGCGGCGTCGGCAAGACCATGACCGCCCTCTCCCTGGCCTCCGGCCTGGCCAAGCGGGGCCAGAAGGTCCTGGCCGTGGACGGGGATCCCCAGGGGGACCTGTCCCTCTTCTTCGGGGCCGAGACCTCCGGGGACGCCGGGGGCAACGGGATGGCCGGGGGCCTGGGGGGCCTGCTGGCGGAGCTGTCCGCGGGGAGATCCGCCGACCTGGCCGGCCGGATCGTGCGCCGGGTGCGGCGGAACCTGGACCTCCTGGCGGGCCCGCCCCGGCGCCTCCGCTCGGAGCGGAGCGACGCGGAGCTCCGGGCCGCGGCCCCGGGCTTCGCGGCCGCCCTGCAGCGGGCCGCCGCGAACTACGACTGGGTGATCGTGGACTGCTCGCCCTCGGACGGGGCCCTGGAGCGGCTCCTGCTGTCCGCCTGCCAGGCCGTGCTCATCCCCCTGGAGTTCCAGCTCTTCTCCATCGCGGGGCTCCAGGCCATGCTGGACACCGTGGCCTCCTGCGGCTCCGAGGCGGGCCGGGAGATCCGGGTCCACGCCCTGATCTTCACCAAGGCGGAGAACCGGGTGGGCCGGGTGGAGGACTACCGGAAGCTCTTCTCCGAGTTCCGGCTTCCCATCTTCGAGATCTGCAAGTCCGAGTACCTCCCCCGATCGGTGGAACGGTCCCGGACGATCTGGGAGGGAGGCCCGGCCAGCTACGCCGCCCGGGACTACGCCCGGGTCATCGACAAGGCCTTCCTGGAGGTACAGCCATGAAAAACCGCTCCCCCCAGGACCGGCTCCGCATAGCCCGGGCCATCAACGAGATGCTCCCCGAGGGGGAGGGAGGCTACGAGGCATCCTCGGCCTTCACCGCCCGGGAGGGCAAGCGCCTCCTGGGGACCTGGGAGGTGGCGGAGCACCTGTCCGACGGGATCGATATTGCACAGGTCCTGGCGGGCCGGCTCTTCCGGGGCCGGGAGCTCCGGGACCCGGCCTACGCGGCCCGGTACCGGTTCTCCGAGGGGACGTGCGTGAAGCGCGCCTTGCTGGAGGGCCGGCTGGACGGGGACGGCGAGTCCACGGACTGCCGGTACCGGATGAGCTCGGTCCTCTCCTGGACCCTGGAACCCGGGGGCCGGCTCCGGGCCGTTGTGGAGCTGGGATACCAGATCACGGAACTGGACGGCCGGCCCGCGGCGGTCCGGGAGGCCCCGGAGTTCCCCCCCGCCGTCCGGCTCGCCTACTCCTTCGACGGCCCGGACCTCCTCCTGGAGGAGGGGTCCGACCGCATCCGGCTCCGGAGGGTCGAATGATCCGGACCGAGGACGCCGTCCGGACCCGGGTCCTGGTGGTGGACGACTCCGCGGTCGCCCGGGACCTGATCGAGCGGGGCCTGTCCCGGGACCCCTCCATCGAGGTGGTGGGCAAAGCCGCGGACGTCTACGCCGCCCGGGACAAGATCGTCTTCCTCAAGCCCGACGTGGTGACCCTGGACGTGGAGATGCCCCGGATGGACGGCATCGAGTTCCTGAAGCGCCTGATCCCCCAGTATCCCGTCCCGGTCATCGTGGTCTCCGCGGTCACCGCGGAGGGGTCGACCAAGGCCCTGGAAGCCCTGGACGCCGGTGCGGTGGCGGTGGTGCCCAAGCCCTCCTCCTCCGGAGGGCCCGCCGCCTTCCAGGACATGCTGACGGAACTGGCGGACCGGATCAAGGAAGCCTCCAAGGTGCGGATCCGGGGCCCCAAGCCCGCGGTTCCGGCCTATCCCCGGCCCAAATCCAGGATCGAGTGGGCGGGCGGGCCCCCGTCCCGGGTGGTCATCGCCCTGGGGGCCTCCACGGGGGGCACCACGGCGCTCCGGACCCTGATCCACGCCTTCCCCCGGAAGGCGCCGGGCACCCTGGTGGTCCAGCACATGCCCCCGGTGTTCACCCGGATGTTCGCGGAATCCCTGGACCGGGAATCCGCGGTGGAGGTTCGGGAAGCCCGGGACGGGGATGCCGTCCGGGACGGCCTGGTCCTGATCGCCCCGGGGGACCTCCACATGCGGTTGGAGCGGGCCGGGGACGGGTGGAAGGTCCGCTGCCAAGGGGGCTTGAAAGTATCCGGCCACCGCCCCTCGGTGGACGTCCTCCTGCGGTCCGTGGCGGAGGCCGCGGGCTCACGGGCCGTGGGCATGGTGCTGACCGGGATGGGACGGGACGGCGCGGACGGCCTGCTGTCGATGCGTCGGGCGGGGGCGGCCTGCCTGGCCCAGGACGAGGGGACCTCCGTGGTCTTCGGCATGCCCCGGGAGGCCTGGGAGTGCGGGGGCGCCGAGCGCCTGGTGCCCCTGGAGACCGCGGCGGAGGTCGTGCTCGAGCACGCCGCCCGGATAATCGGGGGAGGCGGCCATGGTGAGTAAGGCCGTGGGCATCGGGGAATGGGCCGTCTCCAAGGATCCCCGGGAAGCCATCAAGACCTTCGCCCTGGGATCCTGCGTGGCCGTGGTCATCTACGACGTCCGGCTCCGGGTCGGAGGCATGATCCACATCGCCCTACCGGACGCCTCCATCGATCCGGCCCGGGCGGCGGCCCAGCCGGGGTACTTCGCCAATTCGGGCCTACCCCTCATGATCGAGGCCTTGAAGCGGCTGGGGGCCGCGAAACCCCACGTCTGGGTGAAGATGGCGGGAGGCGCCTCCGTCATGGACCCCGTGGGGCTGTTCGACATCGGCAAGCGCAACGTACTGGCCGTGAAGCGGGAACTCTGGAAGAGCGCCCTGGGCCTTTCGGGGGAGGATACGGGCGGGGAAATCAGCCGGACCGTGACCCTCTCGATCGCGGACGGGGAGACGACGATCTCGTCCAACAACCGTGAGTGGAAGATATAGGAGACCGGAATGCCGCTAGGAGAAGTACTGATCGTGGACGATTCCTTCACATCCCGGATGATCATCCAGAGATGCATCGAGATGGCGGGAATCGAGACCCGGGGATTCCGGTTCGCGGAAAACGGCCTGGACGCGCTGGCCGCTCTCCGGGAACACAAGGGCATCACCCTCGTCGTGACGGACATCAACATGCCCAAGATGGACGGCCAGACCTTCCTCCGCCTGCTCAAGTCGGACCCCGGCACGGCGGGCCTGCCCGTGGTCATCGTATCCAGCATCGCGGAAGGGGACGCGGAACTCGGGTCCCTGGGCGCCCACGCGGTCATCAAGAAGCCCATATCCCCCGACAAGATCCAGCACGCCTTCGGAGGACTGTCATGACGGAAAGCTTCGATCCGGCCCGGACCGCCGCGGCCCTCTCCGAATCCGTCCAGACCGTCCTGGCGGACATGGTCTTCCTGGACGCGGAACCCCGTCCGGCGGGAGGCGTCCCGGTGTCCGGGGAAAGCCGGGCGGCCATCGACGTCCTCAAGCCCGCCTCCTTCCGGCTGGAACTCCGGATGACCCCGGAGTTCGCGGCCAAGGCGGCTTCCATCATCCTCTGCGACGAGCCCCCCGGGGAGGCCGGGGACGAGTCGCGGGCCTCGGGCTCGGCCCGAACCTCGGGCTCTGCCCGAGGGGATGACACGATCCTGGAGATCCTGAACGTCATCGCCGGAACCTTCGTGACCCGGTACTTCGGGGCCGGGATCGTGCCCCGGCTGGAGCTGCCCCAGTTCAAGTACTTCGCGGACGGGACGGAGGGTCAGGAGATCTGCAGCCTGGACTTCGACGTGGAGGGCCTTCCCCTCCGGATCATCCTGAGCTCCATACGGTATCGGTACTGAACGACCGGACTTCGAGAGGGCGGCCCGGCCGCCGGGAGGATTTGCCATGAACATACTGTGCGTCGACGATTCCGCGACCCTCCGGAAGATCGTCTCCATGAGCCTGGGTCCCCTGGGACATACGGTGGCGGAGGCGGAGAACGGGAAGGCCGCCCTGGCGGCCCTGGCCGCGGGGGTGCCGGACCTGATCGTGCTGGACGTCAACATGCCCGAGATGGGGGGCGTCGAGTTCCTGGAGGAACGGGGCAAGAACCCCGCCTGGAAGGCCGTGCCCGTCATCGTCCTGACCACCCAGGACGAGGCCCCCCTGCGGGAGAAGATACGGGCCCTGGGGGCTTCCGGGTTCCTGGCCAAGCCCTTCCAGAAGGACCAGCTTGTGGCGGCCATCCAGGGGTTGGGGAAGGCCTAGGGGCCGGGAGCGTGACGATGAAGGAACGAGGGTCCACAACGGCCCGGGCCGCGGAACTACTGGCTTCGGCCGCGGGCCTCCTGGCCCTTCCGGGCCTGGCGGCCCTGGCGATCCTTTCCTCTCCTCGCCCCGCCGCGCCGCACGGGGCCGCGACGGCCGGTCTGGTCTTCTTGGCCGCGGCGCTCGGCACGGGAACCGCGGCCTGGGCACTCCGCACCCGGGTCCTGCGGGATCTCCGGGGGGACCTGGCCGGCAAGGAGGCGGAGATCCGGGCCCAGCGCGAGCGGGCGGACCGGGCCTTGGCCTCCGGGGCCGCCCTGCGGGAGCGCATCGGGCAGGCCGTGTCCCGGACCGTCGGGGCCATCCACCGGCTGGAGGGCCTGGCGTCCGGGACCGCGGACGGCATCCAGGTCCTGGCCTCCGCCCTGGACACGGCGGCGGAATCCAACACCGTGTTGGTCTCCTCCCAGTCGGCCCTGAAGGAGGCGATGCTCTCCTATTCCGAGGAAGTCCAGCGGGAGACCGAGGCGGCCCGGTCCATGGCCCACTCGGTATCCGCGGTGGCCGATTCCTCCCGGAAAAAGCGGGAGAAGGCCTCCCAGATGATCCGGCTATCCAGCGGCGCGGAGGAGCGGCTCCGGGCCATCCGCTCGGCGGTGAGCCGGATGTCCGCCTCGGTGGAGAAGATGCGCCAGGTGAACGACGTGGTCACCGAGGTGGCGGACCGGACGAGCCTGCTGGCCATGAACGCCTCCATCGAGGCGGCCCACGCGGGCCAGGCCGGCAAGGGCTTCGCGGTGATCGCCAACGCGGTCCGGGCCCTGTCCAACGAGGCGGCCGAGGGATCCAAGTCCATCCTGACCGCCCTCCAGGAGACGGAGGAGGCCCTGAAGACGACGGCCTCGGAGTCCGACGGGGCGGTGGAGTACTTCGCCTCCGTCTTCCAGGAGATCCAGGACACCGCGGTCATGCTGGAACAGAACCTGGCGGAGATGCAGGCGGCCTCGGAGGCCTCCTCGGGGATCCTGGAGTCCGTGCGTCGCCTGGAGAGTCTATGCGCCAACGCCCAGGGGGCGGTCTATTCCTCCGAGTCCGAGACGGCCCGGTCCCGGGGATCCCTGGAGACGGTGCTGGAGATCGCCCGCACCATCCGGAGCGACGCCGCTTCCATGATGACCGCCTTCCGGGAGATCCTGGACGAGACCGATTCCCTCCAGAGACTGGAGTCATCGGCCGGGGAGCCTTGACATGAAGAACATCCTGCTGGTAGAGGACGAGTACCTGATCGCCATGGCGGAGATGCTGGGCCTCCAGTCGGAAGGCTATGCGGTGACCCACGTCGGCCGGGGGGAGGACGCGGTGCGGGCCGCCCTGGCCCCGGACGCGGACTTCGACCTGGTCCTCATGGACGTGAACCTCGGATCCGGGATCGACGGCCCCGAGGCCGCCCGGCGCATCCTGGCGGAGCGGGACCTTCCGGTGGTCTTCCTGTCCTCCCACACGGAATCCCAGGTTGTGGAACTTACCCGGGGAGTGGCCTCCTACGGCTACATCCCCAAGAGCGCGGGGACCGCGGTCCTCAACGCCTCCCTGCGCATGGCCTTCCAGCTTGCCCAGGCCCCACGCCCAGCTGCGGGAACGGGAGGCGGTGCTGGCGGTCAGAGAGCGGAAGTACCGAACCCTCTTCGAGTCCATGCAGGAGGGGTTCGCCCTCCACGAGGCCGTGCGGGACGAGACGGGCCGGATGGCGGATTACGTCTTCCTGGACGTCAATCCCGCCTTCGAGCGGCTCACGGCATTCCGGAGAGAGGACATCCTGGGACGCCGGGCCCTTGAGGTCATCCCGAATCTCGAGCCCGAGTGGATCGAGGATTACGCCTCCGTGGTCGACACGGGAAACCCGAAGCGGATCCGGCGCCTGGCCGAGGGGCTGGGACGGTTCTACGCGGTGGACGCCTTCCGGGCGGGGCCCGACCGCTTCGACTGCTTCTTCACGGACGTCACGGCGGAGACCCTGGCGGTCCGGGACCTGGTGGAAAAGCAGGCGGAGCTGGAGGACACGGTGGTACGCCTTCGGCGGGCGGAGGACGGACTTCGGCGGGAGCTGGAGATAAACGCCAGCCTCGGGACCATCGCCCACGAGATCTTCGCCAAGGGCCTGTCCGTCCAGAACCTGTCGGACATCGTCCTCCAGGAAGCCCGGAAACTCACCCGGAGCGAACACGGCTACGTCTCCCGGGTGGATCCGCACACCCGGGAGAACGTCGGGTATACCCTGACCCGGATGATGGAGCGGGAGTGCAGGATCGAGGGGACCGGGCGGCGGATCGCCTTCCCCTGCGGGGCGGACGGAAAGTACTCCGGGTTGTACGGGTACAGCCTGAACACCCGGGAGCCCCTGATCGTGAACGAACCCGCGTCCCACCCCGCATCCACGGGAACCCCGCCGGGCCACGTCCCGATCCGTAATTTCCTGGGCTACCCCATCGTCCGGGGCGGGGTCCTGGTCGGCCAGATCGCCCTGGCCAACAAGGAAGGCCCCTTCACCCGGGAGGACCTGGAGGTCGTGGGCCGGATCTCGGACCTCTTCGGGCTTCTCCTGGAGAGGGCGGACCGCGGGACCGCCGAAAAACTCCTGGCCCGGATCCTGACGACCGCGGAGGAGGCCGTGATCGTCCTGGACCTGGCCGGCCGGGTCCAGTCCTGGAATCCCGCCGCGGAGCGCATCCTGGGACGGAAGGCCGGGGAGGTACTGGGCCGGGAGGCGGGCTTCCTGACCCCCGACGGGGAGTCCCTGGCGAACCGGATCAGCCGGGTGTCCGCAGGCCGGGAACCGGTACGGGAATCCCTGGTGCTTTTGGGGCCGGAGGGCCGGCCCTTCCCCGCCGACGTGACCTGGTCCCCCATCGAGAACGACGACGGTCGGGCGGAGGCGGTATCCCTGGTCATCTCGGTCCCGCCGCCGGATCTAACCGAAAACTAACGGAATGATTTTTTCCTATATACTAGACTGTAGATTTAGGACAGGCCGAAACACCGGCCGCGTTCCCGTCCGTCCGGCATCCGCCCAGGAGGCTCGCCCGTGATCGACCGTCCGCCCCCCCGCATTCTGCTCGTCGAGGACGATCCCTACATCGCCGTTGCAGAAGCCGAGGCCCTCCGGTCCGCGGGCATGGAGGTGGAAGTCGCATCCGACGGGGAGGCGGCCGTGCGCGCGGCCGCGGCCGATCCGGGTCCCGACCTGGTGCTGCTGGACGTGGACCTGGGCCCGGGGATCGACGGTCCCGAGACGGCCCGAAGGATCCTGGCCACACGCCCTCTCCCGGTGGTATTCCTCTCCTCCCACACGGAACGGGAAATCCTGGATACCGTACGGGACATTCCCCGGTACGGATACGTGCCCAAGGACGCGGGCACGGAGGTGCTGACCTCCACCGTGGAAATGGCCCTCGAACTCTTCCGGACCCAGGAGCAATCCCGCAACAGCCGGGACCGTCTGGCCCTGACCCTGAACTCCATCGGGGACGCGGTGATCGCGACGGACGACGCGGGCCGCGTGGACCTGATGAATCCCGCCGCGGAATCCCTGACCGGCTGGTCCTTCGGGAAGGCCCGGGGACTCCCCCTCCGGAAGGTATTCCTGATCCTGGACCCCGAAACCCGTATGCCCCTGGAGGATCCCGCGGATCCGGGCCTCCGGGAGGGCCGCTTCCCGGGGCCCGGGAAGCACGCCGTGCTCGTCTCCCGGTGGGGACGGGAATACCACGTCTCAATGAACGCGGCGCCCATTCGGGACGGCCGCGGTACCGTCTCGGGGGTCATCGTGACCTTCGCGGACTTGAGCGCCTCCTACGCGGCCCAGGAGGCCCTGCGGAGGAGCGAGGCGGATTTCCGATCCTGGATGGACGCCGCGCCGGACGTGATCACCATCGTGGACTCCGAGTACCGGATCACCTACCTGAACCGGACGGCGCCGGGATTCTCCAAGGCGGAATTCTACGGAAAGATCCTCCCGGACCTCCTGCCCGAGGAATTCCGGGACCGGGCCCGGAAGGCCCTGGACCTGGCTAGGGACCAGGGGACGCCCCAGGTCTACACGACCGCCTTCCCGACCCGGGGGGAGACCCTCTGGTACGAGAACCGCGCCGCCGCCCGGGAGGGCAGCGGGGACATCGTGATCTTCTCCACGGACGTCACGGACCGGAAGCGGGCCGAGGCGGCCCTGGCCCACGGCGACCACCTGCGCCGGGAGATCCTGGACAACGTGCCGGACGCCTTCTTCGCCCTGGACCGGGACCTCCGGGTCACCTACTTCAATCCCGCGGCCTCGGCGATCCTGGGGAAAACCCCCGAGGAAGTCCTGGGACGTCCCCTCTTCGACTGCTTCCCGGAAGCCCGGGGCTCCGTCTTCGAGACCAACTACCGCCGGGCCCTGGAAACCCGGGAACCCCTGTCCTTCGAGGCGAAGTTCGAGGTGGAACCCCTGGACAACTGGTACGACGTCCGGGTCTACCCCAACGAGAGCGGAATCTCGGTGTTCTTCCACGTGACCACCGAGCGGAAGCGGGTGGAGGAGGAACTGGCCGCCAATCGGAGCCTCCTGGAAAGCGTACTTTCGGGCATGACCGAGGCCCTGTATTCCGTGGACGCCAAGACCTTCGAACTGCTCCTGGTCAACGACGCGGTCCGGACCATCTTCGGCCGGCCCAAGGAGGATTTCTACGCGGACCCGGGCCTCTACGCCCGGATGGTCCACCCGGAGGACCGGGACATCGTGGAACGGAGCGCCCGGGAGATCTTCGAGCGGGAGACCGGGGAATGGGTCTACCGGATCGTCCGGCCCGACGGGTCCGTCCGCCTCGTGTCGGACAGGGCCCGGTTGGTGCGGGACGCGGCGGGCCGGCCCCTCCGGATCGACTGCGTATTCCGGGACCTGACGGAGGGCCGGGACCTCCCGGATCTGTCCGCCTGGGGCGGACAGGAGCCCCCCGGGGAGAGTGTCCGACCCGATGTGTCCCAATTCGTATCCCTCCGGCTCCGGGCGGAAGCCCTCCTGGCTGAAGGCGCCCCTCTCCCCGGGGAATCCGGACCGGACCGGACCGCGGAGCAGGACGTTCGGAAGCTCGTCCACGACCTCCGGGTGTACCAGATCGAGCTGGAGCTCCAGAACCAGGAGCTCAGGTCCGCCTTTGCCCGGCTGGAAGCGGCCCGGGACGAATATGCCCGCCTGTACGACGAGGCCCCGGTGGGGTACCTGACCCTGGACGACACGGGAGCCCTGATCCGGGCCAACCGGACCTTCCTGGCCATGCTGGGGGACTCCGCGGACATACGGCCCGGGACGATGTTCCCGGACCTCCTGGAGCCGGCGGACGCGGCGGTCTTCCGGGGCCGGTTCCGGGCCATCGCCCGAAATCCCGAGGGCAAGAGCCTGGACGTCCGGCTCCGGAACGGCGGGGGTTCCCGGGTTCTCCGGCTGGCCCTGCGCCGGGGGAACGAGAAGAACCGTCTTCTGGCGACCGCGGACGACATCACCGAGCAGGTGCGCGCCTATTCGTCCTTGAAGGACGCGGAAAACCTCTGGATCTCCACCTTCGAGGCCATGGGCGACGCGGTCTGGATCCTGGACCCCGACGGCCGCATCATCAAATCGAACACCGCCTCCCTGCGCCTGCTGGGCCTGCCGCCCGATCGCCTGTCGGGCTGCCGATGCCACGAGATCGTTCACGAGACGGACCGTCGCCCCGGGACCTGCCCGGTGCTCCGCATGCGGACCACGCTACGACGGGAGACCGAGGTCTTCCAGGTCCGGGGACGGTGGCTCGAAGCCTCCGCGGAGCCCCTCCGGGACGGAAACGGCAACGTCTCCGGGTGCGTCCATATCATCAAGGACATCACGGAGGCCAAGGAGGCCTCGGACCGGATCACCGCCCTGCTGGAGGAGAAGAAGCTGCTTCTCAAGGAAGTGCATCACAGGATCAAGAACAACATGTCCACCGTGGCCTCCCTGCTGTCCCTCCAGTCCTCCGGACAGGAGAACCCGGATGTCGCGGCCGCCCTGTCCTCCGCGGCCGGCCGGGTGCAGAGCATGATGGTGGTGTACGACCGCCTGTACCGATCCGAGGATTTCCGCTCGATCTCCGCCCGGTACTACCTGGACGAGCTGTTCCGGGAGATCTCCGCCCAGTTCGGCCCTCCCGGGAGGATCCGCATGGAGGGCACGTTCGAGGAGATCCTCCTGGATTCCGGCCTCCTGATCCCCGTCGGGATGGTCATGAACGAGCTCGTGACCAACGCCTTCAAGTACGCTTTTCCGAAGGGCCGGGCCGGCACGATCCGGGCCTCCCTGATCCGGGAGGGGGACGCGAACCTGGTCCTCACCGTGGAGGACGACGGCGTCGGCCTGCCCGGGAACTTCGAGATCGAATCGACCGGCGGTTTCGGGTTCCTCCTGGTCCGGGCCCTGGCCCAGCAGGTCCGGGGCCGGATCGATCTGGAACGGGAGGGCGGGACGTCGTTTCGGTTACGGATACCCCGGGAGGGGAAGCAGGACTCCCCCGATTGACCCCCGCCGCATCCGAGTCGGGCCGCAACCGACGGGGCGCGGGTACTCGTTCCGATGGAGGAGTATTTTTGTTGTTGTCAAATTCCTTAATTGCTTTATTATGGAATAATGCCGATAACCCCCGAATCCATACAGGACCCCGTGGTGGAGGTCCGATTCTCCTATACCGCCGAGCTGATCCTGGCTTCCACCCTGGTCACGGGCCGCCCCGCCTCGGTCACGGGCTTCGATGAGGAATGGCGCAGAGCCCAGGAAGCCTCCCTGCCCGAATCCGCCCGGAGGTTCATCGAACGAACCCGGGATTTCTCCTGCCCCACCCTGTCCTTCATCGATTTCGTGGCCCGAACCCGGGAGTTCGACGACCCGGACCGCCTGTTCGAGGGGGTCCGGAGTCTTCCGATCAAGCGGTTTCTCGCGATCCTGCTGAACGAGGACCTCCCGGACCCGGCCCTGGACGAGTGCCTGGCCGAGCCGCGCCGGGCCGCCTATCATCGATCCCGGCTCTCCTTCTTTTCCCGCATGCCGGAGCACGACCTCGTCGCCCTCTTCGCCGACCCGGAAGCCTTCCGGCGGGAACTGATCGGGTACGTGGCCGCCAACCGCACCGAGGCCCTCGAAAGCCGCCTCCGGGATCTGGCCCCGGCCTACGCCGGTAGGATCGAGTCCCTCCGGACCCGCCTGGGTTCGGCCTCGCCCCTGGAGGTCGTCACGGAGATCAAGAAAAACCCGCCCTCCCGGAAGGACTACACCCGGTTCACCTTCCTCCCCTCCCACTTCGAGGGCTACATGAACATCTCCTGCGAGGAAGAGGACCGGTACCTCCTCCTGTTCAGCATCGTCCCCTCGCCTTCCCCGAGCGACGCGGAGGCCGCCCGCCTGTCCGAGCAGCTCCGAACCCTGGCCGACCGCAGCCGGATCGAGATCCTGCGCCTCCTGTCCGTCTCGCCGAGCTACGGCAAGGAGATCTCCGCCCGTCTGGGGCTGACCACGGCCACCGTTTCCCGGCACCTCGATCAGCTCAAGAAGGCGGGACTGGTGATCGAGGAGCCCGCGGATTCCCAAAACGTGAAGATCCTCCGGGTCGACCGAGCCGGGATCGAACATCTCCTGGACGGGACCCGGAAGTTCCTGTTCAACCCCACCCCCTGAGATGGAACGTCACTCCGCATAGCCCGCCGGTATCGTCCTGTCCGGCGTGGAAATTCTCCGGAAGACCCTTGACTTTAATGCTGAAATTGTGTATCGTATTTACGTAATCAGCTAACTGCACATATAAGGAGATCCCATGTACAAGCTCCATCAAATCTTCGCCGTCATGCTCACCGGCCACGATCCCAGCCTCGGCCCCTCGGGGAATCCCGGAGCGGAACCGGACGCGCCGGCCCGGACCGGCCGCCGGTTCGACGGGGACATGCCGGAGAACTTCGGCCATTCCCGGGAAGGCTGGCTCCAGCCCTGGACCAACGGGCCCTTCTGAGGGGCACGAAGCCGGACCGCCCGGGATCCCCCGCCGGCCCGGCCCTCCCGAACCTTTTCCTTGACATCTCCTCCCGTACGTGCATTATTTTCCAGATGAAAGTAATATTCCGGACTTCGGTTCGACCGGATCGTTGACCGGACCGGAAGGATCCGCGAGAATACTCACTGGATCCGAACCGCCGCTCCCGCGGACGATCCGTCGGACCGGAGGCGGCAGAGTCTTACAGGAGGCGACGCATGGAAATCAGGAAGTTGTCCCGAGTCACGGCCTTGGCCTTGACGATCCTGCTGGTGCTTCCCCTGGGGACCTGGGCCCAGGGCAAGGAAATCGTCCTCAAGTGGCCGTCCATCTGGGTGGGCAAGGACTCCAAGGCCCCCGCGATCGCCCAGATCGTGGAGAATTTCAACAAGGCCAACGCCGGCAAGATCCGGGTGGAGATCGAGCCCCAGCCGGATTACAACGCCTATGAGCAGAAGGTCCGGACCTCCCTGGCGGCCCGTCAGGTCCCCGGGGACATATTCACCTTCAACCTGAACGCCACCACCCGGGAGTTCTACAGCTCCCCGCTCCTGATGGATTTCACGAAATACCTGACCGGGGATTGGAAGGCTTCCTTCGACCCCGGTTCCGTCGCCCAGTCCACGGTGAACAAGAAGCTCAAGTCCCTGCCCTTCGAAACGGCCATCCTCCCCATCTGGTACAACACGGATCTCCTGAAGAAGGCCGGCGTAACCAGCATTCCCGGGACCCTTCCCGAATTCTGGGCCGCCATGGACAAGCTCAAGGCCGCCGGGATCACCCCGATGAGCCAGATGAGCGGCGACACCAACGCCTGGACCTCCATGCTCTGGTTCTCCCACCTGGCGGTGTCCCAGGGCGGCCCCAACGTCTGGGACAAGCCCTTCACGGACAAGGTCTTCGTGGAGTCCGCCAAGATCCTCAAGCGGATGTTCGTGGAGTACTCCACCCCGGACGCCGTGGGCGCGGGCGCCGGCGTCTCCGGAGGCCACTTCCTGGCCGGCCGCACCGCCGTGTTCTCCAACGGCCCCTGGTACGCGGGCCGGGCGGACCTCCGTGCCACCCCCTTCTTCAACAGCATCGTCGTGGCGCCGGCCCCCGTGATCGGCCCCAACCGCAACATGATGATCAGCATCCTCCAGTCCAACATCGCCGCCGGGGAGACCAAGGACTCCGCCCGCCGGGAGGCCATCCTCGCCTTCCTCAAGTATCTGACCAGCCGGGAAAACATCTCCCTCCTGCAGTCCACCTCCGGGGCCATGTTCGCCATCGACTCCGGGTTCATCCCCCTGGATCCCCTGCAGAAGCAGTTCTACGACCTGGCCGCCAAGTCGAAGATCACCTCCCACCACCTCCAGGCGGCGTACGGAGCCGAGGCGACCCTCGAGTTCGCCCAGCAGCTCGGCGCCCTGGTTCTCGGCAAGATCACCCCCGAGGAGTTCTGCGCCCTCGTGGAGAAGAAGATCGACCGCTGATTCCGGATCGGCCGGACGTCCCGCGGCGCGGCCCGCGGGCGCCCGGATCCCGGATTCTCCGCATCCCCAGGGCGGGCGCCCTCCCCGAGAGGACGTCCGCCCGCACCCGAGGCGGGTTCCCATGACACGCGCAACCATCGCCAATGCCCGCATCCTCGAGGGAGAGACCGGACCCGGTATTCTCCGGGACCTCCTGCTCGGGGAGGGCCGGATCCTCCGGATCTCCCCGGCGGGCTCCCGGGCCCCGGAAGGAGAGATGCTCGACGCGGCCGGGGCCCGGGCCGCCCCGGGCTACGTGGACATCCACACCCACGGCGGGGCCGGTGCCGACCTGATGGACGCCGACGGCGAAGGCCTGGGGCGGATCGCCCGCTTCCACCTCTCCAACGGAACGACCACCATCCTGGCCACGACCCTGACGGCCCCCCTGGACCGGATCCGGGCTGCCCTGGACACGGTCCGCGCCTACCGGGGCGGCGGGGCCCGGATCGCCGGGGTCCACATGGAGGGCCCTTTCCTCTCTCCGGCCAACGCGGGGGCCCAGGAAAAACGGTTCCTCCGGGCGCCGGACGCCGAGGCCCGGGACTTCGTCGCGGCCAACGCGGACATACTTCGG
This sequence comes from uncultured Spirochaetota bacterium, assembly GCA_937873275.1. Classification (GTDB taxonomy): domain Bacteria; phylum Spirochaetota; class Spirochaetia; order Treponematales; family UBA12059; genus JAAYUR01. The sequence goes on from CALMRC010000128.1 coordinate 39,556, forward strand.
CGCGTGACGATCGCCCCGGAGCTCCCGGGAGCCCTGGAGCTGATCGCGGAATGCGCCGCCCGGGGCATCGGGGTATCCGCGGGACACGACGCGTCCGTGGACGACGAGATATCGGCCGCGGTCGACAAGGGACTCTCCTGCGTGACCCACATCTACTGCTGTTCCTCCACCATCTCCCGCAGGACGGGCCCCCGGAAGCACCTGGGGCTCACGGAAATCGGCATGGCCGACCCCCGGCTGGCGGTGGAGGTCATCGCGGACGGCCGCCACGTGCCGGACGCGCTCTTCCGCCTGATCCTGAAGGCGAAGGGTCGGGACGCGGTCTGCCTGGTATCCGACAGCATCCGGGTCGCCGGAATGCCCGACGGGGAATACCGCCTGGGGGACCCGGGCACGGAGGTCCGGGTCCGCAAGGACGGGGACGAGGCCTCCGTTCCGGACCTGGGGGTCTACGCGGGCAGCGTGATGCCCCTGGGTGCCATGGTCCGGAGGCTCGTCGCGGGGGGCGCCGCCTCCCTGGAGGACGCGGTCCACATGGCCGCGGCCGTGCCCGCCCGGCTGGCGGGGCTCTCCGACCGGGGCCGCATCGCCGAAGGAACGCTCGCGGACATCAATCTGCTCGCGGAGGACGGGTCCGTGCTCCGGACCTTCCTGGGAGGACGGATCGCATGAACTGGATGGAGATTCCCCCGGAACGCCTGGGCGAAGGAAGCCCGATCCGGGTCGAGATCGTGGACACAGAGTACGACCTCTACTGGGAGATCGCCTTCGACATGGCCGAACGGATCCGGGCCGCCGCCCGGGAAGGCCGACCCTGCCTCTTCATCGTGCCCGTGGGGCCCGTGGGGCAGTATCGACGCCTTGCCTCCCTATGCAACCGGGAACGGTTGGACCTGCGGCATGTACACCTCCTCAACATGGACGAGTACCTGGACGATCGGGACCGTTTTCTCGGGCGGGACGACCCCCTGTCCTTCCGGGGCTTCATGGACCGGGAGTTCTACGGGCTCCTGGACCCCGCCCTCGCCCCGCCGCCGGAGAACCGGGTTTTCCCGGAGCCCGGCCGGGAGGACGAGGTCGCGCGGCTCATCGAGCGGCTGGGCGGGGTGGACACATCCTACGGGGGCGTGGGCATCAACGGCCACATCGCCTTCAACGAGCCCCCCGAGCCCGGCGAGGATCCCTCGGTCGAGGAGTTCGCCGCCCTTCCCACCCGCCGCCTCTCCCTGACCCGGGAATCCCGGACCATCAACTCCGTCACCGCCGCGGGGGGCTGCATCGACCGCATCCCCCGTCGCTGCGTCACCGTGGGCATGCGGGAGATCCTGGGGGCGCGCCGTCTCCGGTTCTACATGAACCGGGAGTGGCAGAAAGGGATCGTCCGCAAGCTCCTTCACGGGGGCGTCACGCCCCGGGTCCCCGCCTCCCTCCTGGCCCTGCACCCGGACGCGAAGCTGACCATCACCCGGACCGTCGCCGAGCCTCCCCTGGGCCGGCTGCGCTAGGAGCCGCCCATGGAACCGATCCGCGTCGGGATCATCGGCTTCGGGATGATGGGCCGCATGCAGGCCCTCGGCTGCTTCGGCGCCCTGGCCGACGAGTTCCGCCTGGCCGCGGTCTGCGACGACCACCCTCCCCACCTGGCCTCCGCCCGGGAACTCTTCGGCCCGGATGTCCGGTACTACGCGGACTACCGGCGGATGCTGGACGAGTGCGACTTCGACCTCGCCGCCGTGGTCACCCCGGACTTCCTCCACGAGGAGATGGCGACGGCCTGCCTGCGAGCCGGACGGCACCTGCGCTTGGAGAAGCCCATGGCCCTGGATCCCGGGGGCTGCGCCCGGGTGATCGAGTCGGCCGGCAAGGCCGGGAAGGTCGTCCAGATCGGATTGGAACTCCGGTACGCCGAGCTGGTCGGCCGGATGCGGGAACGCCGGGAGGTCCTGGGCCGCTTGAAGATGCTCTGGTGCCACGAGTTCCGGCACCCCTTCCTGCCCAAGCCCGGGAGCGTTCCCGACTGGATCGTCCGGCGGGAGTACTCCGGCGGCACCCTGATCGAGAAGTGCTGCCACCACTTCGACTTGTTCAACGACTTCGCCGGGGCCCGACCCGTCTCCGTGTACGCCTCCGGGGACAACGAGGTCCAGTACCCGCACACCGACGTCCTGGACAACGCCTTCGCGACCGTGGAATACGAGAACGGCGTGCGGGCGAACCTGTCCCTGTGCATGTTCGCCCCCCCCGCGGAGGGGCGCCCGGGGCTTTCCACCCTGGACTTCGGTCTCCTGGGGGACTCGGGGCGGATGGAGATGAGGAGCGACGAGCTCTCCGTCTGGGACCGTCGCCGCATCGGGGTCGAGCGGTTCCGGCACGAGCGGGTCGACCTCGTGGGGCACGACGACGAGATCGTGCCCTCCCTGCGGGACCTGGCCCGGTGCGTCCGGGAGGGCGGAAGCCCGGACGCCGACCTCCGGGCGGGACTTTCCAGCGTGATGACCGCCTGGGCCGCGGAGGAGTCCGTCCGGCTGCGCCGCCCCGTGACGATGCGGGAGGTGGAGGAACGCTTCGGGGTGGAGTACCCGACGTAGGGAGGTTCGGAGACGCGCGCGTCTCTTCGTCGCCTTGCACATCGTGAGAATCGACGAACGGCGAAGCCGTTCGTTGCCATAAACGAGAGGGCGTGCCTAAGGCACGCCCTCTCGTTTATGCTCCCCCGCGGTGACTCGAACACCGGACCCAGTGGTTAACAGGCGAACTTTCTATTACTTTACATTATCACCGCCTGTCACTATTTATAATTATAGCAAGTATTTGCTTGGTTTTCAATAGTATGCGTTAGCAAGCGTTTTTATGGGTTTTTTAGATTTTTGCGCCCAATTTGCGCCCAGTTATTTATTTCTAACTATACAATAGAAGAGGAAGCTCACCAAGCATTTATATAGTCTTCGTCCTCAGTAAGTGCATGCTTCCCCCTTATCAAGCTCTTTTAAAAGCTCCCTGCATCCGCTCAATTTCAGGCCTACGGATGCCCCGAGCCTTCGCCCGCTCCTGCCACGTCGAGACCACCCCGCGTATCGCCTCCATGATCGAGAGTGCCTCGGGCTTTGAGAGCCTGTAGTACTGCGCGACCGATAGGGCCAAGTCGAAATCCAACGAGTTATCGTGCTCGTCGATGGCGAGGGAGAGGCCCGCCGAATCCGGCGAGGGATTGATGTCGTAGGCGGGCGAGAGCCGCCAGCCCTTCGCATCGAGCAGGAAGCCATGATTCCGAAGATGGTCGTCGGTGTTGGAGACGGCGATGGAAAAGACGATGCGTTTCCAGAGCTCCCGCAGATCGGCCTCGGGCCGGGATCCGGAGCGCATGATGAACTCCGCGAGCTCAAGATAGCTTGCGCCGGCCTCGGCGTCATCGCCGTCCTTGCGGCCGAGCATGGTCATGGCGGAGGCGAAATGGATACGTGCCCCTCCTTGGCGATCGAAGCGCTTCGTCATGAAGGTGGAGCCTCGCTTCGAGAAGGAGTCGAGCCTGCATTCGCTCATCTCGATGCCAACCGCGCGGGCCAGGTCGGCTACGAGCATCTCCCAAGCGCCTGAGTCGCGTTCATCGTCCTTGCCCGGGAACTTGGCTATCCAGAGTTCGCCCTTCTCGTCCACCACGCTAGCCTTGGGCCTAGCACCTCCGAGCGAGGAGCCGGGCGCGATCAACATGGCGAGCCAGGGGTCTAGCTTGTCGTCGTCCTCTTCATGTTCCGCGAGGAAGCTCGCGTACTCAAGATCGCGTAGTGTCGACCACGGGGGGGCTGCCATCGTCGTATCCGAGCTCTGATAGGCCTCGCTGCCCGCTATCTTGAAACGAAGCGCTCCCATGCGATTCTTGTCATGGACGCCAAGGAGGTAATCTGCTTCCCCGAGCCTTGGCGGCGCTCGCCCTTCCTTCCTTGCCAAGATGGCCTCGCGCCGCCTCATGAGGACGCGGCCCCATCGATCGGGAGAAGAATCCAGGAATAAGCCGAAATTAGGTTTACCCACCCCGGCGTACTGGGGTCCCTTATAGAATCGCAGATCGGGGTCGAGCGTTCGGTTGTCGTCGCGGCGAAGCCATGTCGCGTCGTACTCGAAGGAGAAGACTTCCTTGCCGCGCGGCGCCTGGACGGACAACGTGCCGAGACGGGCGGCGGATCCAAGACCGATCCAATCGGCATACACTTCGATAGTGCGCCCGGCCTCGCTCATGATTCATCCTTCTTCGGCGACTTTCGGGCACGCCGTCGGCTAGGAAGCTTGGCATCCTGGAGGGCGCGTCCAAGCTCGTCATCACGCGCTACGGCCTCGAGGTCCTTCTCGAGTCCCAGCACGAACAAGACCTGGATCCAGGTAGCCATCGATACCGAGCCCGAGCCGTTCTCGAGGGCGCTCAGGGTCTGTCGGCTGATGCCCGCCCGTTCAGCGATCATCTCGGCGCTGAGATCGCGTCGGAGCCGAGCCAGGCGGATATTCTCGCCGAGCGTTTCGAGGCTACGCTGGACACTGGGCAATAGCACCGGCAGCTTCTTAGGCATAACGTATAATATAATATGCATATAAAGCATATCTGTCAAATTATTACGACGTAAAACTAAAGAACACAACTCACATGCAAAGCTGGTTCTTACAAAATGTCGGGAATCGAACTACTTTGGTGTTCCTGACAAGGCCACTTCATTGACCATACCCTAGAAGGTATCTCCATGGTTTATACCTTGTTGGGTAAATGGCAAGAAAGGCTACTGAACGATAGGCGTCTTCCCGTCATTTACCTTGCTAGTCGTCTTAGCTGCAATCCGCGAGGCGGAGCCCCGGGACTTAGAAACTGCACGAGCACTGGAGGGCTGAGTAGCATAGGTCATAATCCGTTCACGCTGAATGAAGCCATGGTCCTTCCGGAGGACTTCCAGGAAACGGCAAGCAGCGCCATTCGGAACGTTCCGACCAGCTTCCCAGGCCTCAACGGTCTTCTTTGCGACCCCAAGAACCTGGGCGAAGACCGTCTGGGAAAGCCCCAGAGCGAGCCGGAGTGCCTTAACCGCATGGGCATCATAGGTGGGAAGCGGTGCTATCATGATCGCTGTAGTCTTGAGCTTAAGCTTGCCCTCTTGATGAGCCTTCACCTCAGAGAGGCCACGCATGATGCTCTCGAACGCTTCGCCCACATCAGTCTCCTAACAGTCCCTTTACGTACGTCTTGATCGCCCGTTTCTCTTCGGAGCTCAGATTGTCCTTCTCATCCTTACCGAAGACGGTGATGAGATAGATAAGGCCGGACGCCCGCATATCGAGATAGATCGTCCGCAGGCTCCCGGATTTCCCTCTACCTTCGCGCGCCCAGCGTAGCTTACGCACGCCACCTGTCCCCTGGATGACCGGAGCGATCTCCGGATGCTCGAGAAGGTAGTTCTGGAGCTCGCGGAGGTCATCCTCCGTCATCCCGAGGGCCTTCCATCGGGATTGGAACTCCTTGGTCTCTACAAAGGTTCTCGTCATCCAGGATACCAGACCACCCTATCTAATAGGGTACTTTTATTGAATATAGCTCTGCGAGAGACTCTCGTCAAGAAGAGGCAAAAACATACTATAGACTAATTCTCTCATGGCCATCCTACATATTGAACGCGGATACTAAATAACAGAGCTGGTTTCTATGAGAACTAGCGAATGTTATACTAAAGCATTCGAAGGAGGAGAGGCATGCCAATCGTAAAGGTTAATCGTGGAGAATTAGAAGTTCAGGTGGAAATGCTAGCATACTTACACCAACACGTATTCGATCCAATCTTGAGTTCAGAAAACGCTTCAAACTCCGCCAAGGGTGGAGCAAGGCTTACAGCGTATCGGCTTGAGGAGTTTAAAGATAAGCCTGACGGTGCAAGCAAGATACACCATTTCTTCTGGTCCGCAGTATCGGGAACAGAAAAGAGTATACGCTTCTTCGATATCCTTAAAACGGAAAAACTGCCAAGCTTTGAAGCCGAGATAGTAGAGTTCCGTCGGCGATGGGAAAATGACTGGGACCGAAGACGGAAACGCATATAGGATGGCATGTATTTCCATATCGGGAAAAGAGCGAGAGGCTGGTACCCTTACTATCTTATTCTGCGAGGGGAACTAGGAAGGTATTTCTAGATTAACTGTGCTTATGCAATACCAGTTTAGTTATGGAAGAGGAACCTCGATGAAGCGGCTTGAGACGCTCGAGCGAGTACTAGCAGGTACAAAATGCCCCTCTCCCCATATCGCGTTGCCCTGAAGCAGCCTGTGGGTTAAGACTAAAAAGCCCGCCCCCTAAGGGAGCGGGCCAATGGTCATTTCAGGAAGCTATAACGGGACTTCATGTAGCGCGCCCACGGTTCGAGTTCCGGATGCCGGTCTGTCGGGATATAGCGGAAGAGCTGCTCGGTCGGGATGTACCTGAACTCGTCTGGCATGAGAAGGAGTGTCGGCCAGAGCTCGTAGAGGTCGCGGGAGAACTTGCGGTAATGCGGCGAGGTTATGGACCGGATTTCCTTATTGGCACCGACGGCGATGTGGACCACGATGACGTTATCGACCTCCGGGATACCGACCTCAAGGATACGGGATGCCAGGAGCTGATGCCGGGCGAGCTGATACATCGGCTCGTAGAGTAGGTATTCGATTCGCGGAACATGCTCCAGATTGAACGGAGTGAAGGGACCGTAAAAGATCTCGCGGTAGGTGTCTACGCGATCAGAGCCGTCGTTCCTGAACCTCTTGTACTGGGAAGAATAGCTCTCGGTGAACTTGACCTCGCACAGCATGAAGACCTTGCGGTCGTCCATGGTCTCGAAACACATCGTGGCATCGATGGAGGTTGAGCCGGCTCCGCGTATACGGTCAGAGCCGACATGGGATTCTTCCCCTAGGTAGTTGATATCGCCCTGCCACTCGAAGGCGATGAACGCATCTTCCTCAACAGGGAGCATATGCTTGATTTCTGGGAATTGAGGACGAAGGAAGTCAGCCAAGGCTTCGGGACGATTGCGGAACGGGAAGAGCATATTGACGGCGAATATCTGGCTGGAGCAGGTATGGTTCGTCGGAAGCCCTGGTAGCGCGGCTCCATGCCAGACGATGCCAAGGCGCTCGAAGGTGGCCAGGGCATCGTCCCGGATTTCATGAAACAGGTTGTAGGCCGCGAGCTCAAGCGGAAAGCAGAACGGGTACATGCGGCTCCGGTACAGGCCCGGGACTCGGGCCTCGCGCGGGAGAGCCTTACTAGTCAGCTTCCACTCCAATTGCATCTTTTTAGCGACGGAGAGGTAATTCATGATGAAGTCCTCCCCTACGCCGTAGCGGCCATGCTGGCAGCGTTCTTGAGCACCTTACGGGCGTATGCGACCATGCGCTCCACGCCATCGGCGGTGTTAGCCTGACGGGCCTTGGCCAGAATCCAGTCCTGATGCTTAGGCGTGAAGGCATCTTCGTTGTCCTCGAGGATCGAGCGAAGCTCGTCTTGGAGTCGGTTGATCTTGGTGATCTCGTCTTCGGGCTCAGGTTCAGGCTCGGGCTCTACCACGGGGATTGGCTTCGCTGCTGGTATGAAGGGCTTCGGGTGGTCCTCAACAGTGGTCGTACTCATTGCGGGCTGGTCCGGCAAGGGCTGAAGAGGTAAAGGGCTGACAATCTTATCCTGGAAGCCAGCGCTTTCAGCGTCGGGAAGTTCGGCCGGATCGTAGGGCATACCGCCGAGCTCCGAGGGGAAGGCCAGTCGGAACCCCTGACTGATCGCCACCTTCTTCAACTGGAACTTTGGCATCTTGGACCAGAAAGACGTGGGCTGGCCATCGCGCTTCCGCTGGACCGCTTCCTTCCAGTAGACCTCGTGGACGAAGGGCGCGTGCCAGTCCTTGCGGTGGATCTCGACGAGGGCCTTCATGTCCTCGCCCTGGCCTTCGACCCAGGCTCGCCAACCGTCCAACTGACCGGTGCGCTCGGCGCGATCGAGGTAAGTCTGGTAGCCTACAACAATCGACATGCGGCGGTACTCACCCTCACCATAGACTGCGACGTGAATTTCGCGGCGGAATGGATTCAAGTGAAAAGCCTGGGCGACCTCGATGAACTGGAGCTTCTCCTCCTGGGTGAGCTGGCTCGCGAGGCCGAAGGCAGTGAGGTAGTCGAGCAGGGTTTGCTTCTGGACCTCGGCGGTGGAAAGGGAGGGCCCCTCTCGGGGCTGGGTGGGGAATGCTGATACTGGTGACATTAGAGACCTCCTAATATGCGATATTTCCTATATCTATAGAGGCTGGGGAGACAAAGACGCAGATAGTTTGATGGTTCCAGAGATAAAGCAGGTTCAGTTAGTCAATGGTATGATGATACCGATTCTTTTTGACAGTTATTGGTCATTATTATAGAATGGGGACTAATGAACAGTGAACAAGATGGCATTTTGACTCTTCAAGAGCTCGCCACGTATCTCAAGATCCCAGAGTCTTCACTATACAAGATCGTACGGGAGGGGAAGGTTCCTGCTCAAAAGGTGGGAAAGCATTGGCGGTTTAGCAGAGCAGCTATCGATGCTTGGATTGCCCAGAAAAGCAAGGCTGATTGAACAACATGGCAAAGCGAAGTGATGAAACGATGTACGATGACAAACTCCTCAACAGAACGCTGATAAGAGCTATAGATCTTTTCTGTGGTGCGGGCGGTAGCAGCTGGGGCGCTCAAACGGCTGGGATCCACCTCGTCGCCGCTTTTGATCGATGGTCCTTGGCTGGATCAGCGCATAGCCTGAATTTTCCATCAACCGACTTCATTGAAGGATGTCTTGAAGCACATGATGTCAACAACCTTGCTGAGAAGTATAAGAATGTCGATCTGATCCTTGCCTCGCCGGAATGTACAAATCATAGCCCTGCCAAGGGGAACAAACCACGATCTGAGCAAAGCAAGAATACAGCCTTCCAAGTTGTTCGTTACGCTGCGGCCTTTAATCCGAGGTGGATAATAATAGAAAACGTTGTGAACATGCGAAAGTGGTCTCGGTATTCGGAGTTCAAATCAGAGTTGTCACAATTGGGATATCATCTTTCCGAGCAGATTCTAAATGCGGCTGCGTTTGGAGTCCCCCAAGCACGGAACAGGTTGTTCATCCTAGCTGATAAAGATGAGCCACCCGATCCAGTCAGAGCTAAGAATACTAAACTACGGACCGCCGCCGAGATAATCGACCTTAATGGGCATTACGCCTGGAAACCGCTGCACCAGGAAGGCAGGGCGGCGGCGACCATTCAACGTGCAGAACGCGCAATATCGGAGCTCGGCAAGAACGAGCCATTCTTGATTGTATACTATGGCTCTGATGGTGGCGGTGGATGGCAACGTCTGACCCGCCCGCTACGCACAATCACCACCGTCGATCGATTCGCGGTGGTGAAGCCTGACGCAATGAACGGGCACGTAATGCGTATGCTGCAGGTTCCTGAACTCCTCGAAGCGATGGGTATGCCGAAGAAAATGCAACTGGTTGATGGCACACGAAGGGATAAGATAAAAATGATTGGGAATGCCGTCTGCCCACCGGTGATGACTGCAGTCATCAAATCCCTCACGAAGGGAGTCAGATAACTATGATGGTCGATGAGGTGAAGTCACCCGGTACTATATTAAGACCCAGGGCGCGGTTGTTGCGAACGCTCGGGGAAGAGCTGATAAGCAACGAGGTTGTAGCGGTGATCGAGCTGGTGAAGAACGCCTATGATGCTGATGCAACAAATGTTCTTATCAAGTTCATCGGTCCATTGGAGATCGGGACCGGCGTGATTGAGATCATTGATAACGGTCATGGCATGGAGCTGGAAACCATCAAGACAGTTTGGATGGAACCGGCGACACCATCGAAGCGCGGAGAGCATCGGTTTTCACTAAAGTACAAAAGACGAGTGCTCGGCGAGAAAGGGATCGGCCGATTTGCCTCCTCGAGACTCGCCGATGAACTGGAGGTGATCACTAGAAAGACCGATTCTGGCGCTGAAGTCTATGGCCTCTTTGATTGGCGGCAGTTTGATGATGAGGATAAATACCTCGACGAGGTCATCGTGCTGTGGGAGGAACGCCCCCCTCGAGAGACGGGAAAAGACGGAGCAATTGAACGTCTCCATCACAGAGACGATGGCGATCGACGGTTGGATGTATCGTGTGATCATGGAACCATCCTCCGCATGTCAGGGCTGAAACAAAAATGGGAGCGTCAACATTTCGAAAGCTTGATCAGAGCGCTGACACGCCTTATCTCTCCGCATTTAAGAAAATCAAAGAATAGTACGAAGGACCCTGGGTTCGAGGTGGAGTTTGAACTCCCGGACGAATTCAGTGAGTATAGCCGAAAAGTTGAACAGCCTGTAATACTGCGGCATCCCCATTATCTAATTGTTGGCAACATCGACTCAGATGGGAGATATAACCTATCGTATCGTATTAATTCACAAGGTATCGATGAGAGCCACAATGGGCAATTTGCCAGAATCAACGCAGACAATGGAAAATACGAACTTCGAGATTTCAATGAGAAGGAACTGTTCGCTAAGAACATGACGGAGGATACCAGGCCTCTGGAATGTGGTCCAATCGAACTAGAGATACGAGTCTGGGATCGAGATAACCTCGGCAACGTGCTTCAGATGACCAGCTCAACAATCACGGATGTCAGGCGTGACCTTGATGCAGTAGCCGGCATAAACATATACAGAGATGGCTTCAGAGTACTTCCGTATGGCGAACCCCAGGATGACTGGCTCCGCCTGGATCTGAGAAGGGTTCAAAACCCAACCATGCGGCTCTCCAATAATCAGATTTATGGGTTAGTTCATATTTCAGCAGAATCCAATCCCCGGCTGCATGATCAGACCAACCGCGAAGGGCTCGACCATAACCAAGCTCTCCAGGATCTCCGTGACATTCTGACTGGTGTGCTCAGTAGGCTGGAAACAATGCGGCATCAAGCGCGCCCGCGACGTGATTCAAACAAACCAACTGGTGGATTGTTTGAACCATTCGATTTTGGCAGCCTGACCAAGCATCTTTCGAATCAGACTCCTCCGGATAAGATAGGGATCAACATCGTCAAGCAGACAGAGAAACAATTCAACACGCAGTTGAAGGAGATTCAAACCGTTCTGGCACGTTATCAGAGATTGGCTACATTGGGGCAGTTGATTGACCATGTCTTGCATGAAGGACGGCAGCCGATTGCCACAATCAACAATGAATCCGTGTTGGGATTCGAAGCGTTGAATAAAACTGATGACAACAGAGACAACCTGCTTGTGACAACCCGCACAAGATTCACCAACATCCGCTCCGCAGGTGGCGTCCTGGCTGCTGCGTTCAAACGCATGGAGCCCTTCGGTGGAAGGAAACGCGGGCGCCCTTCCCAGCTCTACATGGAAGCGATTCTTGATGATGCCATAGCAATATTTTCGGATGAAATCAAGAGAAAAGATGTGTTGATTGAACGCACCAAGACACAGACCCTCGTAAGGGTTGACCATGCGGAATTGCAGGAAGTATTTATAAACCTCCTCCAGAACAGCCTCTACTGGCTTGGGCAGGTCGGCAAGCAGGATCGGAAAATAAAGATTACATTCGAGCGAAAGGCACCGGATCAAGTTGATATCATCTTCTCGGATTCCGGTCCAGGGGTGCCAGAAGAGATTCGCGAACAGATATTCGAACCATACTTTTCAACCAAACCGGAAGGCGTGGGATTGGGACTTTCCATTGTCGGGGAGATCGTCAGCGACTACTATGGTGGATCTCTTGAGCTGCTGAAATCAGGGCCATTGAATGGTGCTTGTTTCCTGATCAGATTGCGGAAGAGGGTTTAAAATGCCTGAAAATGGAAGAACGTGGCATTTCTTGATTGTTGAAGATGATCTTGGAATGATAAGGAATATTGAGGAAATCTTGCCGGCTTCTGTTCCAACGGGTGATACGGCGATTGCTGAGAAATGCACATCATTTGATGACGCACAAAGACGCATGACTAACAGCCGGTATGATCTGCTGATTTTAGATCTAAAAGATAATACAGCTGATTTATCACCTGTGGATTCCGATCCTCCAGGGGTGACAGTCTTTCAGGAGCTCAAGAAATACCGCTTCACCCCTGTAATTTTCTACACGGGCTGGGCAGGAAAGGTTCGGGAGTATGAAAACAGTTTTGTTAGGGTTGTTGAAAAAACGGAAGATGTTAGCAAGCTCCGAGAAGCTATCAAGGCGGTCTTCGCAACAAGGCTCCCTACACTATCCAAGTTGATTGATGAAGTTGAGCGTGATTATCTATGGGAGTTTATCAGTACTCATTGGCAGGATACGCAATCACACTATGAGCAGTCTGACTTAGCACATCTAGTTGCCAGACGCCTATCTATAGCGCTTACAAGACAAATAGGAGAATATGCTGACGGGCTTACCAATCCAAAAGATGCTGACCCTAACAAAAGTACTATCCACCCAATGACGGTTTATGTCTATCCGCCGCTTTACCCTGCGCGAATGGCAGGAGACATTCTTTTTGAAAAGGACTCTAATCCAAAAAACTACTGGTTGATTCTTACACCCGCATGTGATTTGACCAATCACGATGGCAAGTATAAGGCAGAACACATTCTACTTGCCAAATGTGAAGAACTTAAGGCCCAAGAAGAATATATCGCCTGGGAAAAAGACAAAACAAAGCGATCCAGCCTCGAGGAATTAGTAGTAAATAATAGAAAAGGGAAACGATCGATACAACACGGAGACAAATCAGTATTATTCTCCCTGCAAAGAGATCGATTCAGGTTCCTCCCTGGCACCTATTTTCTTCCTGATCTCGTTGTGGACTTTCAGCAACTCAAGACCGTCCCGTATGGAGATCTTGCGCTATATGACATTGCTGCATCCCTCGATAGCCCCTATGCGGAATGGATCATTACAAGCTTCGCGGGCTATTTCGGTCGTGTGGGTGTTCCCGACATAGACAAGAAAGCAGTTATAAATCGAGTGGAGGCTTTGCTGGCTGAATCAGCTGCTGCAGAGCCAGAATCGCCTCCGGATCGCGGTGTCAAAGATGAAGCCACAAGATGATCGGGAATACTCCACTGACGTCGGCCCGGCAGACTGATTTGGGCGTCACGAGCCATGCAAAGCAAGGCTCGCGCCAACCAAACGCAGGTTAAAGCTCCCCTAACCGGCGCGTCTCGCGTTCGTCGAGATCATTTTAATGTGATCGTCTGTGTATTCGATGACGAGGCCACGTCCTTCGAGTTCTTTACTCCGATAGTTGATGACTGAAACATGGCTCATTCTACCGCTACAACCGTATCGTCTAGCCCATACGTGTTCAAGCCAAGGTGGCTCTCATTGCCCGAATATCGGAGTGAAGCATCCTCGAAACAGCGAAAAGCAAATCTGTCTAGTTCCGCTTGATATCTTAAGAGCTTAGTACACGATATCTCCAGGATTCTCCTTCGAACTCGACATCAGAGCCGTCCTTGCTAGCCTATGAAGTTGGAAAACATCCTTTGTACGCGTAGTTAGGCGCTCGATCTCTGCCAAGTCCTTGTTCTTGGTCGCGAGTCTCAGCTGCCTGGTATGTTCCCTTGCGTGGCCAACAAGCAGCTTCGCGGTGAGCTGATTGACTTGCCAGACAAGATTGTTGGCTTTCACTTCCTCCCTTACCGAGGCCATCCCAGCTTCATCCATATTCATCCGAGCAGAATCAAGAGATGCGGCAAGACTCTTTGC
>CALMRC010000129.1 GCA_937873275.1 uncultured Spirochaetota bacterium
CCTTGGTGGGGGAGGACGGCTCCCGGGCCATCGTGGTATCCCCCGGCGCGGCGGGGGACCTCTCGGTCCCGGAAATCCCGGAGAGGACCTTCGTCCCCGGAGCTATCCTGTACGTGGACGGGTTCATCGCCTCCCGGAGGGAGTTGTTCATCCACATCCTGGAACGGGGCCGGAGCGCGGGGATGCGGGTCGCCGTGGACGCGGCCAGCTTTTCCCTGGCCAACCGGAACTCCGCCTTCTTCCTGGACGCCTTCGAGGAATACTGCGAGTGGGTCTTCGTGAACGAGGACGAACTCCGCGCCCTGGCCGGCCTTCCCCTGGACGAGGCCCTGTCCCTCTTCACCGCCTCCCGGTTCGAGCTCATCGTCAAGCGGGCCGAACGGGGAGCCATCTGGACCTACGGGGACCGCAGGATCGACAGCCCCGTGCGGGCCTTCACCCCGATGGACGAGACCGGGGCGGGGGACGCCTTCGCCGCGGGCTTCCTGGCCGCCGTCCTGGAGGGAAAGCCTCCGGAAGTCTGCCTCCGGATGGGCAACCGCATCGCAGAGGAGATCATCCAGGTGCCCGGCTGCCGCCTGGATCCTTCCCGCATCCGGAAAGCCCGGCACTCCGTACTGGTATAAACCTCCCGCCCCGGACCAGGATCGCCCGAACTCGACCCATCTTCATGCAAAGCGGCTCAAAACCTTGCCCCGGGCGGTCAAAGCTCGTATTTTATAGGTCGTACCGACGAGAAAGGAGTCTGACATGCCGGACAACGAGATCATCCCCATCGATCAGCTTCTGCCCGCCAAGATCCCGATCATTCCCCTCATGGGAAAGCCTATATTCCCCGGAATCTTCACCCCCATCATGGTGGGGAACGGGGACGATGTCGGAACCGTGGACGAGGCCGTGCAGGCCGACGGGATCGTGGGACTCGTGATGATCAAGAACGAGTTCGACAAGCCCACCTCCCAGGATCTGCACCAGGTGGGGACGGTGGCCAAGATCGTCAAGCGGATCAACCTCCCGGACGGTTCGGTCAATATCTTCATCTCCACCCTCAAGCGCTTCAAGGTCAAGAAATTCCTGACCAAGCAGAGCCCCATCGTGGCCGCCGTGGAGTACCTGGAGGAGGAGATCGACGACGCGGACGAGGTGAAGGCCCTGACTCGGGCCCTCCTGTCGGAGATGAAGCAGGTCTCGGAGAACAATCCCCTGTTCTCCGAGGAGATGCGGCTCAACATGGTCAACATCGACCATCCGGGCAAGATCGCGGACTTCATCGCCAGCATCCTGAACCTGGACAAGAACGAGCAGCAGAAGATCCTGGAGATGCTCAACGTCAAGGACCGGATGGAGCGGGTTCTGCTGTTCATCAAGAAGGAGCAGGAACTCCTGAAGATCCAAAAACGGGTCCAACAGGAGATCAACGAACGGATCGAGAAGAACCAGCGGGAGTACTTCCTCAAGGAGGAGCTCAAGGCCATCAAGGGCGAACTGGGAATGCCCACGGACTCCAAGAGCTCGGACTACCAGAGGTTCAAGGAGAAGATCGAAGGCTTCGGGTTCACGGGGGAGATCAAGGAGTTGGTCGAGCAGGAGCTGGAGAAATTCAACTTGATGGACCCGAACTCCTCGGAGTTCATCGTCACCCGCAACTGGCTGGACCTGATCAGCAACCTCCCGTGGAGCGCCCCGGTGAACCGGGACTTCGACCTCGGGAAGGCCCAGGACATCCTGGAGGCCGATCACTACGGTCTCAAGGACGTAAAGGACCGGATCATCGAGTACCTGGCGGTCCGGAAGCTAAAGAAGGACGCCAAGGGCTCCATCCTGTGCCTGGTCGGGCCCCCGGGGGTCGGCAAGACCAGCGTGGGCCGGTCCATCGCCCGGGCCCTGGGCAAGGAATTCTTCCGCTTCTCCGTCGGCGGCATGCGGGACGAGGCCGAGATCAAGGGGCACCGGCGGACCTACGTGGGGGCCCTTCCGGGCAAGATCGTCCAGGGACTCAAGATCTCCAAGAGCCGGGACCCGGTCTTCATGATCGACGAGATCGACAAGATGGGGACCAGCTACCAGGGCGACCCCTCCAGCGCCCTCCTGGAAGCCCTGGATCCGGAGCAGAACTTCGCCTTCCGGGACCATTACCTGGACCTGCCCTTCGACATTTCCCACGTCTTCTTCGTCGTCACCGCGAACACCCTGGATTCCATACCGGCCCCCCTGATCGACCGGATGGAGATCATCCAGCTCCCGGGCTACGTGGACTCGGAGAAGCTGGAAATCGCCCGGCACTACCTCATCCCCAAGTCCCTGGAGAAGAACGGCATCAAGAAGGGCACGGTCCGGTACACCCGGGACGCCCTCATCTTCATCGCCGAGTCCTACGCCCGGGAGGCGGGGGTCCGGAACTTCGAGAAATACCTGGACAAGATCCACCGGAAGATCGCGAAGGCCATCATCCTGGAGGACAAGGGGGGCACCAAGTTCGAGGTGGACAAGCCGGCGGTGCAGAAGTACCTGGGCAAGCCCCTGTTCCGGGAGGACGAGATCAAGCGGGCCACCCGTCCGGGCATGTCCGTGGGCTTGGCCTGGACCAGCATGGGCGGGGACACTCTGATCATCGAGGCCGTCGCGAACCCGGGCAAGGAGGGATTCAAGCTGACCGGCCAGATGGGCTCGGTCATGCAGGAGTCCGCCGGCATCGCCTACACCCATGTCCGCCACCTGGCGGCGGATTCCTACGGGGTGGGGGCGGATTTCTTCGAGGGCCGGCAGATCCACCTCCACATACCCGAGGGCGCCACCCCCAAGGACGGTCCCTCCGCGGGCATCACCATGGCCACGGCCCTGCTGTCCCTGGTCCTGGACCGGAAGATCAAGGACCGCCTGGCCATGACCGGGGAGCTCTCCCTGACCGGCCAGGTCCTGCCCATCGGGGGGCTCAAGGAGAAGACCGTGGCCGCCCGGAGGAACAAGATCCGGGAGATCATCATCCCCAAGGCCAACGAGAAGGATCTGGACGACATCCCCGAGCACGTGAAGAAGGGAATCGTCTTCCACCCCGTGGAGACCATGGAGGAAGTCATCTCCATCGCCCTGCCGTCGTGGCGGAGCCGGCATGACGGTCCCCACCTTCTGCGGAAAGGACTGCGGGGGCAACGCCTGCCCCCTGGCGGTCGAGGTCGAGGCCGGCCGCCCCGTCCGGATCCTCCGCAATCCCGCGGCCCCCCCGGAGCTGGCGGGTTGCCGCCGGGGCCGGGACCTCCCGGCCTTCCACCTCTCCCCCGACCGGATCCAGGAGCCCTTGATCCGGGTCGGGGAGCGGGGCTCCCGGGACTTCCGGCCCGCCTCCTGGGACGAGGCCCTCTCCCGGGTGGCGAGCCGGCTGGGAGAAATCCGCGCGCGGTCCGGCCCCGCCTCGGTCCTGAACCTGTCCAGCACGGGCTCCACCGGAGCCCTCCACGACACCCGGACCCTCGCGGCCCGCTTCTTGAACGCCGCGGGCGGGGCGACGGTCCTTGAGGGAAACTATTCCAACGGGGCGGCCCGATTCGTCCTTCCCTATCTCTTCGGGACGGACGCGGGCCTCTCCGGCTTCGACCCCGCGACGCTGCGCCATTCCCGGTTCATCGTGCTCTGGGGGGCCAACATCCTGGAGGCGCGGCTGGGCACGGAGCTCCCCGCGCGGCTCCTGGAGGCCCGGCGGCTCGGAGCCCGGATCGTCAGCATCGACCCCCGGTACACGGACACCGCCCGCCGGTCCGGGGCCGGGTGGATCCCCGTCCGGCCGGGCACGGACGCCGCCCTCATGCTCGCCGTGCTCCATGTCCTCCTTTCGGAGGGACTGGCCGACGAGGACTTCGCCCGCGGTCGATCCCGGGGCTTCGACGAGCTGGCCGACTACGTCCTGGGCCGAGACGGGGGCGGCCCCCGGGACCCCGCCTGGGCGGAGGGGATCTGCGGCATCCCCGCCGGGGAGATCCGGCGCTTCGCCCGGGAGTACGGACGGACCAAGCCGGCCCTCCTCCTGCCCGGATACTCCATCCAGCGGGTATACGCCGGGGAGGATCCCTTCCGCCTCTCCGTCGCCCTCCAGCTGGCCACGGGCAATTTCGGACGCCTCGGGGGATCCACGGGATCCATCAACAACCGTCTGCCGGGTCCCCGGGTCGGCTCCCTGGACGACCTGGACCGGCCGGAGAATCCCGGTGTTCCGATCCTGCGCTGGCCGGACGCGGTCCTCGAGGGGTGCTCCGGCGGGTATCCTGCGGACATACGGGCGGCCTACGTCTGCGGCTCGAATTTCCTGAACCAAGGGGGGGACGTCTCCAAGAATGTCCGGGCATTCCGTGCCCTGGACTTCGCGGTATGCCACGAGATGTTCCTGACCCCCACGGCCCGGCACTGCGACGTCGTCCTGCCCGCGGCCTCGCCCCTGGAGAAGGAGGACATCGGCATCCCCTGGTGCGGGAACTGGGTGGCCTACAAGCGCGCCGCCTGCCCCCTCCGGGGCTCCGCGCGGACGGATTACGATATCCTTTCGGATCTCGCGCACCGGATGGGGTTCGGGGAGGCATTCACGGGGGGACGGTCCGAACGGGATTGGCTGGACGCCTTCCTTGAGGACTCCGATGTGCCCGATCCGGACGCTCTTCGGGAAACGGGGATCTACCTCGCCCCGGACCAGGAGCGGACGGGCCTGGCGGAATTCGCCGAGGATCCCCGGGCGCATCCCCTGGGCACCCCCTCGGGCCTCGTCGAGCTCTCAAGCCCGGCCTGGGCCCGGGACACGGGGCTGCCGCCGATCCCCGTCTGGAGGCCGGCGCCCGAGGAGCCGGGCTTTTCCCTGCTCTTGACCACGCCCAAGTCCCCGCTCCGCACCCATTCCCAGGGAGGGGACTTAGGTACGCCGGCTTCATCGGGCGGAGCCGTCCTGACCCTCCATCCCCGGGACGCCGCCGCCCGGGGCATCCTGCCCGGCGCGGAGGTACGGATTCGAAACGCCCGGGGCTCCACCCGGGCCGTCGCGGAGCTAACGGAATCCATCCTCCCGGGCACGGTCAGCCTATACGAGGGCGCCTGGTACGAGGCGGTGCCCGAAGAATCCGGGCTCGACGCCGGTTTTGCCTCGGACCTCGGCGGATCCGCGAACGTCCTGACCGGCACCGAAGGGAGCCCTCCCTCCACCGCCTGCGTGATGCACGGGATTCCCGTGGAGGTCGAGAGGATCGGATGAGGGCGCGGGACCCTAGGAGGTTTCCCGAGGGGTCCACCGCCCGTCCCAGAGCTCCATGCCGTAGGGGCCGGCCAGCTTCCATTCCAGGCCCGCCCGGAGGAGGCTGGAGGTGGCCGCCAGGTCCGCCGGAAGGCGGGGGTCGTCCGCCCCCACGCCGCTGGTGAGCAGGGTCTCCGCCAGCATCTTGGCCGCAATGAAGCGGTCGTACTTGTTGACCGCGAAGGCCAGGAAGGAGGGCAGGATCCCGGTGACCTCCCAGGTGACCTGCTCGGCCTGGGAATAGCGGCCCGCGTCCTTGTCCTGGTCCGTGAAGCGGACCGGGAGGCCCCGGCCGATCTCGTCCAGGCGGGGCACCAGCCAGTCCAGGTCGAAGAGGCCGGTGGCGCAGTTGAACAGGATCGTAGATCCGGAGTCCTCCAGGCGCTGGACCTCCGCGAAGGGGATGGCCGGGCCGATGTCCGCCACCAGGCGCTTCCCCTCGGCGGTCTCCACCAGGATCCCCCCCTTCACGTCCACCGGGGTCCGCACCGAAAAATCGAAGGCCGCCGGGAGTCCGCAGAGGGCCGCCAGGCCGATCTCCACCGGGTCCGGCAGGTAGCCCAGGTTGTCCACGTTTCCCAGGTAGGCGTACCGTACGCCGGATTCCCGCAGGCTCCGCAGGGCGGGGGCCAGGACGCGGAAGCACTGGCCGTGCCCTCCCGGCAGGGGCAGGGAGGAGTCGGCCCGTCCGAAGGCTCGGTCGAAGACCGTCTTGGGCCGTCCGGTCTCGGAGTGGGAATAGGCCCCGATCATGGGCTGGATGCCGGTGAGGAAGGAGCAGGCGGGGGAGCCCAGGGCTTCCGCCAGGGGGCGGAGGATCTCCTCCTCCTCGTACGCCTCGTAGGCCCGGGCCAGCTCCGCGTCCGTGGCCGCGCTGGTCATCTGGAACAGGGGCAGGATCGGCCGCCCCGGATCCCCGTAGCGGCGGCGGTAGGCCAGGGCAGAAAGGAGCCGGGCCCGCAGCTTGAGCTGGAGGAACGAAGCCCCCGGGGATCCGTCGGGGTTGATGTAGGCGGGGGTGACCCCCTTCGGGCGACCCTCGCAGAGGGGCGCCAGTTCCTCGAAGGGGCCCTCCAGGGCGGAGAATACGTCGGCCCCGAAGGCCTGGTTCTTCTTCCGGTCCGCGTAGCTCGTGGCGGAGCCGCCGTTCAGGATCCCGTAGGCCGTCCTCGGGAGGAGCCGCTCCCCCAGCTCCGCCAGGGCCGCCAGGGGGAACCGCAGCTTGGAGCCCTCGTCCAGGGCGGCCGCCGGAAGGGGCAGGTCCAGGTCCGCGAGCCGCCTCCGGGCCTCCTCGGCGGGGATCGGGTAGGCCAGGCCCTTTTCCAGGGCGATGACCGTGCGGTTGTCCACCGCGGGCACCCCCGCCGCCTTGACCGGCCGGACGTCGTCGTAAAAGCCCTCGTTGTAGTCCTTGAGGATCGACAGGGTCAGCGCCACGTCGATGCCCTTGGATTCCATGTCGCGGCGCAGGGCGTCGGTCACCATCTTGGTCCCTCCATGGTTTCGGTTCTTCCGTTCCTCACATCAGGGAAGCGGCGGCGTTCGCGGCCCCGTACAGGGATATGCCGTAATCCTTCACGATATAGACCGGCACCCGGGCCAGGATAGCCCGGATGTGTTCGCGATAGCTGCGGAGGAACATGTCCATGAACCGGAAATCCTCCAGGAACCAGGCCTCGTTCTTGGAGGCGATGCCCCCCGCTAGGTACAGGCCTCCGTAGGGCAGGAAGCAGGCCGCGGCGTCCGCGGCGCAGCGGGCGTACAGGCGTACGAAGATCTCCAGGGACCGGCCGCAGAGGGTGCTCTCCCGGGAAGCCGCGGCGATCCGGGCGGGTCGCTCGGCCTCCGGCAGGTCCAGGACGGCCGCGTCCCGGGCGGAGAGGCTGCGGCCGGCCGCCGTCTCCCGCTCCGCCAGGAAGGCGAAGAGGTGCCCGATCCCCTGACCGGACACCCCGGCCTCCGCGCCGGGCGGGAAGCCGTACCGGTCTTCCAGCCATCGGGAGAAGTCCCGGGTCTCCTCGTCGTAGACCGGGAGGGAGACGTGCCCCCCCTCCGAGGGGAAGGCCAGGGTCCGGTCCCCCACCCGCACCACGTACCCGACCCCCAGGCCCGTGCCCGCCCCGAGGACGGCCTTCACGCCCCCGGGAACCGGCTCGGGGGGAGGGGAGTCCCGCCCGGCCAGAAGGCGGAGCTGGGAGGAGTCCGCGGGATCCAGGAGGAGGACGCCGTAGGACACGGCGGTGAAGTCGTTGATCAGGATGGTCCGGATCCCGAAGTCCCGGGAGATCTCCGCGGCGTCGATGTCCCAGGGGGCGTTGGTGAGCCGGATGCGGCCTTCCTCCACGGGACCGGCGCCGGAGACGCAGGCCAGGTCCGGCCGGAAGCCGGGGGCCTCCTCCCGGGCTTCCCGGAGGAACCGATCCAGGGGATCCCGGAACGCGGCCACCGTCTTGGTGGAGTAATGCCGTTCCACGATGGTGGAGAAGGTCCCGCCCTTCTTGCCGATCAGGGCCAGGTTCGTGTTGGTCCCCCCGACGTCCCCGGCCAGGACGACGAGGTCGTAGCTCACGCGCGCGGTGCTCATGGCTACATCATATACGGGGAACCGGTCCTGTCAAACCGGGGTGCCCCGGGCGGGACTTCCGGGGGCCGGAAAATGAAGCGGCCGCCCCGGGGGCGGCCGCTTTTGAGGGGCTCGAATCGTGCGGAACGGGAACCTAGAGCTGGATCCGTACCATCGCCTGGGCGCCCAGGGCCTGGGTGGCCGGGACGTAGGAAGCCATCAGGTCCAGCTTGAGGATCAGGATGTTGATGCTGGTGCCGCCGTAGATGCGGATCGTCGGTGCATTGGAGGAGGCGGAGACCAGGAAGCCTTGGTCGGTCACGACTATGCCGGTGGCAGCCTCGATCGCATCCCGAATTTGCTGGTCCGTGGTTGTCGCAGGATTATCGTCCGATACGGTCGTTGCTGCGGACATTCCTCCATCCACGGAAGTGGTACCGATTGTCAATCCGGCTCCCAGGTAGGGAGTGAAAATTAGTAAATTTTTCGAAGCCTGAATTGTGAAATCAAAAGTGTTTGCCTGCCAATTCAATTCAAGATCGGGGTCTGAAACGGATACGGTATAGTTATAGGTACCGTCATTGAAGGCATAATTCGTCGGGCCGGCGCCTAGGCCCGTGGCCACAGAACCCTTAATGTAGTTCCAGCTCGCCCCGATGGACACGGCGGGGATCACCAGCCGATCCTTGAGCAGGGCGTACCGGAGGTTCACGCCCAGGGTCTCGTAGGTGGCGTTCACGCCCATTCCCGAGAGGGCTCCTGAGGCCGAGTCCGGGATGAGGCCGCCCTTGACGCCCACGTCCATGTTCAGGAAGGGAAGTCCGATCTTGAAGGACAGGGCCGCGGCGGGGATGGGAATTCCGACATTCGCAAGCTCGGCCGGAAGGGTCTCACCGGCCGCCGCGAAAAGGGGTTCCGCGGAGTCCGCGGGCACGAAGTTGGCGCCCAGGGCGAGGCCCACCCCGAAACGGGGGAAGCCCCCCACGTAGGCCTGGGACCAGACGTTCCCGACCGTGGAGTTGGCGGCCAGGACACCGGCCATGTCGTCCGCGAAGGTCTGGAAGGCGGTCTGGAAGCCATCGAGGGTTTGCGAGGTCGCGCCGGCGGACAGAATCGCCAAGGCCGAAAGGACCAGAATGAACCGTTTCATCGTCGTACCTCCTTGGGTCGCTCCTAAAGTATAGCGCGATGGTCGGGAAAAACAAAATTCGATGCGGAGGTTTTGGAGGTTTCAAGATTCACAGGGACAGGACCAGGTCCCGGAGCCCCCAGCAGTCCAGGGCGCGATCCCGGGAGGCCTCGTAGATCTCCAGGTGGAGGTGGCCTCCGTGGCCCCGCTTGCGGGCGTTCGTGCCGGTGTTCCCGCCCCGTCCGAGCTCGTCCCCCGCCCGGACCCACTGTCCGGCCCGGACGGTTACATCGTGCATATGGAAATAGGTGTAGTACCTCCGGGCCTCGGGGTCGTAGATCACCGCCCCGTTCCCGGCCCGGGGCGTCAGGCCTCCCCGGCGGTACTTGGCGGCCCCCTCGCCGCCGACCCAGTCGCTCGCGGCGGCCACCACGAGGCCGGGGCTCATGGACCGGATCACGGGGCCCTTCTCCGCGCTTCCCCGTTCCCCCTCGCCCAGGAAGAAGATGTCCAGGGCGTGGCGGTGGGTCAGCTTGAGGTCCTCCGGGGAAGCGATCCACCGCTGGCCCCGGGGTACGGGGGCGGACAGGCGCCCCGGAACGGCGGAAGCGGGATCGCCGGATCCCCGGGCGTTCCGGACCGCGTGGATCTCACCCAGGGCGGCTTCCAACCGGGCTCCCGCGGCGTTGGAGCCGGGCATGGCCTCGTGGATGGGCCGGTAGGCCCGGGCGAAGGCCCCGGCGCCCGTCGCGGAATCCCGGATGTCGTCCGTGTAGTCATCCGGGGAGGTCCGGGCCAGGATGAAGGCCGGGGAGGGTAGTACGGCGGCCAGTTCCCGCTCCGTGATCTGCCCGTCCGCGGCGGCCGTTCGGGCCCAGGCTCGCCCCGCCGCGGCCGCCTCCTCGAGGGAGAGGAGGCGGAGGTTCCCGATCTCCAGGGACCGGGCCGGGTCCCCAAGGCGGCCGGCCGGGACGAGAGGCTCTCCGGCGGGGGACGGTGCGCGGGAATCCGCCGCGGATTCCGTCCCGGGCTCGGGAAGCTCGGCCGTGCCGACGCCCCTCCCCGATCGGGTTCCGGAGGCCAGGACCAGGCCTCCCTCGAGCAGGAGGAGGAGGGATGAGACGACGACCAGGACGCGGGCCCGGCGGACCGCCGCGTCCGGGGAAGGGCTCGGGTTCATGGCGTTCCGGGGCTCTCCGATTCCGCGTCCCCCGCGGGAATTCCCGAGGCGGCCTGGGCGCAGAGGACCAGGAGGCGGGCGCAGGTGCGGGCGTCGTCGCAGGCCCGGTGGGCGTTCCCGGGGGCCAGGCCGAAGGAGCCGGCCAGCCGCTGGAGGGCGTAGGAGGGCAGGCCGGGGAAGGCTTCCCGGGCCAGATCCCGGGTGTCCGCCACGGGATTCGCGGGGGCGACCAGCCCGGCCCGCCGGGCGGCGGCGGCGAGGAATCCCAGGTCGAAGGATGCGTTGTGGGCTACGATGACCGAATCCCCCAGGAAGGCCAGGAGGTCCGGAAGGGCGCTCTCGACCGCCGGGGCGTCCCTCACCATCTCGTCCGTGATCCCGCTGACCCGGGAGGCCTCCGGGTGGATGGGACGTCCGGGATTCACCAGGAGGTCCAGGCTGGCGGATTCGGCGCCCGTCGGGGTGAGCCGGACGGCACCGATCTCGCAGATGCGGTCCTCCCGGGGATCGAGACCCGTCGTCTCGAAGTCCAGTACCGTGAAGACCGATCGGCCCCAGTGTTCCCGGAGCGCGGCCAGGTCCATCCGCCCCCCGCGCCGACCGCGCCCGGGGGACCCGCTTCCGGCCGGCGAGGTCCGGGGCCGGATCCTGCGAAGGAATCCGTATCGGTTCACTTGGAGTCCACGACGGCCCGAATGTCGGTCTCGATGGCCTTGACCTTGCGGGCACTCTCCGCCCGGGCGGCCTCCAGGGATCCCCCGGAGACCTCGGTCCGGGCCAGGATGTAATACTTGATCTTGGGCTCCGTCCCGCTGGGGCGGACGGTGACCAGGGTCCCGTCCGCGAGCCACCACTGGAGTACGTCGCTGGCCGGCAGGTCCGCGGGGACCTCCGACCCGGCCTTGGCGGGCTCCCAGACCTTGCCGGCCTTGAGGTCCCGGATCCGGACCACGGGCACCCCCCCGAAGGCGGCGGGCTGGATCCGCCGGTACTCCTCCATGATGCCCCCCATGACCGCCATGCCCGAGGCTCCCTCGAAGTACTTGCTGATCCCCTTCTCCTCGTAGAAGCCGTAGGTCCGGTAGAGGTCCTCGAGGCGTTCCAGGAGGCTCTTTCCCCGGCTGCGCCAGTACAGGGTCATCTCGGCGGTCATGGCGGCCGCCGAGATCCCGTCCTTGTCCCGAACCTCGTTCTCCACGAGGTAACCGTAGCTCTCCTCGGTTCCGAACACGAACTCGTAGCCCCGGCCGTCGGTCTCGAACCTCCGCATGAGGTCGGCGATCCACTTGAACCCCGTAAGGCAGTCGAAGCAGGTCGCCCCGTAGGCCTCCGCGATCCGGGCCTGGAGCTCGGTCGTCACGATGCTCCGGATGGTGGCGGGCTTGCGGGGCAGGGTGCCGAACTCCTTCCGGGACAGGAGGATGTAATCCGCCAGGAGGGACCCCAGCTGGTTGCCCGTGATCAGGGCGAAGTCCCCCCGGCCGTCGGGCACCGCGATGCCCAGCCGGTCGGCGTCGGGATCCGTGGCCATGACGACGTCGGCCTTCACGGACCGACCCAGGTCCAGGGCCAGCTTCAGGGCCGCGGCCTCCTCCGGGTTGGGGTAGGAGACGGTGGGGAACTCCCCGTCGGGCTCCCTCTGCTCGGGGACCGTCACGACCTCGAGTCCCAGATCGCCCATGACGCGCTCGAAGTGGAGGGCCCCGGTGCCGTGGAGGGGGGAGTAGACGATCTTCACGGACCCGGCCTTCTCCTTGATCAGGGCGGGGCGGAAGAGCTTGGACTTGACCATCGCCGCGTAGGGCTCATCCACCTCCTTGTCGATCACCGCAAGGAGTCCCGCGGCCCGGGCCTCGTCGCGGCCCATGGTGAGGACCCGGTCGACGGAATTGACCCGGGCGATGATCCCCTCGTCGTGGGGGGCGATGACCTGGGCTCCGTCCCCCCAGTAGGCCTTGTACCCGTTGTACGCAGGGGGGTTGTGGCTGGCGGTGACCACCACCCCGGTGTCCGCCCCGAGCTTTCGGATCGCGAAGGAGAGCTCCGGGGTGGGTCGGAGGGAGCTGAAGAGCCAGGCCTTGATCCCGTTGGCCGCGAAGACCAGGGCCGTAGCCTCCGCGAAGGCCGCGGAGTAGCGCCGGGAATCGTAGGCGATGCAGGCGGCCAGGCTCTTGCCGGGAAGGGCGGACTTGAGGTAGTCGCAGAGACCCTGGGTGGCCTTCCGGACCACCAGGAGGTTCATGCGGTTCGTACCCCCGCCGATCTTGCCCCGGAGCCCTCCGGTGCCGAACTCGAGGTCCCGGTAGAAGCGGTCCCCCAGCTCCTTCCAGTCCTCCCGCGCGAGGAGGTCCTCGACTTCCTTCCGGAAGGCGGCCTCGGTTTCCTGGTCGATATAGGCGCGTGCCCGTTCCAGCAAATCCTTCCTGTCCATGCATTCCTCCCGGCGCTTGGGGTTGTTCGCGAATGGGAGCGCCCGGCCGTTCGGCCCTGCGGCGCCGCCGCTTCCAGTATACTCAACGGGGACGGGGAGGGAAAAGACGGGCGGCCGCGGCCTTCCGGATCACAGGGCGGACAGCAGGGCCGGGAGTTCCGCGGGGGTCCCGACGATTCGTACGGCTCCCTCCGCCCGCAATTCCTCGACATCGCGGTACCCCCAGGCCACCCCGATCGGGACCATCCCGGCGTTACCGGCCGTCCGCATGTCCACTCCGGAATCCCCGACGAATCCAATCTGTCCGGGCGGAAGGTCCAGGTCCCGGGCGATCCGCAGAGCCCCGGCAGGATCGGGCTTGCGGGGGCCTCCGTCTTCGGCGCCCAGGGCCCGGAAGAAGCGCAGGTCCGGGAAGAGGGCGGCCAGCAGGGGGGTCACGGCCTCGGCGGGCTTGTTCGTCAGGACGCATAGGGGAATCCCCGCGGCCCGGAGTTCCGACAGCATCCCGGGGATTCCGGGAAAGGGGGCGGATCGGACCGCCGGGGCGGCCTCGTAGCGGGCGCGGAATCCCGCGTCGAGACGCAGGATCTCCTCCTCGGTCCGGAGGTGCTCGGGAAGGGAGAGCCGGGACAGCTCCCGGGAACCCCAGCCCACCCGGGACCGGTAGGCTTCCGCCGGAAGGGGCCCGAGGCCCAGGTCCGCCCGGGCCCCGTTCATGGCTTGGGCGATATCCGAGAGGGTGTCCACGAGGGTGCCGTCCAGGTCGAAGATCAGGGCTCGGATCATGGGGTCCTTTCCGTTCCGCCGCGGGTCGGTGTATCCTGGGGATCCGGGCGCCGAGGAGTCTAGTCGGGCCCGGGGGGAGTGTCAATTCCGCATGGCCAGGGATGCTTCGGACCGGGGTCGGGAGGCCTTCCTCCGAAGGTACGAAGGACTCTTCGGGGAAAGATTCCCCGCCCTCCGGTCCGCCCTGGAGGGCCCGCCGGACAGCGTGGAGTTCTCGGAAGGACTGGCCGAGCCCTACCGCATGGACCGGGCCTCCGTCCTGGCGGCCCGGAGCCTGCCCCTCCCGGAGCGGGGCCGGATCCTGGACGCCTGCGCGGCCCCGGGCGGGAAATCCCTGGTTCTGGCCTCCCGGATGGCGGAACGGCCGGGCCTGTCCCTGACCTCCAACGAGCTGTCCGCGGACCGGCGTAGGCGCCTCCGAAAGGTCCTGAATCGTCACCTTCTTCCGGAACTCGCGGCACGGGTCGAGGTCTCGGGGTTCGACGCGGCGGCCCGGGCCCGGAAGGAACGGGAAGCCTGGGACGCCATCCTGTTGGACGCCCCCTGCTCCAGCGAGCGCCATGTCCTGGCCTCCCCGTCGCACCTGGCGGCCTGGTCGCCGGCCCGGGTCCGGAACCTGGCCGCCCGGCAGTGGGCCCTGCTCTCCGCGGCTTTCCTTCTGCTGAAACCCGGAGGCTGGCTCGTGTACTCCACCTGCGCCCTTTCCCCGGAGGAAAACGACGGAGTCGCGGGACGTCTCGCGGCGAAGTACGGAAACCGGATCCGGTATCGGCCGGTGACCGCCGAAGAAGCCGGACCGGGGGCCCCCGTCTTCGAGGCCACCGGATTCGGCATCCTGGTCCTCCCGGACGAAGCCCGGGGCGCGGGCCCCATGTACGTCTGCAGGATCCGCAAGGAGGGATCCGAGGGGCCCGGGCCGGAGTAGCCCCTCGGTCCCCTAGGCCTTGTTCAGGTCCTCTTCCTTGCCCCCGAGCTTGCGGTACTGGGCTTCCTTCTCCTCCACGTTCCGTTCCAGCTCCTCGATTTTCCCGAGGATGTCCCGGACGGACGGGGTGTCCCGGCTGACCGTCTTCTGGCCCTTCTCCACCAGGGTCTCGTAGACCTCCGCCCCCAGCCGGGCGGTCATCTTCTCCGCCTGGGCCCGGAGCTGGACGATCTCGACCTTGAGCACCCCCATCTCCCCCCATTGCTGGGCCTTTTCCCCGGCCTTGGACAGGATGTCCTTGGAGGAGTCCAGCCCGGCGTTGACGATGTTCTTGATCTTTTCGGAAAACGTCATAGTACCCCCTATGGTTGAACGGGATTTCAGATACCTTCCCGGATAACATAGCCTGTTTCCCGGTCCGGGGAAAGGTTTTCCGGGTGGGCTTGTTTTTTTTCTCGGAAAGCCTTGACATCTCTTCGCTCCGCTACTATATCCTGTAGTCGATCGCGATAGGCACTACCATTTGTTGTATAGTCTGATTGCAAAAAGGATACCAAGGAATGTCGGATCGGGGTCCCGGGAGAAAAAAAATTCTATTCGGCGGGAGCGCACGGTGAGGTGTCCCCACTGCGGAAGCCTGGACGACCGGGTCATCGATTCCCGTACCCTGGCCAACGGGGAGAGCATCCGCCGGCGCCGGGAGTGCCTGGCCTGCGAGTTCCGCTTCACCAGCTACGAGCGTATCGAGGAGAAGCCTCTCATGGTCGTCAAGCGGGACGGCCGCCGGGAGCCCTTCGAGCGGGCCAAGCTGGAGCGGGGTGTCCAGCGGGCCGTGGAGAAGCGCCCGATTTCCCAGCTCTCCATAGAGAACATCATAAACGAGATCGAGGACGAAGCCGCGGTCCGGGGCAAGGGCGCCAACGAGATCGCGAGCTCCGCGTTGGGGGACATGGTCCTGCACCGGCTGTACGACATCGACAAGGTGGCCTACGTCCGGTTCATGGCGGTATATCGGAGTTTCGAGAGCGTGGACGAGTTCCTGAAGGTGATCGAGCGGATAGAGTCGTCAAGAAAAGGGCCTGCCCTGTGAAGGTCGTGAAAGTATCGTGAAGTAGGGGATGGGCCGCGCGCCGGATTGGGAGCCGGCGCGCGGCCGGGCTTCGGGAAGCGTTCCGCGGTCCGGGACTTGGTGCCCGGCCGGATGCCGCGCTCGGCGGCCGGATCGCTCCCGCGGCCGTCCCGGTCCTGGGAGGGGACTATGCCGGATCAGAATGTCTTCCCCGAGTGGAGGAGCTTCCTGGGCTCCCCCGGCGGGGAGGATGATCATTCTTTCATCAAATCCGTGGTCAAACGCTCGGGACAGGTCGAGAAGTACGACCGTTCCAAGATCGCCGAAGCCGTCGCCAAGGCGTTCCGGGCCGTGTCCGGGGTCGCGGAGAAGGATACGGTGGAACGCCTCACCGCCGCGGTGGAGGAACGCCTGCGGCTCCTCCTGGCCGGGCGGCACCGGAATTCCATCCCCGCCATCGAGGAGATCCAGGACGTCGTGGAGACGATCCTGGTCGAGGCCAAGGAGGTGGAGGTCGCCAAGGCCTACATCCTCTACCGGGCCCGGCACGAGGTCCTCCGGGATACCAAGACCCTCATGCTGGACATCAATTCCACCATGGACGGCTACTTGGCCCAGGCGGACTGGCGGGTAAAGGAGAACGCCAACGTTAACTACTCCCTGGGCGGCCTGATCCTCCACAACTCGGGGTCCATCACCGCCAACTACTGGCTCAAGAACATCTACCCCGAGGAGATCGCCGAGGCCCACCGCTCCGCGGACTTCCACATCCACGACCTTTCCATGTTCTCCGGGTACTGCGCCGGGTGGTCCCTACGGGCCCTGATCCGGGAGGGCTTCGGGGGCGTCCCGGACAAGATTTCCTCCACCCCCGCCAAGCACCTTTCGACCCTGGTCCAACAGATGGTGAACTTCCTGGGGGTCCTCCAGAACGAGTGGGCCGGGGCCCAGGCCCTGTCCTCCTTCGACACCTACCTGGCCCCCTTCGTGAAGGCCGACTCCCTGCCGGAGTCGGAGGTCCGGCAGTGCGTCCAGAGCTTCCTCTTCGGGGTGAACACCCCCAGCCGCTGGGGCAGCCAGGCGCCCTTCACGAACGTCACCCTGGACTGGACGGTTCCGAGCGACCTGGCGAACCTGCCGGCGGTGGTCGGGGGGAAGGAACTGCCGTTCACGTACGGGGACTGCCAGCCGGAAATGGACCTGATCAACAAGGTTTTCATCGACCTGTTGCTCCAGGGGGACGCCGAGGGCCGGGGCTTCCAGTATCCCATCCCGACCTACAACGTGACCAAGGACTTCAACTGGGATACCCCGAACGCCCGACGGCTCTTCGAGATGACCGCCAAGTACGGCACTCCCTATTTCCAGAATTTCATCAACTCCGACCTGGATCCCGGGGACGTGCGGTCCATGTGCTGCCGCCTCCAGCTGGACAAGAGGGAGCTCCGCAAGCGGGGCGGCGGGCTCTTCGGCAGCGACGAGCTCACGGGATCCATCGGCGTCGTCACCCTGAACCTGCCCCGGATCGGGTACCGGTCGGATTCCCGGACGGACTTCTTCCGGCGTCTGGACCGGCTCCTGGACCTGGCCGCCGAAAGCCTGCGGATCAAGCGCAAGGTGTGTTCCCGCCTGCTCGAGGCGGGGCTCTTCCCCTATACCCGCCGCTACCTCAAGTCCTTCGACAACCATTTTTCCACGATCGGCCTCGTCGGAATGCACGAGTGCTGCCTCAACTTCCTGGGGAAGGGAATCGAGACTCCCGACGGAAAAGCCTTTTCCCTGGAGGTCCTGGGGTACATGCGCAAGCGGCTCCAGGACTTCCAGGAGGAGACCGGGGAGCTGTTCAACCTGGAGGCGACCCCCGCCGAGAGCACCTCCTACCGCCTGGCCAAGCACGACAAGAAGCAGTATCCCCAGATCGTCACCTCCGGCCGGGAGGAACCCTACTACACGAATTCCTCCCAGCTGCCCGCGGAATTCACGGAGGACCTCTTCGACGCCCTGGACCACCAGGAGGAGCTCCAGACCCAGTACACCGGGGGCACCGTCTTCCACATCTTCCTGGGCGAGGCGGTGGAGGACTGGCGGTCGATCCGGGACCTGGTCAAGGCGGTGGCGGGGAATTACCGCATCCCCTACTACACGATCTCCCCGACCTTCTCGGTCTGTCCGGTGCACGGCTATCTCTCGGGAAAGCACTTCTCCTGTCCCAAGTGCAAGGCCGAGAAGGAGGAGCGGCTCCGAAGGGAGATACGGGCGTTGGAAGAGGAGTTGGCGGAAGGAAGAGAATAGGTGAATAGGTGAATAGGTGAATGGGTGAATGGGTGAATGGAGCGGCTGTAGCCGCTTGAGGTCCTGAGCGCCTCGAGAATCGGATTCAGGAATCACGTATTCACGATTCACCCCTTAACCGATTTACCTCACAGGAGGGTACATGGATTCGGCAACGATCGAAAAAAAGCTCGCCGCCCTGAAGGCGGACCTGGCCTCCGTCCAGGGTACTCCTACGGAGGTGTACAGCCGGATCGTGGGATACTACCGGTCCGTCAAGAACTGGAACGCGGGCAAGCGGGAGGAGTTTTCGCATCGGGCGACCTATCGCTTCCCTACCGGCGTGCCCTCCGCCTCCGGGGATGTCCTTCCTGAGGGCGCTCCGGTCTCCGGGCACGCCGTCCTCTGGGAATCCCCGGCCGAGCACCCGGAGCGACTCACCGGGGAACCGGCGCCGACCCTGAGCGACGTCATGGGACCCGCAACCTACCTCCTGTTCACCCGACGGTCCTGTCCCAACTGCCCCGCCGTCCGGGATTACCTGGAAGGCACGGGCCTTCTGGGCCGGGATACGGACGTCGACACCCCGGAAGGGCTGGAGCTCGCCCGGGAATACGGCGTGCTTTCCTGCCCGACCGCGGTGCTCCGGGACCTCGAGGACCGGGAGGTCTACCGGGCGTACAGCGTCACGGAGCTTCGGGCCTTCCTGGAGACGGTCCCCGAGACCGCGTGACCGGCCCGCCGTGAACGACCGCGGCGTATCGGAACGCGCGGCGGCCTCGGGGGTCGCCGTCCTCAGGACCAGCCTCATCGACTTCCCGGGCCGGGTATCGGCGGTGCTGTTCTTCCCGGGCTGCAACTTCCGGTGCCCGTACTGCCACAATCCCGACCTGGTGATCCCTCCCTTCCCGGAGGGCCTGTCCACCACCGGGGACGCCCTGGCCTTCCTGGAGACCCGGAGGAACGTCCTTTCCGGAGTGGTCCTGTCCGGGGGTGAGCCGCTCCTGCGGGACGATCTTCCGGATCTGGCGGCGGAACTGCGGGGCCGGGGTTTCAAGGTCAAGCTGGACACCAACGGCTCGTTCCCGGATCGGATCGAGGGGATCGGCGCGGACTTCGTGGCCCTGGACCTGAAGACCTCGCCGGAGGACTACGATCGGGTGGCGCCGGGGGTGCCGGACGCGTCGGATCGGGTCCTCGAGTCCCTCCGGATCCTGCGCACCCTGGGGGTGCCGTACGAGCTTCGCATCACCTGCGCCCCCGGGATCGTCGAGGCGGAGGAGATCCGCCGCCTCGCGGAGTACCTGGAGCCCGAGGATTCCGTGGTACTGCAGGGGTTCCGGCCCCTCCGGGTCCTGGATGCCCGGTGGGAATCCCTGCCCGCCACCCCCGAAGGCCGGATGGAGGACTACGCCCGGGAGCTCCGTCTGCGGGCCGCCCGGGTCCGTATCCGCTCGTCGTCCTAGAACTTGAACCCCGCGGACCGCCGGGGTACCATGCCGGAATGGACACGCCCTTCCCCGAAAGCTTCCACCCCCTCCTGGCCCCCTGGTTCCGGGACACCTACGGAGAGCCCACCGCCGTCCAGGCCGCCGCCTGGCCCCGGATCGCCGCGGGAGAGCACGTACTGGCCCTGGCCCCCACGGGCAGCGGGAAGACCCTGGCCGCCTTCCTGGACGCGATCTCCCGCCTGATCCGGGGCGAATACGACCCGTCCCGGCTTTCGGTTCTCTACGTGTCCCCCCTCAAAGCCCTGAACGAGGACATCCGGGTCAACCTGCGGGAGCCCCTAACCTCCCTCCGGGCCCGGTTCGAGCGGGAAGGCCTCGAATTTCCGGACATCCGGGCGGAGACCCGGTCGGGGGATACCCCCGCCTCGGACCGCCGGCGCTTCCTGGCCCGGCCCCCCTCGATCCTGGCCACCACGCCGGAAAGCCTGGCCATCCTCCTGGCCGGACCCCGGGGACGGTCGGTCCTGGCGGACGTGCGGCTGGTCATCCTGGACGAGATCCACGCGATCCTGGATTCCAAGCGAGGGGCCTTCCTGGCCTGCCAGATCGGGGCCCTTGCCCTCCTGGCCGGGGAGTTCCGCCGGATCGCCCTCTCCGCCACGGTTCGGCCCCCGGAGGCGGCCGCGGCCTTTATTGGGGGGCTGCGGAAGGTGCCGGCGGGGGAGGGGCGTCCGGGCTTCCGGTACGAGCCCCGGCCCGTGACCGTCGTCTGCCCGCCCGCGGAAAAGCGGATCGACCTGTCCGTCGAATACCCCTCGCCTCCGCCCCCGGCTCCGGAGGAGGGGTCCGGATCCGGTCTCCCGGAGTCCTCCCGCTACGCCGCCCTGGTGGACGACCTCGCCCGGAGGATCCGGCGGAACCGCTCGACCCTGGTATTCACGGATTCCCGCCGCCGGGCGGAGCGCATCGCCTTCCTCCTGAACGAGAAGGCCGGGGCGGGTACGGCCTACGCCCACCACGGATCCCTCTCCAAGGAGGTTCGTCGGATGGTGGAGGAGCGTCTCAAGGCCGGCGAGCTTCCCTGCGTGGTGGCCACGGGGTCCCTGGAACTGGGGATCGACGTGGGATCCGTGGACGAGGTGGTCCTGGCGGGCTCGCCCCCCGCGGTCGCGCCGGCCCTGCAGCGGGTCGGCCGGTCGGGCCACGGGGTCGGACAGACGAGCCGGGGAACCCTCTTCCCCTTCCACGGCATGGACCTCCTGCGCTCCGCGGCCCTGGCCGGGGCGGTCCGGGACCGGGAGATCGAACCCCTGTCCCCCGTGGAGAACCCCCTGGACATCCTGTCCCAGGCGGTCCTGGCCCTCTGCGCGGCGGGGGAACGGACGGCGGATTCCCTGTACGAGGACGTACGGACCTTCCCTCCCTTCCGGACCCTCTCCCGGGAGTCCTTCGACCGGGTCGTGGAGATGCTGGCCGGGCGGTACGAGTCGGCGCGGCTCCGGGAGCTCAAGCCCCGGCTTCGGTACGACCGGCTCTCGGGAACCCTGAGCGCCGCGGAGGGCACCCTCCGGCTCCTCTATTCCTCCGGCGGTGCCATACCGGACCGGGGGGTCTATTCCCTGCGCCTCCCGGACGGTACCCGGATCGGGGAGCTGGACGAGGAGTTCGTCTGGGAACGCAAGACCGGGGACGCCTTCTCCTTCGGGACCCGGTCCTGGCGCATCCGGGACATCGGCCCCGAGGCCGTGGAGGTCGTCCCCCTGGACCGGCCCGCCGACTTCGTTCCCTTCTGGAAGGGGGAGGCCCGCTACCGCAGCCCGATCCTGGTCCGCAGGACCCTGGAGCTGTCCGCGTCCTTCGGTCCCGGGGGCTTCCCGACGGGCGTCCTGGACGGCCTGGGCCTGACCGGGGAAGCCCGGGCCGCCCTGGCGGAGTTCCTGGAAGCCCAGGCCCGGGCCCAACAGGGGGTGCCCCCGGCGGGACCCGCCTGCGTACCCCTTGAGCTCTGCTCCGACCCGGCCCTCCGGGGCGACGCGGTTACCGCGATCCTCCATACCCTCCGGGGCGGCGGCGCGAACGAGCCCCTGGCCTTGGCCCTGGCCGCGGAGCTCGAGGAAACCCTCGGGGTCCGGGTCGAGACGATCGGGGACGAGGACTTCGTCCTGGCCTTCCTGCCCCTCGTGCCGGGAACCTCCCCCGAGGCGGCCGTCCGGGAAGCCCTGGGGAGGCTGGGGGATCCGGTTCTCCGGGAGCTCCGCCTCCGGTCCCGGCTGGAAGCCTCCGGGGTCTTCGGGGCGGCCTTCCGGGAGTCCGCGGGCCGGTCCCTGATCCTGCCCCGGGCGGGCTTCGGGAAGCGGACCCCCCTGTGGATCACCCGGCTCCGGTCCAAGCGTCTGTTCGACGCGGTCCGGCCCTTCGGGGACTTCCCGGTGACGGCGGAGGCCTGGAGGACCTGCCTGGTCGACCTCTTCGACCTGGAGGGATTCGGCCGGCTCCTGGACGGGATCGCGGACGGCAGCGTCCGGGTCGAATCCTTCCGCACCCGGGCCCCCAGTCCCTTCGCCCGGGAGGCGGTATGGCAGGAGACGAACCGGTTCCTGTACGAGGGGGACGAATCCGACCGGCGGTCCGGAGCCTCCCTGTCGGACCGGGCCATCGAGGAAGCCCTGGGCTCCCCGGCCCTTCGGCCGCCCCTGCCCGCGGACCTGGTTTCGGATTTCGTCTCCCGGCTTCGCCGGGAGCTGCCCGGATGGGCCCCCGACGACGGCCCCGGCCTGGCGGAGTGGGTCAAGGAACGGGTCTTCATCCCCGCGGACGAGTGGGAAGTCCTGGGCGCGAACCTGGGCGGGGAGGCGAGGGAGGCCCTCCGGACCGATCCGACCCTGGGCGCCCGGGTCGTCCGGATCCGTCCGGCCGGGGGGGCCCTGGACCTCTACGTCCACGAGGAGCGCCGGGCCGAGGTGGAGGCGGACATTCTCTCCCGGCTGGGGGAGTGGCTGAGGTACGAGGGGCCCGTGTCTCCCGGCCGGGTGGCGGCGGTGACGGGTATTCCGGAGGACCGATCCCGGGACGCCCTGAACGCCCGGGCCGGGGAGGGCGGAATCTCCTCCGCCGTCCGGGTCTCCGGCGTTCCCGAAGAACTCTATTGCGACGAGACCAACCTGGAGCTCCTCCTGCGCCGTACCCGGAAGGCGGCCCGGCCTTCGGTGGACGAGCGGCCCGTCTCGGATCTCCCCCTCTTCCTGGCCCGGCTCCAGGGGCTCTCGGGGGCCCGGCCGGGAGGTCCCTGGGAGCCCCTGGCGGGCTGGACCGCGCCGGTCCGCCTCTGGGAGACCGAGCTCCTGCCCGCCCGGATTCCGGACTACTCCCCGGCCGCCTTGGACCGGGAACTCGAGGAGGGCCGCCTCCTCTGGTTCGGCTCGGGCCGGGAAACGGTCGGGCTCTGCGCTCCCGAGGACCTGGACCTGGTCCTGCCGGACCGGCCGAAGGAATCGGTCCTGGTCCCGGACGTCCTTTCGGATTTCTGGACGATCCGGGACGCCTGCGGGTTGAGCCCCGACGATTGCGCCCGGGCCCTCTGGGAGGAGGCCTGGAAGGGCGCCGCGGCCTCGGACGCCTGGGAATCCCTGCGGTCCGGGGTCCGGGCGCACTTCGGAAGAAGGGCGGACCTAGGACGAAGGGCGGACGCCCTCCCGCGCCCGGAAGTCCCGCGTCCGGAACCCTCTCCCTTCGGCGTCCCCCGTCGCATCCCCCGGGCCCTGCGGGACCGGTGGAAGGGAGGGCCCCCGGTGGCGGGCCGGTGGTTTTCCCTGGGGGCGGAGGGCGATCCCGACCCCCTGGAGCGCGACCAGCTGAACCGGGACCGGGTGCGTCTCCTGCTCCGCCGGTGGGGGATCCTCTGCCGGCCCCTCCTGGAACGGGAGGTTCCGGCCTTCGGATGGGCGCGGCTCCTGCCGGCCCTTCGGGCCCTGGAACTGGCGGGGGAGGTACTGGCGGGACGGTTCTTCGCGGGCCTCGGGGGGCTTCAGTTCCTGAGTCCCGAGTCCTTCGAAATCTTCCGGAACCTGGAGGCTTCCGGAGACCCCTTCTGGATGAACGCCTGCGACCCCGCCAGCCCGGCGGGTGTGGCCGCGGAGGGACTGCCCCAAGAACTGCCGGCCCGGACCGCCTCCGCCCGGCTCTGCTTCCGGGGAAGCCGGCTCGCCGCGGTCTGTCTGCGGAACGGCCGGGAGCTGCGGGTCTTCGACGACGGAGGGGATCCGGCCGGAATTCTCGCATTCCTGAAGATACCCCGGACCCGCCGGGTCGACCCCGAGCGCAAGGTGTCCGTGGAGACCGTGAACGGCCGGCCCGCCGCGGACGGACCCTACACTTCCGCCCTCCGGGACCTGGGCTTCGAGGCGGACCGGGGGCGGATGGTCCTTTGGTGAACCGGTTTCACGGCATCGCCGTGAAACCGATCAATAAAGAAACGGGGCGCAGCGCGCCCCGTTTCTTTATTCTTCCTCCTCCTCCTGCACCCGGAAGGCCTGGGCCGCCTTGATGACGTCCTCGGCGATCTTCCCGGAGATCGGGGAGTAGTGGTCGAACTCGACCTCGAAGGACCCGGTGCCGCTGGTCATGGCCCGGAGGTCGATGGAGTAGCGCAGGAGTTCCGCCTGGGGCGCCTGGGCCTTCACCTCCACGATCCCTCCGCCCACGGGCTGCTGGCCGGAGATCCGGCCGCGGCGGCCGGAGAGATCGGACATGATGTCGCCCAGGTACTTGTCCTCCACGAAGACGGTCAGGTTCATGACGGGCTCCAGGAGGACGGGGCCGGCCTGGCGCATGCACTCCCGGAAGGCGCCCCGGGAGGCGATCTTGAAGGCCATTTCCGAGGAGTCCACGGGGTGTTCCTTGCCGTCCACGATCATGGTCTTCACGTCCACCACGGGATAGCCCGCCGTGACGCCGGCCTCCATGGCCTGGTGGATACCCTTCTCGATGCCCGGGATGAAGCCCTTGGACACGGCGCCCCCGAAAACCTTGTTCTCGAACTCGTAGTTCTTGCCCCGCTCCAGGGGCTCGATGTCGAAGACCACCCGGGCGTACTGGCCGTGGCCGCCGGTCTGCTTCTTGTGGGTGTACTCCGCGTGGGCCTTCTTGGTGATGGTTTCCCGGTAGGCCACCCGGGGTGTCCGGGTCTCCACGGCGATCTTGGCGCCGCTCTTGATCTTATCCAGGATCATGTTGATCTGGAGTTCCCCCATGCCGGAGATGACCGTCTCCTTGGTCTCCCCGTCGAACCGGACCTGGAAGGTCAGGTCCTCCTCCGCGGATTTGTGGAGGAGCTCGGACATCTTGTCCTCCTCCTTCTTGTTCACCGCGGAGATGGCCAGGGCGTGAACGGGCTGGGGCAGGCGCAGGGGAGCGAAGGCGAATTGGTCGTCGTGCAGGGTCAGGGTGTCGTTGGTCTTTAGACCCGCGACCTTGGATGTCAGGCCGATGTCGCCCGCGCAGAGCTCGCTCACTTCCTCGAGCTTCTTGCCCTGGGCCCGGTACAGCTTGCCGATCTTCTCCTTCTTGTTCTCCCGGACGTTGTAGAGCTCCGTGTCCGGGGTGAGCTTCCCGGAAAATACCTTGAAGTAGGAAAGGCGGCCGGAGAATTGGTCGATCTGGGTGCGGACGACCAGGGCCGTGGTCGGCTTGTCCGGATCCACGCCGAACTCGACCTCCTCGCCCTTGGAGTTCGTCACGGTTTCCGGCTTGAGGGCGAGGGGGGAGGGGGCGATACCGACCAGGAACTCGAGAAGGGCGGCGGAACCGGAATTCCGGAGGCCCGCTCCCGCGAAGGCGGGCAGGATGCGGCCGGAGGCGAAGGCCTCGGCGAGACCCTTGAGGATCTCCTCCTGGGAGAGCTCGCCGGCCTCGAGGTACTTTTCCATGAGCTCGTCGTCCCCTTCCGCGGCGGCTTCGGCAAGTCGAGCCCGGGCTCCCTGGTACGCCGAGGCGAAGTCCGAGGGGATGTCCGAGGCGGTTTCCTTCTGGTCCCCGGAGGCGGGCAGGGCGTAGGCCTTGCCGTTCACCACGTCGATGATGCCCTTGAAGGAGGAGCCGGTCCCCATCGGGATGGACAGGGGAACGGGATCCATCTTGAATTTTTCCTTGATATCCGCCACGGCGGCGTCGAAGTCGGCGCGCTCCTCGTCGAGCTTGGAGATGAAGATGCAGCGGGGCTTCTCGCGCTTGTCCAGCTCCCGCCAGAGCTTGATGGTCTCGATCTGGACTCCGCTCTTGCCGTCGACCAGGAGCAGGGCCGTCTCGCAGGAGCGGAAGGCCAGGATCACGTCGCCCACGAAATCGGAGGATCCGGGGGTGTCGATGAAATTGATATTCTTGCCCTTCCACTCCAGGTGGCAGAAGGCGGCGTGGAGGGAGATCTTGCGGGCGATCTCGTCCTCCATGTAATCGCTGACGGTCTTGCCCGAATCCACGGTCTCCGGCTTGGAGATGGCGCCGCCCGTGAAGAGCAGGTGCTCGAGCAAGGAAGTTTTTCCCGTCCCTCCGTGTCCCGCCAGGGCCACGTTCCGGATGAGATCGGTCGTAAAGGCCATAAGCGCTCCTTGATTGTTAAGGCCCGGGGATCCCGAGCCTAAAGGACTGCCGCCATGATAGAGCCCGGATTTTCGGGTTGTCAAGGGAAAAAGCCGGCCGATCCCTACGGCGCGGCGGGGGCGCGGCGCGGATCCTCGATTGACAAGGGATTTGCCTTCGGCCTAGAGTACGCGGGTATCCCGGGACGTTGCCTAGCGGCTAAGGCGCCAGCTTTGGGAGCTGGATATCGGCGGTTCAAATCCGCCCGTCCCGAAGCCCGTGCGAATGAGCGCGCAGGGGATCATAGCTCAACCGGATAGAGCAGCCGCCTTCTAAGCGGCAGGTCGGGGGTTCGAGTCCCTCTGGTCCCAGTTCATTTCATCAGGAATCGCACTTTGTACCCGGAAAGACCCAGGACGGCGAGGGACAGGATGGCGCCGAGCCATTCGAGCCTCGCCTCGAAAAGGTATCCGACGCAGGCGAAGGCGAAGCTGGCCAGGACTCCCGCGGCAATCCACAACGCAACGTAGATTCCGGCCTCCGTGACGGCCCGCTCCAGGAAGTACACGGCGGCGAAGATGCCGGCCATGGAAAGCAGGGGATGGAAGAAGAGTACCCCGGGGCTCGGCTGGCCGGAGTACTTCACGGCGGAGGCCAGTCCCAGTACCGTGAGACATCCGAACAGGTGGGCCGTGAACCGCCGCAGGGCCGCGTCGGACCGGACCGTGTCCTCGAAGGAGCCGAACAGCCGGGACGCGGCGACCGCCAAAGCGAAGGGCAGGAGGAATCGTTCCCACCAGATCCGGAAGGTGAGCAGGAAGCTCCCGTGGACCGCCGGCACCCAGTCCCGAGCCAGCGCGAGGATCAGGGCGCAGGGGATGCCCAGGGCGAGTCCCCGGACGAAGCTGCGGGCCAGGCCCTCTTCCCGGTGGCGCGGGAAGAACCATGCGACGATCGAGAGGTAGCCCAAGGGGAGGGCGAAGACGGGAAAGGCGAACATGACGATCCGGAGGGTAGCACGGGAGCCCGTCCCGGCGCAAGCCGAGAGGGCCGTTCCGGACTAGAACAGGGCCAGGAGCTCCAGGTGGTCCCGGGCCCATCCGCCGATCTTCCGGGAGGTCTCCGCGAGGGAGTGGAGCCTCTGCCGGTTGTCCTCGATGGAGGCGGCTTCCCGGAGACCCTCGAAGAGGGCTTCCATGCGCTCCTCCTCCGCCCGGATGGTCCGGAGCAGGTCCGGGGCGGGGTCTCCCGACGCGTCGGGGCCGGTCGAGGGGGATGTCGGAACATCGGGGGGGATCGCCGGGACCTCTCGTCCCGCATCCCCGGAGGCCTCGACCGCCCGCAAAAGGTCCGCCTGGCTGGCCTTCTGGTCCAATACGGAGTGGAGAAGCCGTACGACCGCGGGATTCCGCACGGCATGGGCCGATTCCCGGTACCGCCGGATAAGCTCGGCGTTGCGGGCAGCCGCGAACGCGACGACGGACTTGAACTCGGACGGGACTTCCATATAAAATCACTCTACCACGCGCCATTTCCGCTGTCAAACGCGCCCGTCCGGGCTCCCTCGGACTGCCCGAAGGGGCCGGGACCCTTTGACGCGCCCCGTGAAGTATGCTAAAGTAGCCGGAAACTTCCTAGGCTAGGTGTAATCCGAAGGAGGCCGATTGGCGGACAATAAAAACTTGCGGATCAATGAACAGATCCGGGTTCGGGAAGTACGGCTTATCGACGACAAGGGCGAGCAGCGGGGCATCGTCGCCACCCTGGAAGCCCTGAGAATAGCCCGCGAGGCGGGCGTGGACTTGGTCGAGGTCGCGCCCCAGTCGAGTCCGCCGGTCTGCAAGCTGCTCGATTACGGCAAGTTCAAGTTCGAGCAGGAAAAGAAGATCAAGGAAAGCCGGAAGAACCAGAAGATCGTCAAGATCAAGGAAGTCCGGATGCAGCCCAAGATCGACGATCACGATCTTGAGTTCAAGTCCAAGCACGTCCGGGAGTTCCTGGAGGAAGGCAACAAGGTCAAGGTCACGATACGGTTCCGGGGGCGCGAACTCGCGCACACCGAGATCGGGGAAGAGGTGCTCAAGAGCGTCCTCTCCCATATCGAGGGATCCTACGTCATGGAGAAGCTTCCCGCCATGGAAGGGCGATTCATGTCCATGATCCTGACCCCGAAGGCCGTCAAGAAGCCCGTGGAAACCAAGCCGTCGGACGGCGAGTGAATTCCGTATATCACGTACAGAAGGATGGATCGTCATGCCCAAGATGAAGACGAAAAAATCCGCTGCCAAGCGTTTCACGCTCACGGCATCCGGTAAGGTCAAATACAAGAAGATGAACCTTCGCCATATCCTGACGAAGAAAAGCGCCAAGCGGAAGCGGAACCTCCGCAAGGCCGGGTTCGTGGACGGCGGCAACGTCCGCATGATCAAGAAGCAGCTTCTTCCCAACGGCTAGTCCCGGGAGGGCGCTCCTTCCCCCGTTCGGGGCGCCGCACCGGAACCGCCGAGAGAAGAGCGACAGATAGCACAGGAGCGAAACCATGCCGAGAGCAGTAGACGGCACCCGCCGCAAGGACCATAGGAAGAAGATCCTCAAGCTGGCCAAGGGGTTCCGGGGCCGCCGCAGCACGAACCACAAGGCCGCCAAGGACGCCGTGGCCAAGGCCCTGATGTTCGCGTACCGCGACCGCCGGGCCAAGAAGAACGAGTTCCGGACCCTCTGGATCGCCCGCATCAACGCGGCCTGCCGGCCCGAGGGCATCACGTACAGCCGCCTGATCGAAGGCCTCTCCAAGGCCCAGGTGAGCATCGACCGGAAGGTCCTGTCCGACATGGCCATCCGGGACGCCTCCGGGTTCAAGGCCGTCGTCGAGCGGGCCAAGGCCGCCCTCCAGGCCTAGGATGGTAACCCTCGACCAGGTCCGGGCCTTGGAGGCGCGGATCGACAAGGCCCTCGCGGCCATCGATCGGCTCACCTCCGAGAACTCCGCCCTTCGGGACACCGTCGCCCGGGAGACCGCCCGGGCGGCGGACCTGGAGAAGACCATCGAGGAATACCGCCGGGACCAGGCCCGGATCGAGCAGGGGATCCTGCACGCCCTGGAGCGGCTGAACGCCTTCGAGGACGCCATCCTGGATCCCGGCCCCGCTCCCCGGTCTCCGGCCGAGAAGCCGGTCCACGCCGCGGCGCAATCCGCGACCCCGCCGGCCGCGCCGAAGGCCGCGGCTCCCCAGGCGGCCCACCGTCCCGAACCCTCCTCCTCCGGAAAGGAAGCGGCCGACCCCGCTCCCGGCGCGGAGGGGGCGGAACTCGAGATCTTCTGATCCCGGGCGAGCCGCCGTGGCCGTCCAGACCTTGAAAATAGAGCTGCTGGGCGCCTCCTTCACGATACAGACCGACGAATCCCGGGAGTACATGGAAGCCATCCTGGCCCATCTCCGCCGGCGGACCGAGGAGGTCCAGCGGACGACCCGGGTCACGGATCCCCTCAAGACCTCCATCCTGGCGAGCGTCTACATCGTGGACGAGCTGTTCCGGGAACGGGACCGTCGGGGAGGGCGGGCCGACGATCCCGAGGAGCTCGGGCGGGCCGCGGACCGCCTGATCGAGCGCCTCGAACGCAAGCTGGCATCCCTGGATCGGGACCCGGCTTCCGGAGAGGGGGCCTCCCCTTGATCCGAAGGATACCCGTCGGTATACTTTTTATCCGACCCACGTCACCAAACGCGGAGAACCCATGTTATTACCCTTCGAACAGCTGATCGAGAACGACACGAACGCCTACGAGCTCACCGTGGCCGTGACCCGGAGGGCCTACCAGCTCGCCGTACTCCGCACCCCCGAGGTGGAGAAGCACAACGGCAAGGTGGTTTCCCTGGGCATGCGGCAGATCTTCTCCCGCCAGGTTGAGTACCGCTTCATCGAATAGAGCCCTCCTCCTGTTCGGTCCGACGGCCTCGGGCAAGACGGCCCTCC
Source organism: uncultured Spirochaetota bacterium (assembly GCA_937873275.1). Lineage (GTDB taxonomy): Bacteria > Spirochaetota > Spirochaetia > Treponematales > UBA12059 > JAAYUR01. The sequence goes on from CALMRC010000129.1 coordinate 29,620, forward strand.
TGTCGGACCTGTTCCTGGGGATCGCCCGCGCCGGCTTGCCGGAGGCCGAAGTCGTCTCCGCGGATTCCATGCAGGTCTACCGGGGCCTGGACATCGGCACCGCCAAACCCGATCCGGCCCTGCTTCAAGCCCTTCCCCACCATCTTTTGGACATACGAGAGCCCTCGGAGCAGTTCACCGCGGGAGACTTCGTGCGGGAAGCCGACCGGGCCTGCGCCGAGATCTCCGTCCGGGGACGGCTCCCCGTCGTGTCCGGTGGCACGGCGTTCTACCTGAAGAACTTCGTCTGCGGTCTTCCGGAGGCGCCCCCGGCGGACCTCGGGATACGGGCCGATGTGGAGCGGGACCTCCGGGAGCGCGGCATCGACGCCCTCCGGGAGGAGCTGGCGGCCGGGGATCCCGAGAGCGCCGGGCGCATCCATCCCCGGGACGCCTACCGCCTGACCCGGGCCGTGGAGGTCCTTCGGCTCACCGGATCGCCCCTGTCCTCGTTTAGCGTTCCCGCCGCGCCGCGGCCGGGATACGACCTTCTGCTCATCGCCCTGGATCGCCCCCGGGAGGACCTGTACGCCCGGATCGACGCCCGGGTGGATTCGATGTTCGAGGCCGGGCTCGCCGGGGAGGTGCGGGGGCTCCTGGCTGCGGGATTCGGGGAGTCGGACCCGGGCATGCAGGCCATCGGTTACCGGGAATTCCTGGAAGCCCGGAGGCTCGGCTGCCCCCGTCTGCGGGACATCCGGGACCGCATCGCCCAGGACAGCCGGCGCTACGCCAAGCGACAGATCGCCTTCTTCCGAACCCTCCCGGGGGTCGAGTGGTTCCCGGCGGACGACGTGGAGGGGGTGCGGAGAAGGATCATGGGATGGTGGTCGGTGGACAGTGGTCCGTGAACGGAAGTGACCCCCGACATCGATTTCTGTGAATGCTCGGGCGTGCACGGCTCCTGACTCCTGAAGTTATTTCCGTCCACTGACCACCGTTTACTGTTTACCGTTTCCCCGCTATACTCCGCCCCCATGGAGCTCTCGACCCTGCTGACCACGATATTCCTGTCCTTCCTGCCGATCTCGGAACTCCGCGGCGCGATTCCCTACGCCGTCGCCCGGGGCGTGCCCCTTCCCGCGGCCTTCCTACTGGCCGGCGCCTGCAACGTCCTGGTGGCCCCGGTCGCCTTTCTCTTCCTGGGAACCCTGCACGGTCTCTTCCGCCGCTGGCCCTTCTACGCGCGCCTCTTCGACCGGATCGTCGAGCGGGCCCGGATCAAGGTGGGCCCGGCGGTGGAGAAGTACGGGTACTGGGGGCTCCTGGTCTTCGTGGCCGTCCCCCTGCCCGTGACGGGGGCCTGGACCGGCGCCCTGGGCGCCTGGATCCTGGGTCTCCGCAGGCGGAAGGCGTCCCTCTACATCGCCCTGGGAGTCTGCATCGCCGGTGTCATCGTATCCGCGGTCGTGGGGCTGGGGATCGGAGCCCTGTCCTTCCTGATCAAGCGGATCTAGGCGCGGCGCCGGACATGAAGATCGACTTCAAGGCGGAACTCGACCCGGAGCAGTACGAGGCGGTCACCTCCGTGGAGGGGCCCGTCCTCATCATCGCGGGGGCGGGATCCGGCAAGACCCGGGTCATCACCTACCGCATCGCCTACATGCTGGAAAAGGGGATACCCCAGTCCGCCATCCTGGCCCTCACCTTCACGAACAAGGCCGCCCGGGAGATGGAGGAGCGGGTGAAGGCCCTGACCCGGAAGAAGCTCCAGAGCCTCACGGTCTCCACCTTCCACGCCTTCGGGGTGAAGATCCTCCGGAAGGAGATCCACCGTCTGGGCTGGAAGGATACCTTCTCGATCTACGACGAGACGGACCGGACCCAGCTGATCAAGGACTGCGCCCGGGAGACGGGGTTCCGCATGGAGACCTTCGACGCCGCGGCCGCGGGGGCGGCCTTTTCGGAGGTGAAGACCCGCCGGAAGGTCTGGGACGGGACGGACCTGTACGAGAAGGTGTACGAGGAGTACCAGGCCTCCCTGAAGGCCCACAACGCCGTGGACTTCGACGACCTCATCGTGAAACCCATCGAGATCTTCGAGGCGTTCCCGGACGCCCTGGAGCGGTACCGGGAGCAGTACCGGTACATCATGATCGACGAGTTCCAGGACACCTCCAAGATCCAGTACCGCCTGATGCGCCTCCTTTCGGACGACAACATCTGCGTCGTGGGGGACGACGACCAGTCCATCTACTCCTGGCGGGGCGCGAACTACGAGAACATCGTACAGTTCGAGCGGGACTGGCCGCATCGGAAGGAGGTCAAGCTGGAGCGGAACTACCGCTCCACCTCCACCATCCTGGACGCGGCCAACGCGGTCATCGCCAACAACGAGAACCGGAAGGAGAAGGCCCTCTGGTCCCCGTCCTCGACGGGGGGGACCCCCATCGAGGTCTACTCCCCGGAGAACGAGGTCGAGGAGGCGGAGTTCATCGCCCGGGCGGTCAAGGAGGCTCGCCTTTCCGAACGGGTGCCCTACAGCGAGATCGGGATCCTGATCCGCACGAACGCCCTGACCCGCCACCTGGAGGAGGCCCTCCTGGCGGAGAACGTGCCCTACAAGGTTTCCGGAGGGACGAGCTTCTTCCAGCGCAAGGAGATCAAGGACGTGATCTCCTACCTCCGGGTGATCGCCAATCCCCTGGACGACGTGAACCTGATCCGGATCCTCAACGTTCCCCGCCGCGGCTTGGGCAGGAGGGCCCTGGAGCACCTCCAGGAGCGTTCCCGGCGGATCTCCGGGTCCCTCTTCGCGGCCCTGGAATCCCTGGCCCTGGACGGGGAGTCCGAGTTTCCCGAGCGCTCCCGGACGGACGCCCTGGAGTTCCTGTCCCGGATCCGGGGTTTGCGGGAGGAGATCCTGGGGCACCGAAACCTGGCCGCCAAGGTCCGGAAGATGGTCGACGACCTCGACTATTGGGGCTACCTGGTCTCGGAAAACCAGCACAGCGAGAAGGCGGCCCAGTGGAAGTTCCTGAACGTCGAGAGCCTGATCCAATCCATCGAGACCTGGGAGAAGGATCCCGACAACCTGGATCCCTCCCTGTTCAACTGGCTCAACCGTATATCCCTCATCACCCGGGACGACCTGGACGAGGAGGAGGACGCCGGCAAGGTGAACCTCATGACCGTCCACGCCTCCAAGGGCCTCGAGTTCGAGGTGGTCTTCATCGCGGGCTGCGAGGACGGGATCATGCCCCACGCCCGGGCCATGGCGGAGGGGGAGGGGAACCTGGAGGAGGAGCGGCGGCTCTTCTACGTGGCCGTCACCCGGGCCCGCCGGAAGCTCTACATCTCCGCCTGCCGGCAGCGGCGCCGACAGGCCCAGCCCGTGGACTGCGTACCGTCCCCCTTCCTCGCGGAGATCCCCCCGCACCTCGTCACGTACTACGAGGAACCCGAGGTCACCGAGGCGGACGCGGACGCCGTGTTCGCGGGGCTCCGGAAGATGTGGGGGGAGGAAGTGGACGGTAAACAGTGAACGGTGAACGGAAATGAGTGAACCGTGCGGTCAAATGGGCCCGCTAGGGCGTGCTCGTGCTCCGTACGCGGCGGCTGGATTTCCGTCCACTGTTTACCGACCACCGTCCACCTTTATCCACGTCAGCTCGTGCTTGTTGTGCCATAGATGCACGACCCGGCTCCCCGGGATCGCGGCGAAGCGGTCCGTGGTTTCCCGGTCGTAGGCCGGACCCTGCATCTTGATGGTGCAGACGAAATTCCGGGCCAGCCCGGAGGCCAGCCAACGCTCCACCCATTCGTACAGGACCGGGGGGTAGCAGATCACGTCGGACAGGAGCCAGTCCACGGGGCCGACGTCCTCGGGACGCAGGGAGAAGGCGCTGCCCTTCCGGAACTCCACCCCCCGCAGGGCGGAGATCCGGGGTTCCAGGGGAGCCCGATCCACGGCCAGGACCGAGGCCCCCAGGCCCGCCAGGGCCCAGGTCCAGCCTCCCGGGGAGGCCCCCGCGTCCAGACATCGGTCCCCGGGTCCGGGACGTCGTCCGGCCAGGATCAAGGCCTCCCAGAGCTTCCGGTACGCCCGGCTCGGCGGACCCTCCCGGTCCTCCTCGAACCGGAGCTCCCCGTTCGGGAAGGGGCTGGAGCAGTCCGAGGATCCCAGAAGGAGGCCCTCGTCCAGGAGGGTGAAGGCCCCCATGGGCGCCTCGGGAACCTCGAAGGGAAAGACCTTGGGCTTGGCCGGCAGGGGAGGCAGCTTTTCGGACAGGAGGGCGGAGCGACGGTAGAGCCGGGTAGGGCAGGGTGCCCAATTCCTCTGGATGGACCGCAGACGGGACGCCGCCTCCCCCAGGGACGAGAACTCCAGGAGGAAGGGCCGCCGCCAGACGTTGCGGACCCACCGGGCGGGGAGGACCGGGCCGGACCGTAGGACGAGGTCTCCGTCCTGGCGGTCCCACTCCCCCAGCTCGGCAAGGAGATGGTGGGTCATGTCCGGGGCGGCGTGGTAGACCGCCGCGTCCAGGATCCGGGCGCCTTCGGGTACGGGGGATCCGCTCACAGGAATTTGTACCTCCGGGCGGCTTCCACCAACCGGCGGTTCCAGAGGTTCCGCTCCAGGAAATCCGAGCCCGCCCCGGCGTCCTCGATGCGGCCGGCCCGCTCCTGGAGGTACTTGAAGGCCCGGGAAAGCACGGTGGCCCGGTCCAGGGGGGGCTCCGTCAGCCGCTCCAGGAGGAGGAAGGCGAAGAACAGGTAGGTCGAGAAGGCGGGGTGCTCCGCCGCGAGCTTGTCCTCCCGGGTCATCCGGTATAGCTGGACGGCCCAGGCGCCTTCCCGTCGTTCCAGGCCCCGGGAGAAGCAGGAATAGGCGGCCGCGAGGTCCGCGTCGAAGGGATGGGGCGCGGAGGCTCCGAAAGCCCGGCGCTCGATGCCCCGATACCCGGAGTCCCAGAAGACCTTTTCCGCGGGATCGAAGGTCCCGTGCTCCCAGGGCGGAAGGCCGTCCAGGATCCCCGCCGCGCCCCCGGGATTCCCCCGGAGCAGCTCGAGCTCGGCCCGGAAGAACCGGGCCTCCCGGTCTTCCGAGCGGCGCGCGAATATGGCTTCCGCCGTGTCCGGACATCCCGAATAGGCCAGGGCCCGGGCGTCCCAGATCTCCGCCCGCCGGTCCGCGTCCTCGAATCCGTAGGCCCGGGCGATGGCCCGGACGTCCTCGAATCCCACCCGGGCTTCCTCGTATCGGCCGAGCTCCATGTGGATCCTGGCCCGCAGGAACACGGCGGCTGCCTCCCAATCCCGGCGGAACACCGTCCGGGCGGCGGCCTCGGCCTTGTCCGCCTGCTTGAGAGCCTTGTCGAGCCGCCCGGAGGCGAAGAGGGCCACGGCGGTGAACCACCGGCAGACGAGGCGTTCGTAATCGTCCCGGGCGGCCTCGGCGATGTCGTGGGCGTTTTCGAAGTACTCGATCGCCTCTTCCTGCCGTTCCCGGGCCAGGGCGCAGAGGCCCAGGATGCGATGGCACCGGGCCTCCATCTTGGGGATCGAGGAACCCCGCAGGGAAAGCAGGGCGTCCTTCGCGCGCTTGGCCGCCTCCGGAAACTCACGGCGGGCCAGGGCCCGCTCACCCCGAAGGAGGTCCGGAATGCCCGCGGGAAGGTCCGCCCGGTTCGCGGGTTCCTCCAAGTCCTCGATCAGGGCCGCCGTCCGGTCGTTCTCGCCGGAGACCAGGGAGGCCGCGGCGTCCCTCAGCTTCCGCAGCACCGGCGGGACATCCTTGTAGGCCGCCCGGCCTCGGTCCTGGGGGTCCTCGGACGCGTCCGTAAGGACGCAGTCCAGTTCGAAGCGCCGGCGATCCTCGCCGGAGAATCCCCGGGTCGCCGTCAGGAGCCCCAGGGACGGGAAGACCTGCCGTTGCCGATAGAGGTGGGTCAGGTACTCCGCGAGGGCCGTCTCGATGCGGTCCGCGTCCTGCCCCACGAAGCCGGCGAGTCTCCGGTTGGACATGCGGGAGGCGTTCCTCGGTCCGGGACCCGAGAGGTACCCCGTCTTTCCCAGGAGGTCCAGGACGATCCGGCGGGCCTTGGAGCGGAGTCCCAGGCGTTCCAGGAACTCGTGGAACCGGGCGACGTCCAGGACGTTCTCGCAGAGGCTCGCCGCGAAAAGCGCGGCGGCGGCTTCCCGGGGCATCAGGCCCAGGACGGCCTCGGACGGAGGAGGGCCGGAGGTCCCCTCCCGCTCCAGCAGGGCGCACCGGTACAGGAGGGGCAGGTCTCCCCGGGCGCGGGAGAACAGGGAGCGACGGACCTCCTCGGGGGAGTCCGGCAGTACCTTCGAGAGCTTGCCCGCGTATTCCCCGAAGTCCGGGGGGGCCAGGTCCCATTCCAGGATCCCGTATTCCGGCCAGGATTGGGGACTGCCCCGGGCGGTGGTGGCCACGATCCGGGCTTCCGAGGAGAGGAGGAGCTCCCCCAGCAGGTCCAGGCTTTCCGGAGAGAAGCGGTGGAGATTCTCGCAGACGAGGATGGGCGGGAGCCCGGCCCGGGACATCTCCCGGATGTAGGCCCGTAGCATGAGGCCCACGAACAGTCGATACCCGGTTTCCATGGACGGCGAGAGGGCGGAGCGGAAGGGGCTCGAGAAGACGAACCGGTAGGCGGGCAGGAGTCGGTCGTACAGAGCCTGCTCCCCCGGGGAGAGGCGGGGACGGGAGGCGGCCAGGAAGTCCTCGGTGATCCCGCAGGCCAAAGGATCGAAGGGCCGCGGATTCACCGTGCCTCCCCGCAAGGCCAGGAATCGATCGTACGGGTATCCGAGGATCTCCAGGGCCCGGGCCACGGTCGACTCCTTGCCGGTGCCCGCGGGGCCCCGGACGATGAGCACGTTCTTCTCCCCCCCCACCACCAGTTCCCCGAGGAGTTCGGAAAGTCCGCCCGCCGTTTCCTCCCGGCAATAGAATTCCTGGGCCGACAGGGCCAGGCCGTCCAGGCTGTAGGAGGGACCCGAGGCCTTCCGGATCCCCGCATCCTGTCCCTCGAGTTCCAGGTAGCCCCCCACCTGCGCGGCGGCGGAGGGGCTCAGCCAGATGCCCTCCGGCCGATCCGCCTCCGCCCAGGCCCGGTCCAGGTCCGACCGGAGGGAGTCCTCGTCCCCGGCCTCGTGGAGGGCGACGAAGCAGTCCGTCGCCCCCTCGAACCGCTCCCGGAGGAGGGATCGGACGGCCAGGAGGGCCTCGACCGCCTGGAGACGCCAGAATATGGAATCCGAGTCGAACACGGCCACGAAGGGGTGCTCCCGACCGGAAGGGCGGGCGCCGTAGTCCGCGGCGATACCCTCCAGGCTTGCCCGGAGTTCGCCGGCTCCCCGGGGATCCATGCGTCGATATTGCCCGTGGTAGTCGATCCGCGCGTACAAGGCGATCATGCCCGGCCCTCCCGGCAGGAGTATACCCTAGATCGATTCCGAGCGCACCGGGCGCTTGTCCCCTCGGCCCGGTTCGTATATCATGACGGGGATCCAAAAAGTCGCTCGGAGAAGCCCGGGATCCCGGACGGGAGCCTCGGGCGCGGGAAGCCATGACGCCGTATTTAGAATACAGGGATTCGAAAAGCCAGGAACTCACGCTTCGGTTCGCCCCCGGTCAGGAGTTCCGCCAAGTGGTCGATGCCGTGCGATCGGTCAAGCTTCCTCCCCTCCCTCTCAACGCGGAACTTGCCGCGTTTTCCGTGCTGGAACTCCTGTCCAATTCCATCCGGGCCCACCGGGAACGCGGGGTCGGCGAGGAGGTGGAGGTGCGATATTCCATCGCGGACAACCGCCTCTCCATCGAGATCCTGGACGCCGGACGGGGCTTCGATCCGGGCCGGCTGCCCTACTGCTTGGACGGCTCCCCGGATACAGTGGACCTCCGTTCGGAAAGCTTCGCGGAATACCGGATGCGGCACGGGAACGGTCGGTTCGGGATGGGACTGCTGGCGGCCCGGAAGACCTTTCCCGCCTTCGACCTGACCTTCGTCGACCGGGACCAATGCCCCTGCCCCTGGTATTCCGGCATGGTACGGGGAACCCGGATCGTCCTGTCCGCCCCGGTGGCCTCGGAGGCCTGGTCCGAGGACCTCGAGGAACTGCCCTTGGCGGAGGAGGCGGAATGAGTCGGGAACGCCGCGGACTGGATCGGAACCGGGGGTTCGCCCGGGCGGGCCTGGTGCCCTCCCTGTACGGGTACGTGGCGGACGTCTCCGTCCGGGGCTTCCGAGCGGTCTTCCCCGGGGATCCCCGGCTGGCCGGAGGCGATTCCGCGGTTCCGGTCCTCTCCTTCGCGGAGATCGAGGTCGAGCCCTTCCCCCTACCCTCGGAGGTCCGCTGGGTCCGGGAACGGGACGGTGCCTGGGAGGTGGGGTTCGCCGTCCGCCTGCCGATGCCCGAGGGACCCGCGGAACGGGATTTCTTCCGGATCCACGAGTATTACCGGGCAACCGTCCGATAGATAGCCGCCCCGCCCCGAAATCCCTCAGACGATCGGGAATCGAGCCGAAAACTAAGGGAAGGCGGTTTTGATTAACCTTGACCCCCAACTCCGCGGATGATAGACTTTTTTGGACGTATCGTCGGGCGATCCCCCGGATTCGTCCCGGAGTCCGCCGCATGCTTCCCGAGGGTTCGCAATGAGCATTCCATCGATCGAGCAGATTCTCGGATCCCCCTTGCCCGTCAAGCTCATCGTCCTGCTCGGGATGAGCGCCGTCTTCCTGTACGTCCGGAAACGGGACGCCGAGGGGCTGACCTCCGGATTCTTCTACCTCTTCGCCCTTCAGGCGGTCCGGGACACTGCGTACGCGTTCCTGCCGATACCGCAGGTCTATCTGATCTCCGACCTCTTCATCTTCGCGGCCCTGGTATACCTGATCGCCTCCACCCTCGGAGGCCGCGCCCTGGTCGTCGGGGTGTCCGCCTTGAACCTCGCCGCGGTCCTTCTGGCCCTGGCGGACTACGCCCTGCCCTTCCTTCCGGCCTTGCCGATATCTCCCCTCGGACTGGTTCCGGCCCTGGACTCCGCGGTCCTGGCGGTGTTCCTCGCGGTCCGGGGGAGGTCCCAGGATCGGACCCTGCTCAACGCCGGCACCCTCGCGGCCGCCCTCGGGGCGGCCTACGCCGCCGTCGCCCTTTTCCTGGGATACGGGTCGGATTTCCTCCACGAAGTCGCGGTACCCCTGTTCTATTTCTGGCCCCTGGGAATCGCCTTCTACCAGCTGGAGACCCACGAGGGCCAGTTGGTACGGGCCCTGGAGTACTACGAGGGCGAGGTGGATTCCATCTACCGCCTGTCCATCGAATCCGGGGCGGCCATGCGAAAGACCTTCTCGATCTCGGACATGCTGGACGGACTTACCCGGGTCATCGTCTCGGAGACCGAGGCGGACGGCGGGGCCGTGCTCCTGGTGGACGAGTTCGAGGACGTCGTCGGATTCCGTTCCGTTCAGGGGCGGTTTCCCCCTCCCTTCAAGCTCCCCGAGGACCTTCCCCGGAAGCCGGAGCGGGTGGAGGCCTTCGTGCGGCACGCCCAGTTCAAGCTGGGGGAAACCCTGTTCGGGGAAGCCGCGAAAACCGGGAAACCCCTCTTCGTTCCCCTGGCGGACGGGGACGAGCGGATCCAGTCGAACGGTCCCGAGGATTTTCTTCGGGTGGGCTCCCTGATGGCCGTCCCTCTCCTGGTGGAGGATACGGTCATCGGTGTGGTCGCGGTGGAACGGCTTCCGGGGCGGGAGCCCTTCTCGGAGGGACGGTTCGACCACCTGAAGACCCTGGCCAACTTCGGGGCCCTCCAGATCAGCAATTTCTTTTCATTCCAGGAAGCCCGGGAACGGAGCGAACGCGAGCGCGCCTCCAACATCGCCGCGGAGATCCAGGGTCTCATCGTACCCAAGAAGCTGCCGGAATTTCCCACCGCGGCCCTGGGCGCCTTCACGGCCCCGGCGATCGGCGTCAGCGGCGACTATTTCGACGTCATCCAGACCCGGAAGGACCGGGTTCTCCTGGCCGTGGGGGACGTGGCCGGGAAGGGAGTGGCCGCGGCGCTGGTGATGGTCATGGTGCGTTCCGTCCTCCACCTCGTGGCCAACACGGACAAAGACGTGGCCACCATGCTATCCTGGATCAACCGGGGCATCACGGGCAAGATCGAGATGGACCATTACGCCACCCTGGGGCTCGTGGACGTGAACCTGGCCACCGGGGAGATCGAGTACGCGAACGCGGGACACCAGCCGCTCCTGATCTTCCGGGCCGAGGAGGACGGCATCGAATCCGTGGAACTGAAGAGCATCCCCATCGGGGTGGAGCGGGGCACGGGCTTCGTCAAGAGGACCCTGAGCCTGAAGTCCGGGGATATGCTCCTCATGTACACGGACGGCGTCGTGGAATCGATGAACGCCCAGGGTCGCCAGTTCGGGCGCAAGAACCTGGGTACGTCCCTGCTCCGGAGCCGGGAGCTTTCCGCCCGGGAAGCCGCCCTGCGGATCCGTGCGGACCTGGCGAATTTCGCGGGCGAGGCGCGCCAGCATGACGACCAGACCGTCCTGGTCCTGAAGATGAAACTCTAGGGGGACCGGGAAATGCTCGATATCTTGCTAAGGAGGGCCTGCGTACCATGGAATTGAAGATACGCAAGACGGGTACCAACTACATCATCGACGTCAACGGCGAGATGGACTTGTACAACTCGTACAAGCTCAAGGAGCTGGTGATGAAGATGCTGGAGAAGAAGGTCGAGCGCTTCATCATCAACCTGGAGAACGTCGATTACATCGATTCCAGCGGAATCGGCGCCCTCATCTACATCTGCTCCACCATCAAGAAGCAGGGATACAAGCTCGTGATCACGAACATCCACGGTTCGGTCAAGAAGGTCATCGAGCTCACCAAGCTCATGGGTTACTTCCCGATCATGAACAGCATCGAGGAAGCCATCCTCCGCATGGAGGAGTGAGCCATGGATTCCGCGGACACCACCTATCTTTCGGGGATCCACGAGATCCGGGTCGACGAGAACAGCCCCCTGTTCGAGAAGACCAACATGCTGTTCAAGGAATTCCCCTCGGACTACCGGCAGATCCGGTACTTCACCCTCCTGATCGTCCAATCGGCCCCCCTGGAGATCAAGGAGATCAACCTCCTGGAGCAGCAGATCTCGGAGATCATCAAGAACGCCGTGAAGCACGGGAACAAGTGCGTCCCGGAGAAGAAGGTCCGGGTCTGGTACGAGTTCGACGCCTCCCACGCCCACCTGATCGTCCAGGACGAGGGGGAAGGGTTCAAGGACCTGGAGACCTGGAACGAATTCAACCGCCGGCGCCTGGAGAAGCTTGCGGCCCAGGACTTCGAGGGGCTCGCGGACTACGTCTCGTTCCGGACCGAATCCTCCGACGACAACGACGGCGGGAACGCCCTGTTCGCGGCCCTGGAGTACTGGAACGGCGGATTCGTCTACAACACCCGGCGGAACGCCGTGGCCATGCTCAAGAAGTACCCCCAGAGACACCTGGGGGTCACCCTGGAGGACCGGACCGGCTGAGGCTCGGGGCTCCGGCCCCTAGAGCAGGCCCCGCATCGGGAGCCCCTCGATGCTGGTGGCGTCGTCGTCCGTGAAGGGCCGGCCGTAGAGGTACTCGAAGAGGTACCGGAAATCCTCCGGGGCGATGTGGGTGAAGGCCACGCCGTAGAACGCCCCCTGCTCGTCCAGGAAACGCCGGCGGACCACCCCCCCCGCGGAAAGGTTCCGCTTCCCCGTGGACAGGGTCACCACGATCTCGGATCCCTCCAGAAGGGCCCGCTGCAGGGACTCGTCGGTACTACCGAAGAGGATGCCCCCCGCGGACAGGTCGATGGTCTCCGTGGATATGCCGGCCCCCCGGCGGGGCGCGTTCCGGAAGTATCCGTTGATCTTGAGGGACCAGGCCAGGACTTTCGCGAATTGTGCGAACGTATCCAGGACCCCCAGGTCGAAGGGGGCCTTGCCGGGCTGGCGGTTCAGGATGTGCACGAAGCCCACCACGTATTCCTGGAACAGGATGGGGATCTTGAGCTCCGAGAGCACCCCCTCCACGCGCTTGGCCCGCTCGAACCGGGCCAGCTCGTCCTCCCGGTAGGCCGGCTCCACGCCGTGCTCCTCGAAGAGCTCCAGGAAATCGTCCCGGGTCAGGATGCGCTGGGAAGCGTAGGGATCCACGACGGGGATGCCCCCGATCGCGGTGGGCAGATAGTAGATGCGTCCGTGCCGGGTCATCAACTCTTCCTCGATCCCCTCGGGACCCCGTGCCTTGAACATGACCACGGCCCGGTCGGAGGCGATCTTGGCGGCCTTGCGATAGAACTCCTGCATGAGTTTGCGGATGTCCCGGGGCTCGAATTCCGGATTCGCCTGGGGCTCCTCCACGGGATCGAAGGCCTCGGAGGAGGGGAAGGGGAGTTCGTACCGCTCTCCCTTGAAGGAGAAGGACACGGTAAGCCCGGCCGGCGGGGTCATCCGGGGGTAGCGGCGGCTCAGGTTTTTCCAGACCGTGTCGGGCATTTCCGTGACCAGACGGCCCTCGCCGGATTCCTTGACCCGGGCGCGGAAGGCGACGGTCTGCCCCCGGACCAGGAAGGTGAAGTCCAGGCCGGCCCCCTTGGACAGGACGCGGAGGGGGGCGGAATGGCGGAACACGACGAACTTGTCCCGGACCTCCGCGATCCGCACGGCCCACTCGGTCCCCCCCGCGGACATCAGGATTTCCAGGTTCTCGTCGCAGGCCGCCCGGAGCAGGAATTCCCGCTCCACGCGCTTGACCGGTACCGCCATGCCGCCTCACCTTCCCGTGGGTTTCACGGTCCGTATCGTCGGATCGAAGAGTCCCCGCTCCCCGCCGGGAATCCAGGGTTCCGATTCCCGATCCAGGACCACCAGCTCCAGGCCCCAGCCGGTACCCGGAGTGTCCGCCAGGATCGCATCCCCCAGGATCCTGCCCTTCCGACCGACCAGGAGGACGGGGAAGATCCATCCCCCCTCGGGACGGGGAAGGCCCCGACCCAGTCTCCACCGGAGCACCCGGGATCCGTCGTCCAGCAAATCCTTCACCATGAATAGTATCACATCCCGGGCGTCCGGAACCGCGCCTTCCACCCGCCCTTCCGTCAGGCCGTCCAGGAATATCCGGGCGGCGTCGACCGCGGAGGATTGGGGCGACCCGGAGGCCGAAAGATCCTCCAGGTCTCCCAGGGAGTAATCCGCGGGCAGGAACCGCGCCAGGGGCCGGTTTCCGATCAGGCGGTCCGGGGTCGCGGCCCGGAGGGGCGGTTCTCCGGGGGAAGCCGGCCGGGCGGCGGGGGTCCCCGTCCGGGAAGCGGGTTCTATGGGGCGGGAACCGGATTTCGCGGGCGCCGCCGCCTCCCCGGACGGGCCGTCGGCGCCCGGGGAAGCGGCGTCCGGCGGCGGGCGGGTGCAGGCCGCGAGCGCGGCGGACGCCAGGGCGGCGGACGCCAAGACGGCGGCCGCGAGGAAGACAAGCAAGGGTTCGGCGTTGCGCGTCGGGATCACGATATCGTAGTATGGGGGCTCGGGAGGATCGGGTCAAATGGTATCCGGAGAACAGGGTATGGTCCGGGGGGTGTCTCCGGGCGCCGGGCGCCGGAGGGCGCGTTGACCTGGCGGCCCGGTCCCGAACTTCGGGCGGCCCTGCGGGGCGATCCGTCCCCCTGGGCCGATCGGTTCGTCCGCCGTGTGGGCGCGGCGATCCACCGGTTCGGGATGATCCGGGCCGGGGACGGAGTCCTCGTGGGGGTCTCCGGGGGAAAGGATTCCCTGGCCCTCTGTCTGGCCCTGGAGCTGCGACGCCGCCGGGTGCGGGACGGCTACCGCCTGGCCGCCGGGATGGTGGACTGGGACGACCGGCCCGCGGATCCCGGGTATCTCGAGGATCTCCGGGCCTTCCTCGACACCGTCGGGATCCCCTTCCGGTCGCGATCCGCCTCCCGCGTCTCCGCCCGGACCGGGGCCTGGGGGTGTTACGAGTGCGCCCGGGCCCGGAAGCGGGAGCTCTTCCGGGCCGCCCGGGAGATGGGGTTCGGGACCGTGGCCCTGGGGCATCACCTGGACGACATGGCGGAAACCCTCCTTCTGAACCTGGCCGTCCACGGCCGGTTCGAGGGCATGGAGCCTTCGCGCTCCTTCTTCGGGGGCGAGGTCCGGGTGGTCCGCCCCCTCTGCGCCGTCCGGGAGGGCACCGTGCGGACCTTCGCGGAGCGCATGGAGCTGCCCGTCCTGGCCTCGGAGTGCCCCCGGGGCGCGGAGAACCCGCGGCGAAAGGTCAAGGACCTCCTTGTGGAGATGGCGAAAATCCATAGACTAGTACGGGAACACCTATTCGCCGCGTACGTCGGGATGCCGGAGGGCGAGCCGTCGGACGCGGGCGGCATCGCGGACGGCCGGGAATCCGGGGCGCGTGAATCGCCGGGGGGAGGGCGGGCATGGAAATCCACAATCTAATGGAAGACATCGTGCGGAGCGCCGTGGACGAGCTCTTCGACGCGGAGGAGCGGGATCCGAAGCTGGGATTCTGCACCTGTCCCCAGTGCCGGATGGACGTGAGCTGCTACGTCCTCAACCGGATCCCCCCGGAGTACGTGACCTCCGGTCGGGGAGTCGTGCACGGCGAGACCGATTGGTCCGGCAAGGTCCAGCGGACCGCGGACGTCCTGACCCTGGTCCGGGAAGGCTGGACCCGGATCAACCAGAAGAAGCGTCCCCAGTACCACCAGGGTTCCCCGGTCGCGATCTCGAAGCTCCCCGCCGGCCCGGTCTTCAACTTCCCCTCCCTGATGGGCCGCCTGTTCAACGGGGTGGATTTTTCCCCCCTCGCGGATATCCAGGTTGGATTGTACCGGGGGGAGGAACTCCTGCCCATGATCGATCCCAACTGGCAAAACCCCTGCCGGGTCGTGCAGGAGACCGAGGGCATGTACATCTTCTGGCCCCGACCCCTGCCCGCGGCGACCCCGGGGGAGGAGGCGGTATTCCAGTTGCGGGTCCGTGCCGATATACCCGGCTTCGAGGAAGTGTCCCACTACTTCGAGCTTTCCTTGACGGCGGAATCCTCCGCGGTGGACCAGATCACCGTGCGCAAGGTGCACAAACTGCCGGATCTGTACGTGTTTCCTAAGTGAACGGTGGACAGTGGACGGAAGGGAGTTCCGATATTCATCCGGATCCAGCGCGATAGCGTAGGAATCTACGGAACTCGGTAGTCATATCCGTTTACCGTCCACCGTCCACGGTTTACCGCACATACTCCATCAGCTCGAACGCGGGTATCAGCTCCAGGTAGTGGAGGATGTCCAGCATCCCCCGGGTCTCGGTGTGCCGGATCTTCACGACCCGGAAGGCGATGATCCGGGCCGTGGTCAGGGGCAGGTCCAGGGGGTGCCCGTTGTGGTCCACCATCTGGCCGATGGACAACCGCCGGGGGATTTCCTGGGTATCCCCCTCCGGGAAGACGACATAGCTGGTCTCGACGGTCATGCGCCCAGTCTACCGGTCCGGGGCGCTCCGCGCAACCGGATTTCCCGGGTCCGTATCCACGTAAAAACAACTATACATCCGTTGCCATAAATTATGATTATTTTTTCTGTCTCCTCGATTCCGTCTACTTTAGGCGGTTGACAATGGAATTTTGAGGGATAGTATAGGATCAGGTGGGAAATAGTGGGAAATAATAGGAAAGAGTGGTATGGAACTTCTCACGGGTGAGTTCCGGAATACCCTGGACGAAAAGGGCAGGCTCTCCCTGCCCGCCAAGCTCCGCGGGGAGCTTCCGGGGAACCTTCTGGTCGTCACCCAGGGGATCGATTCCTGCCTCTGGCTCTTTCCTCCCGAGCAGTGGAAGACCCTTTCGGCCAAGCTGCTCGAGCAGACCAGCCTGTTCCACGCGCGGGCCCGCCTGATCCAGCGCCGTATCCTGGCCCCCAGCCAGGAGCTCGAGGTGGACAAGGCCGGACGCATCGCGATCCCCCAGGCCTTGCGGGAGTTCGCGGGGCTCAACAAGGAATGCGTGATCCTCGGGATCACGAAGTACATCGAGATCTGGGACGCCGAGGCCTACAGGAAGTACCTGGAGGAGAACGAGTCGGAGTTCCTGGCGGCCGCCGAGGAACTCGGCGGGCTGACCCTCTAGGAACCGGAATGGAGATCGTCCATATTCCGGTCCTCCTGGGGGAAGTTCTGGACCGCCTGATCCCGCCCCGCCCGGACGGGCTCATGGTGGACGCGACCCTGGGGGAGGGGGGGCACGCGGAGGCCTTCCTTTCCCGGTACCCCCGCCTGCGGTACCTCGGAGTGGACGCGGACGAGGAGATACAGGCCAAGGCTCGGACCCGGCTTGCGCCGTACGGCGGCAGGATCCGGTTCGCGAGATCGTACTACGACGTGTTTTTCGGGGAATTCCGGAAGGAGGTGGAAGAAGGAAGAGAGGAGCGTCCCGGGCTGATCCTGTTCGACCTGGGCGTATCCATGTTCCATTTCCGGGAATCGGGGCGGGGGTTCAGCCTCCAGGGCGATGAGCCGCTGGACATGAGGCTGGACCGATCGACTGGGAGGACCGCCGCGGATCTCGTGAACGGGCTGGATCGCTCGGAGTTGGAACGGTTGTTCCGGGACTACGGGGAAGAGCCGTTTTCGGGGCGGATCGCCCGGGTGATCGTGGAAGAGCGGGGCGGACATCCGTTTACGACGTCCAGCCGCCTCGCCCAGACGATCCTCCGGGCCGTCCCCGGAAAATTCCGCCACGGCCGCATCCATCCGGCGACCCGGTGCTTCCAGGCCCTCCGGATAGCGGTGAACGACGAGCTGGGCCGGGCGGAACGGGCTCTCCGGGACGCGGCGGAATCGCTGGAGATCGGTGGGCTCCTGGGGGTCATCAGTTTCCACTCCCTGGAGGACAGGATCGTCAAGAACCTGTTCCGATCCCTGGCCGCCGCGCCGGAACCCGGGGCGGCGGAATCCGTCGCGGGTCTCAAGACCGCGCCGGCGGCGCCGATACCTAAGAACAGGAGTCCCCTCCTCGAGATCGTGACCAAAAAGCCCATCGCGCCCGGCCCGGAGGAGACGGCGGCCAATCCCGCCTCCCGGAGCGCGAAACTCAGGATCGCCCGCAGGGCGGATCCGGAACGACCGGTCCCGGGCAAGTACCGCGGCCGGAGAGAGGAAGAGCAATCATCGTGAAGCGCGTCCTTGCCGTGTTCGCCGTCCTTACGGTTCCCCTTCTCCTGCTGGCCACGGTCCGACAGACCGCCCGGTTCCAGACCCTCCGCGCGGAAGCCCTTCGACTGGAGGCCCTGCAGATGGATTGGATCGAGCAGAACCGGAAGCTCCTGGCCGCCATTTCCGTCCTGTCCTCCCGGTCCCGGGTGGACGAGGCCGCCCGGGACAGCCTGGGACTGGTGCCGGTGCGGCCGGAGGGCATCCTGCGGATCAAGATCGAGAGCGCCGGGAGCGGCATCGATGGCTGAGGATCGGACCGTCCTGTTCCGGACGGATTGGCTGTCCGCCGCCGCGGAAGGCCGCCGGATCGGGGATCCCGGGGCGGCCGTGTCCACCGTGGAAGTCGATTCCCGGGCGGTGCGGCCCGGAGCCCTCTTCGCGGCCCTGCCCGGGGAACGTGCGGACGGACACGATTTCATCGCCCCGGCCCTGGCCGCGGGCGCGACGGCGGTCCTCGCCACGGAGGAGGGCTGGAAACGCCGCTCCGCCGTCCTGGAACCGGCCCTGGCCCGCGCGGGGGCGGCGGCCGTCCTGGTTCCCGACGCCCTGGAGGGCCTGCAGAAGGCGGCCCGGGCCTGGAGGCTCCGGTTTCCCTCCCTGACAAGGGTGGGGATCACCGGTTCCAGCGGCAAGACCACCACCAAGGAATGCCTGGGACGCATCCTGTCCCGGAAGTTCCGCACCGCCGTGAACCCCGGAAACCTCAACTCGGAGATCGGACTTCCCCAGGCGATGTTCCTGCTGCGGCCGGAGCACGAGGCGGGGGTTTTCGAGATGGGGATCAACCATGCCGGAGAGATGGACGCCCTGGTCCGGGTGTGGGAGCCTTCCCACGCCCTGGTCACGAACATCGGGACCGCCCACATCGGAATTCTCGGCAGCCGACGGGCGATCGCCCAGGAAAAAAAGAAAATTTTTTCCCGGATTTCCTCCGAAGGCTCGGCGTTCGCGTGGGAGGACGACGAGTTCCTGGCCTTCCTGGCGGAAGGCCTTCCGGTCCGGCTCCGCACCTTCGGCCCCCGTACCTTGGAGGGGTTCGAGGGCTGCCGGGACGCCGGCCTGGACGGCTGGATCCTGCGGTATCGGGGAGCGGAGATCGCCTTCCCCCTCCCGGGAGCCCACAACCTCCTGGACGCCCTGGCGGCGACGGCCCTGGCGGACGCCCTGGGCTGCGGGCCCGCGGAGATCCGGGAAGGCCTGGAGGGGGTCACGGCCCTCTTCGGACGTTCCGAGATCTTCCGGGGCAGGGTCACCATCCTGCGGGACTGTTACAACTCGAATCCCGATTCCGCGGCCCGGGCCCTGGAATTCTGCGATTCCCTTTCCTGGCCCGGCCGCCGGATCTACGCCCTGGGGTCCATGCTGGAGCTCGGACCCGCCTCGGAGACCGCCCACCGCGCCCTGGGCGACCGCGCCGGGAGGTCCCGGGCGGATGCCCTGCTGTTCTTCGGCGCCGAGACCGCCGAAGCCGCCCGGGCGGCCCGGGAAGCGGGATTCCGGGGCCCCGTGGTCCATACGGACGATTTCGACGACCTGGCCCGGGCGGCCGGGGATCTGGCCCGGGACGGGGACCTGTGGCTCCTCAAGGCCTCCCGGGGCATGGAGCTCGAGCGCCTGACCGAAATCCTGAGACGGGGGTAAGCCGTGTTCCTGGAATGGATCTACCCGCTGGAGAAATACTTCTCGGCTTTGAACGTGTTCCGGTACCTGACCTTCCGGTCCGCCTACGCGGCGGTCACCGCCCTGCTCATCGCCTTCCTCTTCGGACCGGCGATCATCGAGCGGCTCAAGGTCTTCAAGTTCGGCCAATCCGTCCGGTCCGACGGACCCCAGACCCACCTGGTGAAGTCGGGCACCCCCACCATGGGCGGGGTCTTCATCATCCTGTCCGTTACCGCCGCGGTGCTCCTCTGGGTGGACCTCCACAACGTGTACGCCTGGATCTGCCTGCTGGCCCTCCTGGGCTGCGGCGCCGTGGGCTTCCTGGACGACTGGCTCAAGATCAAGCGGAAGAACTCCGACGGGATCTCCGCCCGTCTCAAGCTGGCCCTCCAGGGCCTGGTCGCGGTGGCGGTGGTGATCCTCCTGGCGGTCAACCGGACGGAGTACACCACGAAACTGTACCTCCCGTTCTTCAAGAATCCCGTCCTGGATCTGGGGGTCTTCTACTATCCCCTGGCGATCGTGTACATCATGGGCTGGTCGAACGCCGTCAACCTGGCGGACGGCCTGGACGGCCTGGCCACGGGCCTGACCATCATGGCACTGATCGCCTTCTCCATCATCACCTACATCACCGGCCGGGCGGACTGGTCGAACTACCTGGCCATTCCCTTCGTCCGGGGGGCCGGGGAGCTCACGGTCTTCAACCTCGCCCTGATCGGGGCCTGCGTGGGATTCCTCTGGTTCAACAGCCATCCCGCGGAGGTTTTCATGGGGGACGTCGGGTCCCTGTCCCTGGGGGGCGTCCTGGGCGTCCTCTCCCTGATCGTCAAGAAGGAGATCCTCCTCTTTATCATCGGGGGCGTCTTCGTCCTGGAGGAAGCCTCCGTGATCCTCCAGGTGGGGTACTTCAAGCTGACCAAGGGGAAGCGCCTGTTCAGGATGGCTCCCCTTCATCACCACTTCGAGCTGGGCGGTTGGAAGGAGACCCAGGTCGTGGTGCGGTTCTGGATCCTGGGAGGGCTCTTCGCCATCATCGCCCTCTCCACCCTGAAGATACAGTAGGAGCCGGAGATGCCCGCGGGTTTCGACATGGAGAGGACCTACCCCGGCCGGGGAGGGGATTCGTACCTCCTGGCCTCCATGGCCCTGCTGTTCGGCACGGGGCTGGCGGTCCTCTATTCCGCCTCCTACGGCTACGCCCTGTCCCTCCAGAAACCCGCCTCCCACTTCCTCATCCGGCAGCTGGGGTACGCGCCCTTGGCCCTCCTGGTCTTCCTGGTCTGCGCCTTCGTTCCCGCCGAGCGGCTCAAGTCCCTGGTGAAACCCCTGACCCTCCTGGCCCTGGTGGCCCTGATCCTGCCCTTCATCCCGGGGATCGGGGTCAGCCGGAACGGGGCCACCCGCTGGATCGGCATCGGATCCCGGACCTTCCAGCCGTCCCAGGTGTTCCGGATCGCCCTGATCCTCTACCTCGCCCACATCTTCTCCAAGAAGAGCGAGCGCATCGGGGATGTGGTGAACTCCGCCCTGCCCCCCCTGGTGATCACCTCCCTGGGGACGGTATTCATCTTCCTCCAGAACGACTTCTCCTCCGCGGTGATCCTGGTGCTGGTCGCGGCGACCCTGTTCTGGGCCGCCGAGGTTCCCCTCCGCTTCTTCGCGGCCCTGGGGACGATCCTGGTGCCCCTGGCGGCCCTGTCGGTCCTGACCAGCGACTTCCGGCTCCGCCGGATCATCGGGTTCCTGTACCCGGGGTACGAGCCCACCGCCCTGGGATACCAGGTCCTCGGGTCCCTCCGGGCGATCCGGGCCGGCGGATTCTGGGGCAAGGGGCTGGGCCTGGGCACCCTCAAGTTGACGAGCATCCCGACAGTCCAGTCGGACTTCGTGTTCTCCGCCTTCGCGGAGGAGGCGGGCCTCCTGGGGGTCCTGGGTTTCCTCGGGCTCTGGGGATTCTTCCTCTGGAGGGGGTACCGCGCCGCCTTCCGCACCGAGGACCGGTTCCGGTCCTACCTGGCCTTCGGAATCTCCACGAGCCTGGGAATCCAGGTACTGGTGAACATCGCGGTGGCCGCCGGCGTCCTTCCGGCCACCGGGATCGCCCTTCCGTTCTATTCCGCCGGCGGTTCGTCCTTCCTGGAGACGGCCGCGTCCTGCGGGCTTCTCTACAACCTGTCCCGGACCGGCCGGCCGGAACGGGCGGATACGGAGGTGACCCATGGCTAACGCGGCTGCCTACGACGTCCGGTCAAGGAAATCCGCGGAAACCCGGGGAGCCCGGAGACCGGCGGAGGCCGGCGAAACGGGCCGGAAGGTGCTCCTGGCCATGATCGTCGGCCTGGTCCCCCTGGCCGCGGCATCCTTGCTCCTGGTATTTCCCGCCATGCGCGTATCCCGGCTGGAGATCGCGGGCCGGACCGCCCTGGGACGGGACGAGGTCCTCCAGTGGGCGGCCCTCCACGCCGTGGAGTACCTGGCCACCGTGGACTGTCAGCGCATCGCGGCGAACCTGGAGGCCCATCCCCAGGTGGCGGACGCGGAGGTGACCCGGATCTTCCCGAACGGCC
This sequence comes from uncultured Spirochaetota bacterium, assembly GCA_937873275.1. Taxonomy (GTDB): domain Bacteria; phylum Spirochaetota; class Spirochaetia; order Treponematales; family UBA12059; genus JAAYUR01. The sequence continues at coordinate 51,139 of CALMRC010000129.1, forward strand.
TGCGGTTCACGATCACGGACCGGACGCCCGTGGCGGCGATCCTGACCACCCTGGACGGCAAGGCCCTGGCGGTGGGGGTGGACCGGGACGGATACGCCTTCCGCGCCCTTTCCCCGGACAGCGACGTCCCGGTCCTGTCCGGGATCCGCTTCGAGGGATTCCGGTTCGGGGTCCGCCTGCCGGATTCCCTCCTCCCGGTCCTCCAGTCCCTGGAAGCCCTGCGCAAGGCCGATCCGGGCCTCCTGTCCGCCTTCTCGGAGATCCGCCTGGTTCGCAAGCCCTACGGGGACCTGGAACTGCTCCTGTACCCCCTGCAGTACCGCATCCCGGTGCGGACGCCCGCGGTATTGAACGAAGAATTGCTGCGCTCTATTATCCTCGTTCTCGACGTCGTGGAGAAGCAAGGTCTTTCGCCGGCCATCTCGGAACTCGATTTTCGGACGGGAACGGTGGTGTACCGCGTCAAGGAGGGAATTTCTGGCTGAGAACCTGATCGTCGGACTCGATATCGGCACGTCGAAAACCTGTGCCGTCATCGGGGAATATACGGAGACCGGAGCCCTCGAGATCACCGGCGTCGGGACCGCCCCGTCCACGGGGTTGCGCCGAGGCGTGGTGGTGAACATCGAGGCGACCCTCAAGTCCGTGGCCCAGGCCGTGGAGGCCGCGGAGCTGATGTCGGGCCGGGAAGTCCGCGAGTGCTGGGTGGGCGTGGCCGGGGCCAACGTGGAGGGGATCAACTCCCGGGGCGTCGTCGCCGTCACCGGCAAGGGACGGGAGATTACCCAGGCGGACGTGGACCGTGTCCTGGAAGCGGCCCGGGCGGTGGTCATCCCCATGGACCGGGAGATCCTCCACGTGGTCCCCCAGACCTACATCGTGGATGACCAGAAGGGCATCCGGAATCCCCTGGACATGATCGGCGTCCGGCTGGAGGCGGAGGTCCACATCATCACCGGTTCCGTGACCACCGCCCAGAACCTGGTGCGCTGCGTGAACCGGGCGGGCTTCAAGGCCGAGGGTCTCATCCTTCAGAGCCTGGCGGCGGCGAAGGCCGTCCTGTCCCAGGACGAGAGGGAGCTCGGCTGCCTCCTGTTGGACCTGGGAGGCGGCACCACGGACGTCCTGGTCTACAGCGAGGGTGCCCCGTATTACACCAGCGTCGTGCCCGCCGGCGGCATCCAGGTCACCAACGACCTGTCCATCATGCTGAACATTCCGATGGACGCCGCGGAGAGGATCAAGCGCCAGTCGGGATGCTGCTACCTTCCCCTGGTCGACCCCGAGGAGACCGTCATCGTCCCGGGAGTCGGCGGGCGGCCTCCCCAGGAGGTTTCCCGGCAGCGGATTTCCTCCATTCTCCAACCCCGGATGGAGGAGATCTTCGGGATCGCCCGGGACCGGGTGGAACAGATGGGATACTCCCGCTACGTGAAGGGCGGGGTGGTCCTGACCGGCGGGGGCGCCCTGATGCCCGGGGCGGCGGAGTTGGCCACCTCCGTGTTCGGCCTGCCCGCCCGGGTCGGCTCCCCCTTCACCGTCGGGGGCCTGGTGGAGGAGTACCGGAGTCCCCTGTACTCCACCGCGGTGGGCCTGGTCCTGGCCGGCGCCGAACGAGCCGGCCCCCGGACCCCGGAGGCCCGGCCCGTGGCGGAGCGCCCGGGTTCCGGCCTCGCGGGCCGCATCCTGGAGTGGTTTCGGAAGGAGTTTTTCTAGGAACTGAGGATAGAACGCGCCCGTGACGGAATAGAACATCGA
>CALMRC010000130.1 GCA_937873275.1 uncultured Spirochaetota bacterium
TGCTTCCGGTGGAAGTCCGCATCATGCCCACCTACAAGGTCATCTCGGACCTGGGCCTCATGAACACCTACGCCGGTCTCATCCTTCCGATGATCGTGTCCGCCACCGCGGTGTTCCTGTTCCGGCAGTTCTTCCTCTCGGTCCCCCGGGAGATCGCGGAGGCCTCCCAGATCGACGGGGCCCACGCCATGCAGTTCTTCCGCCGCATCCTGGTGCCCATGACCCGGACCCCCATCGCGGCCATGTTCGTCATCCAGTTCATCTACGGCTGGAACCAGTACCTCTGGCCCCTCCTGATCACGACCAAGCAGGAGTACTACACCCTCCTCATCGGCATCAACCGGATGATCCAGGGCGCGGACGTCCTCATCGAGTGGCAGATCGTCATGGCCACCACCATGCTGGCCCTGATCCCGCCGGCCCTGGTCGTGGTGGTCATGCAGAAGCAGTTCATCGCGGGGATGACGGATACCGAGAAGTAGGGGGAGCACCCGCGAGGGTACGCGGGAAGCGCCAATATCCCCGATCGACGCGGGGCCTGCTGCGGGAACCCACGGCTCGCTACGTCCTCGGCTTCGCCTGCGGAACCGCGAGCCGTGGGTTCCCTCCGCACCCGCGCGTTGCTGGGGGTGAAGCGGCGCTTCCCGCCTATAACCGCGGGTGCGCCCGACTCCAGCGCAATAGAAAGGATAGGCTGCGGTCACGGTTTTATGTCGCGCCGGAGTCGGGGTTCTCAGGCGCGGCTCCCCCTGAGGCCGAGCCTCCTCGACGCTTGCGCGTCTGCGGGGTCTCGGCCTACCCCCTTGTAGGTTATAGCCACAAGACTCGACAAAGCCGCAGGGCTTCGTTGCAAGCCAGAAGGCGATCCACGGAGCTTCCGTATTCCCCTCTAACGAGAACCGGGATTTCGGGTATACTATAAGCAAGGATGGGATGAGGAGGAGTCCGGGCATGAAAGCTGTAAGCCGGGATACGGTGTTAGCCAGCCTCCACCGGCACAAGGCCGGTTTCGAACGGGAATACGGTGTCACGCGGATCGGGATATTCGGATCCATCGCCCGGGATGAGGCCGTGGATTCCAGCGATGTCGATATCGTCGTGGAACTGCGGGAACCCGACTTATTTTTTCTCGTCCACATCAAAGAAACACTGAGCCGGGAGCTGGACCGGCCCGTCGACATCGTCAACCTGCGGGAGTCCATGAACGAGTACCTCAAGGAGCGAATCCGGAGCGAGGCCGTTTATGCCTGAACCCGAACTGATCAGGAACATCCTGAAGCAGAACCTCGAAGCCATCGGCAGGATCGAACGCCGGTTCGCGGGCATCGCCTGTGCGAATGATTTTGTCTCGAGCGATGAAGGGTTAGATAGGCTTGACGCCATCTGCATGATGCTGATCGCGCTCGGCGAAAGCTGCAAGCACCTCGACAAGATCACGGATGGCGGCCTCTTGTCACGATATCCTTCCGTTGACTGGAAAGGGGTCAAGGGGATGCGAGACGTTCTCAGCCATCAGTACTTCGACCTCGACGCGGAAGCCGTCTTTACGGTCTGTAAAAACATATTCCCGAACTGAAACGAGTCTTCGAAGCGATGCTCGCCGTTATACGGAGATGAATACCTTGAATCATGAAGAGCGAAATCAGCATCAATTCGGGCGGCACATGTAAAATCGATCCGGATTCGCGGAGATGGTGACGACCCGGGGCATACGGATATTCCCCTGAGGCCTCGTGCGCGCTCCTACTCTTCGGACATGTAGGGGTAGCGCCAGTCGACGGGCGGATCGAAGTTCTCCTTGACCGACCCGGCGCTCGTCCAGCGGATCAGGTTGAGGATGGATCCGGCCTTGTCGTTGGTGCCCGAGGCCCGCATGCCGCCGAAGGGCTGGCTGCCGACGATCGCGCCGGTGGGTTTGTCGTTGACGTAGAGGTTTCCCGCGGCGTTCTTCAGGCCCTCGAGGCCGGCCAGGATGGCCCGCCGGTCCCGGGCGAAGACGGCGCCGGTCAGGGCGTAGGGCGAGGTGCCGTCCACGAGGCGGTAGGCCGCCTCCATGTCCCGGTCGTCGTAGACGTAGGCGGAAAGGACCGGCCCGAAGAGCTCCTCCCTCAGGGTCTCGTAGTCCGGGGACTCGGCCAGGAGGAGGGTGGGCTCGATGAACCAGCCCTCCTCGGCCCTCCCGTGCCCCCCCGCCAGGAGCTCGAGCTCGCAGCGCGCCTGGCCCCTCGAGCAGGCGCGCTCGAGGTAGGGCAGGATGTTCCGGTAGGAGGCCTCGTCGATGACGGCGCACATAAAGGCGCGGAAGTCCGTCGGGGGGCCCACGGGGATCGAGCGCACGGCCTCGGCCAGGCGGTCGAGGAAAACCCTCCCCAGGGAGGCGGGCACGTAGAGCCGCGAGGCCGCGGAGCACTTCTGGCCCTGGTACTCGTACGCGCCCCGGACCAGGGCCGCAACGGCGGCGTCCGGATCGGCCGAGGGATCGAGGAAGACGAAATCCTTGCCCCCCGTCTCCCCCACCAGGCGGGGATAGGAGCGGTAGGAACCCAGGTTGGCGGCCGCTTGTTTCCAGAGCCCGTTGAAGACAGCCGTCGAGCCGGTGAAGTGGAGGCCGGCGAAGGAAGGATGGGCAAGGGCCACCGCCGATACGGCGGCGCCGCTCCCGGGAAGGAAGTTGATGACCCCGGGCGGGAGGCCGGCCTCCTCGTAGATCCGCGCCAGGATCCAGTTCGAGAGGACGGAGGTGGAAGCCGGCTTCCAGACCACGACGTTGCCCATCATGGCGGGGGCGGTCGCGAGGTTCGCGGCGATCGAGGTGAAGTTGAAGGGCGAGACGGCGTAGACGAACCCTTCCAGGGGGCGGTAGCGGACGCGGTTCCACTCCGAATCCGAGCTCCGCGGCTGGATGGAGTAGAGCTCCTCCATGAAGCGGGGATTGATCCGGAGGAAATCCGCGGTCTCGCAGACCGCGTCGATCTCGGCCTGGTGGACGGTCTTGGACTGGCCCAGCATGGTCGCGGCCAGGAGGCGGTAGCGGTACTTGCCGGCGACCAGGGCCGCGGCGCGGCGGAAGACGGCCGCCCGCTCCTCCCAGGGCAGGGCCTCCCAGGCGGGCTTGGCCGCAAGGGCCGCGTCGATGGCCAGGGCCGCCTCCGTCCCGCCGGCCAGGTGGAAGCGCCCGAGCGGGCGGCCGTGGTCGTGGGGCTGCGCGAGGGGGGCCGTGCGCCCCGTGCGCAGCTCCCGGCCGCCGATGATCAGGGGTATGTCGAAGCTCTCGGAAAGCAGGGACTCGAGCTCCGCCTTGAGGGCCGCCCGCTCGGGCGTGCCGGGGGCGTAGGAACGGACGGGTTCATTGCCCGCGGGCGGGGCGCTCAGGATGGCGTCGTTCATGGAGGTACCTCCGAGAACAAATATACTCAGGGAAACGGCATCCGCGGCCGCACGGTCCCCTCCGCATCAAAAAGCGCATCCCCCACCCTCGGGAGTGTCTCGACGATACTCCGGAGTGTCTCGACGACCCTCGGGAGAGCCTCCGGGACCCTCGGGAGAGCCTCCGGGACCCTCGGGAGAGCCCCGGAGATCCTCGGGAGAGCCCCGGAGACCCTCGGGAGAGCCTCCGGGATCCTCGGGAGAGCCTCCGGGATCCTCGGGAGAGCCTCGGAGACTCTAAGGAATGTCCCGGAGACTCTCGGGAGAGCCTCCGAGATCCTCGGGAGAGCCTCGGAGACCCTCGGGAACGTCCCGGAGACGCGCGGACCCCCCGAATCGGGGAAATTTGACAGGCCCGGAGGGATATCCTATAGTTTCTCTAAAATATCCCCTTCAGTTGAATTCCCTTGCTCGAAGTGTAAGGAGCGTCTCGGTGGTACGACGCAGCCAGGGTCCGGGCACGAGCCGCTTGCTCCTCAACGCGCTCTTGGGAACAGCGTTCCTGGCGGCCGCGGGGGTCCTGGCTTTCGTGATCAGCTTCACGATGCGCCGGCAGGCGGCCGAGGAGGCCCAGGCCAAGGCCCAAATCCTCCTGGATAAGGCGCTGGCCGTGCATGCCTATTATTCCAAGGAATTGAAGCCCCGGCTCTTCGAGCTGACCGACCCGTTCCGCCCCGAAGGGTATTTCGATCCGAGCTGGATGTCCTCCTCCTATGCGGTACGGCGCCTGGACGAGTACTTCCACGGCTTCAATCCCATCGATTATTACTACAAGGACGCCGTGGTCAACGCCCGAAACCCGGGGAACGAGGCGGACGAGCCGGAGCGGGCCTTCCTGAGGGAGCTGAACGGCGATCCCGAGCTCGAATCCCGTTCGACGGTGCGGAAGGTGGGCGGGGAATCCTACTTCGTCTTCCTGCGCCGGGGAGAGATTCTGGAGGAGTCGTGCCTCCGCTGTCACGGAGACCCCTCGGATGCGCCGGCGGACCTCCTGCGGGTTTACGGGACGAAGCGCGGTTTCCGCCGAGGCCCCGAGCTCGGTACGACGGTTTCGGTCGTCTCCATACGGATCCCCGTCACCCAGGCGTACCGCACGGCGGACCGCTTCGCGGCTTTGGTATCCGGGGTGATGCTGGCCGTCCTCGCCTCCCTGCTCGTCCTCCAGCACGAGCTTTCGGACCGGCTGTTCTTCCGGCCCCTGGCGTCGATCCGGGCGAAGGCCCTCGAGATCTCCGCGGACGATCACCACCTGGGGGAGACGATCCCCGTGCCTCGAAGCCGGGAGCTGGGCGGGATGGCGACGGCCTTCAACGCGATGTCCGCCGTCCTGCGCCGGGACCGGGACCTCATGGAGGAGCGGATCCGGACGCGCACGTCCGAGCTCTCCGACGCCAACGGACGGCTTGAGACGGAACTGTCGGAGCGCCGGCGCGCGGAATCGGCCCTGCGGGAGGCTCTCGGGGCGAACGAGCACCTGATGCGCGAGCTTCAACATCGGGCCAAGAACAGCTTCAACATGATCTCGGCCATGATCGACCTGGCCGCGGCGTCCTCGCCCGGCCGGGAGGCCCGGGAGGCCCTCTCCACACTCGACTCCCGGGTGCGCTCCGTCGCGGAGCTCTACTCCCTGCTGTATTCCTCCGGCAGCCCCGCCTCGATCCGGGTTGACGAGTACTGCGTCCGCGTCGCGTCCTCCGTCGTCGCCCTGGCCGGGAACGTCACCCTGGAGACGGACCTGGATCCGGTCGTCCTTTCGGCCAAGGAGGCTGCCCCGATCGGGTTGGTCGTCAACGAGCTGGTGACGAACGCCGTCAAGCACGCCTTCCCGGGGAACCGCCGCGGCACCATCCTCCTTTCCCTCCGCGACGCGGACGGCGGGGTCCGCCTCGAGGTCCGGGACGACGGGATCGGACTGCCCGAGGACTCCGGCAAGGCGCCGGAGGGCGGCGCCATGGGGCTCGGCCTGGTGCGGGGTCTTGCCGGCCAGCTCGGCGGAACCCTCACGATCGGCGCAGGATCGAAAGGAGCCCGATTCACCCTGGACGTTCCCGTCCGCCGGGAGGCTTCCCCGTGAGGCGCCCGTTCCTCGCGGCCGCGCTCCTGGCCGCGGCGCTGGCCATCGCCCGGGCCGCCGAGCCGGTCCGGGTCTCTCTCCAGCTTCGCTGGGACCACCAGTTCCAGTTCGCGGGGTATTACGCGGCGGACTGGATGGGCTATTACGAGGAGGAGGGGCTTTCCGTCGAAATCCGACCTTCGATCCGGAACGGCGAGATCCTTCAGGCGGTCCGGGAGGTGTCCGAGGGACGGGCCGATTTCGGCATCGGGGCGGCGGACGTCCTGGTGGGCATCGACCGGGGCGATCCCCTCGTGATCGTCTCCTCCTTCTTCCAGAAGAGCGGCGCCGCCTACTTCGCCCTGGAAAGCACCCCCCTGGAGTCCCTCGCCGATCTCGCACGACTCACCCTGGCCCGCCTTCCGAACGACCTCATCGACATCGAGTTCCAGGCAGCCTTCCGGGAGGAGGGAATCCGCATCGAGGGCCTCGCGTCCATCCCCCTCGAGGCCGGATTCGAGGACATGACCTCGGGACGGGCCGGGGCATTGCCCGGCTACGTGATCACGTTTCCCTTCGCCCTGGAACAAGCCGGTATCCGGTACCGGTACCTCACTCCGGCCCAGTTCGGGATCAACTTCTACGGCGACTCGGTCTTCACGACCTCCGCCTTCCTAGGCAAGCGGAGGGCGACGGTCGACGCCTTCGTTCGAGCCTCGATCAAGGGCTGGGTCTACGCCCTGGAGCACCCCCGGGAGATCGCCGAGATAATCGCCCGGGACTTGCCGAACACGTCCTTCCGCGGAGATGTCGCGTCCTACAACCGGTTCCAGGCCCGGGAGGTTCCCAAGCTCATGGAGTACCCGGTGGTGGAGCCGGGCCACGTCAATCCCGGACGCTGGCAGGCCATGTACGACCACCTCCTGCGCCTGGGGATCGTGGACCACCCCCGGAAGGCGGAATCCTTCGTGTACGTAGCCCAGACCTACAAGGCGGAGAGGCTACAACGGCTCACCCTCGCCGCCGCGGTCGCCGCGGTCGCCGCCCTGCTCTTGGGCGTCGCCTCCCTTCTTTGGGTTTTCGTCCTGCACCGGACGGTGGCCTTGAGGACGGCCGAGATCCGCCGGGCCAAGGAAAAGCTGGAGAAGGCCCAGCACTACTCCCGCATCGGGAGCTGGACCTGGGACATCAAGGCGGACCGCCTCGAATGGTCCGACGAGATGTACAACATCTTCGGCATCGACCGATCCGGTTTCACCGGATCCCTGCCGGACGTCATCGCCCGGGCCATCCATCCGGACGACCGGGAAAAGGTCGAGGCCTCCAACGAATCGGTCGCGCGGAAGGGCGCCCCCATCCCGGTCGAGTACCGGATCATAAAGCCGGACGGCCGGATCCGCACGGTCTGGGCCGAGGCGGGGGAGCTGGTCCGGGACGAGCGGGGCCGGCCGGCGAGCCTTTCAGGCTTCGTGCAGGACATCACGGAGCGAAAGGCCGTCGAACAGGACTTGCAGAGAAGCCTGGCCGAGAAGGACGCTCTCCTGGCCGAGGTGCACCACCGGGTGAAGAACAACCTGAACGTCATCTCGAGCCTCCTCGACCTGCAGGCCCTTCGGCTCCGGACCCCCGACGAGGCCCTGGAGGCCTTCAAGGCCAGCCGGGACCGGATCAAGACCATGGCGGCCGTGCACGACGCGATCTACGCCTCCAAGGACTTCGCGTGCGTCGACCTGGCCGGCTACATCGAGTCTCTGGGTCTCCGGCTCCTGGGCTCCTTCGGGGCGGGGGATCGGGTGACCCTGGCGACCCGGGCCGACGAGATCCTGCTGAGCGTCAACGAGTCCGTACCGCTTGCCCTGATCCTGCACGAGCTCATCACCAACGCCCTTCGGCACGCGTTCCCGGGCGAACGGCGGGGCCGGATCGACATCCGCGTGTCCCTGCTCCCGAATGCCCGCCGGGAGCTCACCGTGGCCGACGACGGGGTCGGCATCGCGGAGGAGCACCGGAACCCGCCCCGGGCCTCCCTGGGACTGACCATCGTCGACCTGCTCGTGAAACAGTTGGACGGAAGCCTCGAGATCGCCCGGGAGGAGGGCACCCGGGTCACCGTCCAGTTCCCGGGGAAGGGATGTCCGTGAGCCCTCTGCGGATCCTCGTCGTGGAGGACGAGTTCATCATCGGCTATGCCCTCAAGGACCGGCTCGAGCTGTACGGTCATCGCGTGTTGGACGTCGTGGCGAGCGCCGACGATGCGGTGGAGGCGGTCCGGACCGGGGCGCCGGACCTCGTCCTCCTGGACATCCTGCTGGACGGTCCCCGGACCGGGATCGACGCGGCCCTCGACATCCGGTCCTTCTCCGACGTGCCGATCGCCTACCTCAGCGGCAACATCCACCTGGTGAACGAGGCCGAGACCCGATCGACGAGGCCCCTGGGGATCTATTCGAAGCCCCCCTCCGACGAGGAGCTGGTCGACCTGTGCGAGGCGGCGCAGGCCGCGCGGTCCGGATCCCTTTCGGCCGGGCCGTAGCGGCCGTCAGGGAAGGAGCAGGGTCCAGGTCACGCCGCCGCGTTCGCCGGTCGTGACGGTGAGCGTTCCCCCGATCTGGGCGGCCAGGGACTGGGCCATGCGGGTGCCGAAGCCGCCGGTGTCGAGGGTGTCCGGAACGCCGGCACCGTCGTCGGACACGGTCAGGATGTAGCCGCCTCCGGGCGCCCGGGAGGCTCCCACCCGGAGGGTCCCGGTCCGGCCTTCCGGAAAGGCGTATTTGTAGGCGTTGGTGACCAGCTCGTTCACCAGGAGGGCCAGGGGGAAGGCCGTGTCCATCGGCAGGGATATGTCCGGCTCGCAGTCCAGGACCCGAGCAATCCGCCCCTCGGGATCGTAGGTCCTTCCGATCGCCTCCAGCAGGGATCCGAGGTAGGGGCACACGTCCGCGGAGCCGTGCGGGGATCGCTGGTACAGCTGCTTGTGCAGGAGGGACATGGAGCGGACCCGGTCGGCGCAGTCCCGGAGGGTCCGGCCCGCCGAGGCGGGATCCGCCCCGGCCCGGGTCTCCCCGAGGGAAAGGATGCCGGACACGATGGCCAGGTTGTTCTTGATCCGGTGGTTCATCTCCCGGAACAAGGTGTCCTTGATCTCCAGTTCCCTCTGGAGTTCCGAGGCCTCCCGGGCCCGCCTCGCGGCCTTCCGGCCGTACAGGGCCAGGGCCAGGGCGATGCCCGTGAAGGCCGCGCCCAGGAAGGCCTGCAGGTAGGCCCGTTCCCGCCACTCCCCCAGGATCTCGTCCCGGTTCCGCAGGACCCGGACCTTCAGGGGTTCCAGCCGGAACGCGGCCTCGGCGCTCAGCGCCGCTTTCGGCCGGGCGCCGTCCCGAGAACCGCCCCAGGTCTTGCGGTAGATCGCCTCGCCCCGGGGGTCGACCAGGGCGACCTCGGTGGTGCCCGCCGCCCGGACGAGGCCCAGCTGCTCGTCCAAGAGGCCGGAGGAAAAGAGGACGGCGAAGTGGAGCCGGCCGCCCCGCCCGTCCGGGGCCGGGCGCAGGACGACGACGACCTCGCCGCCCTCGGCGGGGGCGTCCGCGGTCTCGACGCCGCTCGATCGGGACAGGGGCCGGTCCGCCAGGGCGGGTCCCCGGAGGGTCAGGACGGGATCGTCCCTTCGGTAGGCGCTGGCGGCGACGGCTCCCCGGGCGTCCAGGAGGTAGACGTTCTCCGCCTCGGGAATACGGGCCGCCAGATCCGCCAGGGTCGAGGCGGGTTCGGCGATACGTCCGGCCTCAAGATCCCGGGCGGCCCCATCCAGGAGATGGTCCGCGGTACGGAAGACCCCTTCCAGGGTCCGTGCCAGGAGGTTCGCGTCGAAGGTCAGGTTGTCCTTCGCGGCGCTCAGGATGAGGTCCCGGTCCTCCACCAGGTCCTGGGCGGAGAAGACGATCAGGGCCAGGACGGTCCCCAGGACCACGAGGAAGCCCGGAAACTCGGACCGGCCGTCGCGGAGGGGCTTCCGGCTCACGGCCCGGCTCCCCGGGTCTCCTCCCGCAGGAGCGCCAGGATTTCACCGGAAACCCCCAGGCGTCGGGCCGCATCCTCCTCGGTCCGGAGCAGGGAGTCCCGGACCGCCGCGCGCTCGGCCTTGGAGGGAACCCGGATCCGCAGACCCCGGCCCGCCAGTCGGGCTTTGGCCGCCTCCTGGGCCCGCAGCGCCGTCTCCCGGGCGGCGGGAAGGAGGTCCTCCCAGGCGGCCTGTATCTCCCGGCGGATGTCCGGATCAAGTCCGTTCCAGAAGGCCTCGCCCGCGATGGGGACGTAGAAAGGATAGTACTCGGCGTCCTCGTAGACCGCGGCGATCCCGGCGGAGTCCATCCCCGCGCTGTCCACGGTCTCGTAGGTGGTCAGGATGCCGTCCACCAGGCGGCGCCGCAGGTAGGAGTCCAGGTCCGGAGAGGGGATGGAGACCGGCACGGCCCCGAGGGTCCGGATCCGCTCCTCGTTCCCCCGTCCCCCGGCGACCCGTACCCGCTTGCCCCGGAAATCGTCGATCCCCCGGAGGCGTCGGTCCAGGCTGAACAGGTGGGCATGCCCCAAATCCAACCAGCGTCCCAGGACCTTCCCGCGGGTCCCCGCTTCGATCCGGGCGTTCAAGGCCGCCCCGAGGGGACCGTCGGCCAGGCGTCGGGCCTGTTCGATGGAGAGTCCATAGGCCGAGGGAAGCATCAGGGCGGCGGTGTCCGGCACCATGCGGTCGAACTGCCAAATGCCGGGCAGGGCGATCTCGACCGCCCCCCGCGACACGGCCCCGATTACGTCGGTGTCCCGGAAGAGCCGCGCCCCGTCGTAGAACTCCACGGAGACCCGGTCCCCCAACCGGGCGGCCACGCGGTCCGCGAAGGTCCGGGCCACCTGGGCCTGGAAGTGAGTCGGGGGGTTTTCCACGGAGATCCGGATCCGGATTCGCGCTCCGGGGCCCGCCTGGGCCCCCGCGGTCGAGAGGAGGAGCAGGGACAGGGCTCCCGCGAGCAACCTTCGAACCATATACGGCCTCCCGAATCGAATGTAAAAAATGCACACGATCCGCGTCCTTCGTCAAGGGGAAAACCGGGGAACGGAATGTTCCCGGGGCGACTGTAGGTTTAACAAAATGGAGATTTTCCGTTGCAAAAATCGATATTCTGTCCTACTATATACGCATCAACCGATCCGGTGCCGCCGCTCCGCCGGCGGCGATCGAGGACAGCATGGCCGACTCCCCGAACAAGACTACCCTGCTTCTCGTCGAGGACGAGGCGCTCATCGCGATACTGGAGGCGGAGCAGCTGGAGGCGGAGGGCTACTCGGTGATCGTCACCGGCGACGGGGAGGCGGCCATGGAGGCCGTCCGGACCGCCTCCCCGCCCGTCGACCTGGTTCTGATGGATATTGACCTGGGTCCGGGCCGGATGGACGGAATCCGGGCCGCCCAGGCCATACTGGAGGTCCGGGACGTGCCCGTCGTCTTCCTGTCCTCCCACACGGAACGGGACATCGTGGCTCGGACCGAGGAGATCTCATCCTACGGCTACGTGGTGAAGGATCCGGGGATCGCGGTACATTCCGACAGGTAGGCTTTTCTGGTGTTTCAGCTCGTCAGAAGGAGTCGACTTCGTTCCGGGAAGGAGAGGAGCGTCCACGGGGGAGCATCCTCCACGAGGTCGCGGCAACCTGTACGACTATGCCATAATCCCCCGAACATCCAAGCGCGACGATCCTCGACAAGGTTCGCCCGTACCGGGTTGTCGTCGATGTATGCGAATACCGCGAGCAGATCCCGGAATCCCGAAAGTATCCGGGAGAAGAACCTCTCTCCCCAGACATGGCCCGAATAACCGAATATCCGATTGTAGGCCATCGCGAAGACGCTCAGGATCCACTGCATGACCGCGGACAGGCTAACGCCCTTCCCCGGCACGATCACGAGATGGAAATGGTTTCCCATGATACAGAAATTCTCTATCCCGAAAGCATATTTTCTTTTTGCCCGTTTCACGACCGAAAGGAAAAGGTCCTTAATTGCTCCCGGGTCGAAGATCATCTCTTTCCGATTCGCCCGCGCCGTTACATGGTAGCGGGCGCCTTCGCGCAACTCTCTAGGCTTCCTCATGCTTCCAATACGCGCGACAGAGCTCGTCTTGATTGCATCGAGCTCTGTCCCCATGAATTATTTTATTCCGTCTCCGGCGGCAGGACCCGGACCCGGGCCTCGTGGAAGGAGATGGACACCGCCTCCCCCTCCGCGGGGATGCGCTTGCCCGCGGGATCGTCCACCTGCACCAGGAGCTCCCCGTACTCGGTGGTCACGAAGGTCTCCACGCTGGAGCCCAGGTAGACGTTCTGCCGCACGGACCCGTCCACGACTCCCTTTCCGGGGGCGCCCAGGAGCAGGGACTCGGGTCGGGCCATGAGAACCGCGGGCTTGCCGGCGGTCACGCCCGAGGCGCGCTTGCCGGCCCGGACTTTCTTGCCGTGAAGGGTGCACACGCACTCGGCCCCCTCGAAGCCCTCCACGGCCACGGGGAAGAAGGCCACCTTGCCCACGAAACCCGCCACGAAGACGGAATCCGGGTCCTCGTAGATCGCCGAGGGCGAGCCGATCTGCCGGATGCGGCCGTCCTTCATGACGATGACCCGGTCGGAGAGGCTCATGGCCTCGGTCCGGTCGTGGGTCACGTACACGGCGGTGATGCCCAGGGATTTCTGGATGCGGCGGATCTCCACCCGCATCTGCTCCCGCAACAGGGCGTCCAGGTTGGACAAAGGCTCGTCCAGCAACAGGACCCCGGGCTCCACCACGAGGCTTCGGGACAGGGCCACCCGCTGCTGCTGTCCGCCGGAGAGGCGGCCGGGGGAGCGCTCGGCGTAGTCCGAAAGGCCCGTCAGGGCCAGGGCGCGGCGGACCCGCTCCTCCTGCTCGGCCTTGGGCACGTTCCGGACCCGGAGGCCGTAGGCCACGTTCTCCGCCACCGTCATGTGGGGAAAGAGTCCGTAGCTCTGGAACACCGTGGCGGTGTCCCGCTTGTTCGGGGGAAGGCTCGTCACGTCCTCGCCGCCGATCCGGATGAGGCCGGAGGTGGGCAGGTCGAAGCCCGCGATCATGCGGAGGGTCGTGGTCTTGCCGCATCCCGAGGGACCCAGGAGGGTCACGAGCTCCCCCGGGGCAACCTCGAAGGAGGCCTGGCGGACGGCGACCACGTCGGGCCGTCCCTTCACGTTCTTGTACACCCGGGTAACGTCGTCCAGGGTCACCGCTACGGGCTGCTTGGCCATGTCGTATCCTTTCCTCCCCTACCGGGTGATGGTCTTTTCGAGGGCTCCGGTGTCCCGCACCAGGAGCCGCATGAGTCCGAAGGCGCCCATGACCAGGATGATGAGCACCGTGGCCAGCACGCTGGCAAGCCCGAACCGGAGGTTCTCCGAGAAGTTGTAGATCAGCACCGTCATGTGGTACCAGCGGGCGGAGATCAGGAAGATCACCGCGCTGACCGCGGTCATGGACCGCACGAAGGTGTAGGACATGCTGGTGATGAAGGCCGGGCGCACCAGGGGCAGGACGATGGTCCGGAAGACGGTGCCCTCGTCGGCGCCGAGGTCCTTGGCCGCCTCCTCGATCGAGGGGTCGATCTGGCGCAGGGAGGCCACCCCGGACTCGATTCCGACCGGAAGCTCCCGGATCACGTAGTTGATCACGATGATGGCCCCGGTGCCGACCAGGATCAGGGGAGCCTTGTTGAAGGCCAGGATGTAGGCGATGCCCAGGAGGGTCCCCGGCACGGCGAAGGGGGTCATCATCAGGGCTTCCAGGACCCGCTTGCCCGCGAAGGACTTGCGCACGAAGACCAGGGCCGCCGCCATGGCCAGGATGCCCGCCACGGGGGTGGCCGCAGCGGCCAGGGTCACGGTGGACCGGATGGCGTCCCGGCCCCGGGTCAGGGCCTCCGAGATGTTGGACAGGGTGAAGGAGTAGTCGATGCCCCAGTTCTTCACGAAGCAGCCCGCCACGATGGTCCCGTACAGTCCCAGGATCGCGGCGACGCAGATCCACACCCCGGCCGCCAGCGCCCGGCGCACCCGGGGGGAGGTGATCTCCACGAGCTTGGCGTTGGGCTTGCCCGTCACGGTCACGAAGGATCGCTTGGCCACCCAGTTCCTCTGGAGGAAGAAGGCCGTCAGGGTGGGAAGGAGCAACAAGAGGGACAGAGCTGCGCCTCCGCCCAGGTCGTTCCGGCCGGTCACCTGGATGTAGGCCTCCACCGAGAGGACCCGGTAGTTTCCCGCCAACAAAAGGGGGTTCGCGAAGTCCGCCAGGGAGTTCGTGAAGACCAATAGCCAGGCGGACAGGATGCCCGGGACCGCCAGGGGAAGGGTGACGGTCCGGAAGGCCCGCCACCGTCCCGCGTTCAGGTCCAGGGCCGCTTCCTCGAGCGTGGAGTCCATGGCCTGCAGGACCCCCGCTAGGGTCAGGTAGGCGATGGGGAACATCCCGACGGTCTGGACGATCACGAGCCCCGGAAGGCCGTAGATGGAGAAGTTCGAAAGGCCCAAAAGCTGCCGGGTGATGAGGCCGTTGTTCCCGGCCAGTAGGATCACCGAGAGGGTCAGGGAGAAGGGCGGGGAGATCACCGGGAGCTGGGCGATCGTGGACAGGAACTTCTTTCCCCCCATCCCGGTCCGGTGGATCGCGAAGGCGAAGACGAAGCCGATGACCGTGGATACCGAGGCTGTCCAGATTCCCAGGCGGACCGAGCCCCAGAGTGCCTGGAGGTGGGCACCCGAGAGGACCCCCCTCCAGATCTCCAGGGAGAACCTCCCCTCCTTCAGGAAGGACAAGCGGAGGGCCTCCGCCAGGGGATAGGCGATGAAGATCCCGGCGATGCCGGCCAGGACCAGGACCGCGTAGCCCACCGTGGGGTCCCGGGTGAACCGGGAGATCCCGGTGAGGGCCGCGAAGAGGACGAAGGCCCCGACGGCGAAGAGGGCGAAGAGCCGCTCCAAGGTACGGTCCCCGCCCTCGGGGGCCAGGAAGACCGCGATCCCCAGGAGCTCGGACTGGCTTTCGTCCAGGACCGGGGCGTAGAAGAGGCGGACCCGGCCGCCGCCGTAGTTCAGCCGGACCGTGGAGGCGTAGTTCTCGAAGTAGTACGCCGACTCCAGTCCCTTGGCGGCGTCCTCGTCTCCGGACACGGATTCCCAGAGGGAGGCCGCCTCCGGGTCGGCGGTCCGGACGTCGTAGACCTCCGGATCCTCCGTGGGCACGAGGTAGACCGCCGCCCCGCCGGGAAGGCTCTCCGGCACGGAGGCCAGCCAGGGATCCAGGTTCTCCGGGTCCGAGGGGGCGCTCCGGGCCAGGAGGGTCAGGCGACTCTCGGAGTCCCGGGCTTCGGTGGTCCGGAGGGTCCCCCGAAGGGTCAGGAAGATCCAGCCGTCCACGGCCGCGAACACGGCCAGGGCCGCGAGATATCTATAGAGGGTCGAAGGTTTGGGCATCGGGCTCTCCCGTCCGGCGGGTTCGGCGCGGCGGCCGGGAGCGGCCGCCGGCCGCTAAGGAAACCGGAAGGCCCGTCCCCGGGGGACGGGCGGTCCGGTTCCGGGTGAACGCGGGTGTTACCGCTTGGATCCGATCTCGTCGGTCCAGCGCTTCAGGAGGCGGGCCCGGTTGTCCTTGTTCCCGTCCCAGAGCAGGTCCTGCTTCACGGTCTTGATCTGCTTGATGGACAGGGCGTCCGGGTGGGAGGGGGCTCCGGTGGCCACGAGGACCAGGTACCACTTCACGAAGAGGTCCTGGGCGGACTTGGAGGAAAGCACCCAGTCGTAGAGTTTCTTGGCGTTGACCGCGTCCTTGCCCCCCTTGATCAGGGACATGGAGGCCAGCTCGTAGCCGGTTCCCTCGGAGGGGGCGTTGATCACGACCGGGGCGCCCTCGACCTTGAGCTTCACCTGGTCGTGGGCGTAGCCGATGGCGATGGGGATCTCGCCGATCGCGACGCTCTTGCCGGGGGCGGAGCCGGACCGGGTGTACTGGTCGATGTTGGCGTCCAGCTTCTTCATGTAGTCGAAGACCTTCTCCTCGTCGCCCTTGTAGACGTACCGGAGGGTGGTGATGACGTTGTAGGCCGTACCGGAGGTGTTCGGGTTGGCCATGCGGATCTGGCCCTTGTACTCGGGCTTCAGGAGGTCCGCCCAGCTCTTCGGCGGGGTGAGGCCCAGCTCGGCGGCGCGCTTGGTGTTGGTCACGAAGGTGAGGGGGCCGACGTACAGGCCGATCCAGTACCCGTCCTTGTCCTTGAACTCCGCGGCGGTCTTGCCGGCGTACCGGGACTTGTAGGGGGTGGTGAGACCCTTGTCCTTGGCGGTGATGTGGTCCAGGCCGACGCCGCCCAGCCAGATGGACGCCTGGGGATTGGCGGCCTCCGCCTCCATCCGGGCGATGGCCTCGCCGCCGGACAGGCGCACGAAACTCGTCTTGATCCCGGTCTCGGCCTCAAACTTCTCCAGGATCGCCTTGGCCAGCGGCTCCTCCAGGGTCGTGTACACGCTCAAGGAGCCTTGGGCGGCCGCGAAGGAAACGGCGGCCAGCAGGATGGCCGCGACTGCGATAATGCGTTTCATAGGTACTCCTCCCTATTCTGCCCACGCGATTTGAATCGATGGGAAATGATATTCTAACCTAGTTTTCACGGAATGTACAATTCCGAGAAGAGTCCGAGCCGGGCCGCCCGGGCTTCCCGCTCCGCCGCGGCGAAGGCGGAGGAGAAGGCGAAGGGATACTTCAGCAGGGCCGGGGCCGCCCCGGTGGCCACCAGCCGGAGATTGAGGCAATCCGCCCCCGGGGCGTACAGGTAGGCCAGGACCCGGCCGTACCGGTCCCGGAGCTCCCGGTCGAAGGCCAGGAGGACATCCCGGCCCTGCAGGAGAGCCCGGGCGGCCTCCGCGGACTGGGGTCCTCCGGCATCCGCGGGCCGGCTCCCGCGCCCCAATTCCGGAGCGTCCACCCCGATCAGGCGCACCCTCTCCCGGGATCCGAGGCCCTCGGGCGGACGGGGGATCTCGACGACCACGGTGTCCCCGTCCACCACCCGGACGACCCGGGCGGCGGTCATCCGGGAACGGTCCGCGGCTGCGGGATCCCGGAGGCCCTCGGCGTGGACGCTGTACGGGACCGGCGCTCCCGGCGCCGCGGGAGCGCCGGGGACGGCGGAGCCCGGGGAGGCCGCGCCCGTGAAAACGTCCAGCAGGGACCGGCAGGCGACGGGGATGTCCGCGGCCAGGAAGGCCGCGGCCCCGGCCGCGCAGGCGAAGACGATTACCGCGGGAAGGAGAGGCCTTCGGGAGACCGGTCTCATGTCGCGGGGTTCGCCCGGGCCCAGACCACCGCCTTCCGCCAAGCCGTCTTGGTCCTCTCGAAGGATTCGAAGTGCCTCGGCGCATTCTTGGCGTAGGCGTCCAGTTCCGCCCCGATACGGTCGAACTCGGTAGTGCCGAAGTGGGCCCGGAGGGCGGGCACGGCCCGTCGGAAGGCCGCGCGCATGGACTCGACCGTGGCCTCGAAGTCCCCGCGCCGGGTGATGTAGGTCAGCAGGGGCTTGTACCGGGTCCAGCCCACGGCGGCCCGGGCGAACCGGGAGATCGTCGGCCGGGAATCCGCCAGCACGGGCTGGAGCTCCCGGGGCAGGACCCCGTGGAGGAGGTTCTGGTAGGTCAGAAAACCGTCGTGGAAGGTGTAGCAGGGCACCCGCAGCACGGTGTTGTCCGAGAGGCAGGTGGCCAGGAAGGTGTCCTCTCCCCGGGCGCCCGGGGGATTGTAGAAGGGGGCGATCCGCTCGATCCGCGCCAGGTTGAAGCAGAGGTTGGCACCGGAGATGAACTTCATTCCCCCCTCCTCGGGCACCTCCACCACCGGGCGGTCCCGGAGCACCCCGCGGTCCGCCCAGGTGATCCCACGGTTCCCCAGGACCGTGCGGCGGATCTTCTCCCAGCTGATGATGTCGTTGGAGAGGGCCTCCACGAACTCCCCGAAGAGCTCCTCCGTCAGGGTGCCGTCGAAGCGGACGAAGGGTATGGGGGAGATGTACCCGCAGTGGCGGCCGTGGGTCAGGTCGGCCCGGCCGATGCTCTCCAGATGGGCGCTGGCGACCCCCTGGCCCGTCCAGGAAACGAGGCCGTCCTCCTCGGACACGGCCATGGGGTACTCGTCGTCGTCGATAAAGAGGAGGGCGTCCATCCGGTTCCGGACCGCGGCGTAGACCACGGCGTTGCGCTTCCTTCCGTACCCTTCCCCGAAGAGGAGCTCCGCCTCCCGGGCGTCCAGCACTCCCTCCCGTACGAGGAGCCGGGATTCCTCCCGGATCCGCGTCCTGCCGTAATAGTCGACCCCCTGGAGGTGGGCGGCTAAGGCGGGATCCAGGCCCTTGTAGTCCCGGACGCTGGTATTGAAATAGGCAAGGTCGTAGGCCACGAAGAGCCGGAGCTCCGTGGACCGGTCCGTCACGAGGCCGTGCTCGTTCCAATTGTTGATGTACGTCCGCAGGAGGTTCCGGAACCCCCGGCGCCCCGTGACGAATCCGATCCCGAGTTTCATCGGCCCCCTCCGTCTACTTCAGGTTTTCCGGATTCAGGCCCTCCAGCTCGGGCACCACGAAGCGGCCGTCCTTGCGGACAAGGCGCCCGTCCATCCAGATCTCACCGCCCCCGTGCTCGGGGGTCTGGATCAGGACCATGTCCCAGTGCACCGCGGACCGGTTGCCGTTGAAGCAGTCGTCGTAGCTGTTCCCGGGTGTGAAGTGGATGGAGCCCGCGATCTTCTCGTCGAAGAGGGTCTCCTTCATGGCCCGGGTGATGTAGGGATTGACCCCCAGGGCGAACTCGCCCACGTACCGGGCGCCGGGGTCCGTGTCCAGGATGGCGTTTATCCGGTCTGTGTCGTTGGCCGTCGCCTTCACGATCTTCCCGTCCTTGAACTCCAGCCGGACGTCCTCGAAGGTGAACCCGTCCCGCTCGCTGGGGGTGTTGTAGGCCAGGACCCCGTTCACGGAATCCTTGACCGGGGCGGTGTAGACCTCCCCGTCGGGGATGTTCATCTTGCCGTCGCACTTGACCGGCGGCAGGCCCTTGATCGAGAAGGACAGGTCGGTGCCCGGGGCCACGATGCGGACCCGGTCCGTGCGGGCCAGCAGGTCCACCAGGGGATCCATGGCCTTGGACATTTTCGCGTAGTCCAGGGTGCAGACGGAGAAGTAGAAGTCCTCGAAGGCCTCCTCGCTCATCCCCGCCAGCTGGGCCATCCCGGGGGTCGGATAGCGCAGCACCACCCAGCGGGTGTCCGGCACCCGGCACTCCATGTGCACCTTCCGGTTCAGGATGTCGTTGTAGAGCTTCAGCTTGTCCGGGGGGATGTCGGACCAGGCGCTGATATTGCGGTTGGCGGTGAATCCGATGAAGCAGTCCATCTCCTTCATGCGGGTCACCTCGTACCGGGCCTGGGCCTCCATCTGCTCCGGGGTGCATCGGCGGACCAGGGCGCGGTCCACCGTCTTGTCCCGGAGGGTGACGAAGGGCAGGGCTCCGGCGCCGTGGACCGCGTCCACCAGGGCGGTCACGAAGGGCGCCTCCGCGTTGGTCGCCTGGATCAGGACCTTCTCCCCGGGCTTCGCGGCCACGGAGAAATTCACGAGAATCTCGGCCAGTCGGGTCAGTCGGGCGTCGATCATGGGGCCTTCCTCGGGTCGGGATCGGGGATTCGGGATCGAGTATACCAGGGACGGCCCCGGGAGGGAAGGCGAAGGACAGCCCGAATCCTTCCTTTAATATCCTCCGCGCTCCCGGAGCCCCCGGACCGTCCGGTCCAGGGCTGCGTCCAGGGGGGTGATCCGGTACCCCAGCTCCTCCTCGGCCCGGGCCGAGGATACCCGCCAGTCGTAGAGGAAGCGCTTGACCCAGGCGGGCGTGATGAGGGGGCGGCCCCCGGTCAGGCGGGCTGCCGCCCCGGCCAGGCCCGCGGCGGCGTAGAGGACCGGGGCGGGGACCGTCGGAAGCCGGCGATCCACCCCGGAGGCCCGGGCCAGGGCCGCGAAGAAGTCCCGATAGGACAGGTCGTGGCCGCCCAGGAGGTAGCGCCGTCCGGACTTCCCCCGCTCCAGGGCCGCCCGGTGCCCCGAGACCACGTCGTCCAGGAAGACGTAGTTCCCCACGCTCCGCCCGTTCCCCGGGAGGAGCAGGAACCTCCTCCGGAGGTACCGGTCGATCATGGCCGTGTACGGGGGCAGGTCGGGTCCGACGGGACATCCGAAGACCCGGGTGGGATTGACCGTGACGATCTCGAGCCCCCGGTCCAGGAAGCCCGGGACCAGGGTCTCCGCCTCCGCCTTGGTCCGCTCGTAGTCGTTCAAAAAGCCGATCCTCCGGGGCGAATCCTCCGTGACAGGATCTCCGTCCAGGGCCGGGCCCAGGACCCCCGCGGAGGAGGTGAAGACCACCCGCCGGACCCCCGCCCGGACGGCGGCCTCGAAGACCCGGCGGGCCCCGGCCACGTTGGCCTCCTCGTAGTCGGACGGAGACCCCGAGGCTTTCACCCAGCCGGCCAGGTGGAATCCCGCCTCGGTCCCCTCGCAGAGCCGGTCCAGGGACGCCGGATCCCCCAGGTCGCCCGGGATCACCCGGGCCCCCCGGGCCTCCAGGAAGGCTCCCCGGTCCCGGCTCCGGGCCAGGACCGCGACCTCGTGCCCGGCCTTCCGCAGGGACAGAGCTAAGGCGGATCCGATGTAGCCGGTCGCTCCCGTGACGAATACCCTCATCCGACGCCCCCGTTTCCAGAAATCAATACGCGCCGGCCAGTATAGGGTCCATGGCGTCGGTCGTAAAGCCGGAGTATCCGGCGGGCCCCCGGCCGGTCTTGCGGTGGACGTACCCCCTGCCGTACAGTGGATCCATGACAGCCCCCTTCGACGTCCTGACCCCCGACCTCGCGATGGAGGCCGTACGGGAAGCCTTCGCCCTGGACCTCGAGGGGATCTGGGTGCCCTATCCCAGCTACATCAACCGGGTCTATGGCCTGCGATCCTCGGACGGCCGGGACTTCGTGGCCAAGTTCTACCGGCCGGGCCGATGGAGCCCGGAGGCCGTACGGGAGGAGCACGCCTTTTTGTCGGAACTGGCCGCCGCGGAGATCCCCGTCGCCGTCCCCCTGCCCGACACGGACGGGGATACCCTGCCGGGTCTGGCCCTGGAAACGCCGGACGGCGGGGAAGTCCTCTATCCCTTCGCACTCTTCCCCCGTCGGGGAGGCAGGCTCTTCGACGCGGAGACGGACGAGGATTGGCTGCGCCTGGGCCGCCTGGCCGGACGCGTCCACTCCGTCGGCGCCCTCCGTTCCGCGGAGCACAGGACCGCCCTGCGCCCGGGGCTTCTGTCGGCCCATGCCGGGGAACTGGAGCGGGAGGGCTTCCCCCATCCGGAATGCCGCGCGGAATTCCGCGAAGTCGTCGAGAGAGCCCGGGAGATATTGGATCCCCTCCTCGCGGAAGCACGGCTCCTCCGGATCCACGGGGACTTCCACCGGGGCAACATCCTGGACCGCCCCGGGGAGGGCTTGCTGCTCATGGACTTCGACGACATGGTCCAGGGTCCCGCGGTCCAGGACCTGTGGCTTCTGCTCCCCGGCCCCTCGGACGAGTGCGCAAGGGAGTTCGCCTTGATCCTGGAAGGGTACGAGGAATTCCGGCCCTTCGACCCGACGGAGGGCGCCCTGATAGAACCCCTCCGCTTCCTCCGCATGCTTCATTACCTGGCTTGGCAGGCCCGCCAGAGGGGGGACTCAGGTTTTCTCCGGCACTTCCCGGACTGGGGAACCCGGGCCTTCTGGATCAAGGAAACCGAGGATTTGAGGGATCAGCTGAGAAGAGTGGACGGTGGACTGTGAACAGTGGACGGAGTGAAGCAGCAGCGGACCGCCTGCGTCAACGCTAGGGTGATTTCCGGTGACCGCGCGGTCGCCTCATTTCCGTCCTCTGTCCACCGGCCACTGCCCACCTTCCACCGCCTTTTCCAGCACATCCCCCGGCAAGCCCCCTCCCGCCGCCTTCCGGGCGCTCTCGAGGAACTCCCCCATGCGGGGGAACCCCTCGGACGCGTAGACGGCGGCCTGGATGCCCATCTCCAGGCGGTCCAGGCGGCGCAGGAGCCGGGCCTCGGGGCTGACGCCTTCCTCGAATTCCTCCCAGAGGTCCCGGATCTCCACGGCGCCCGGAAGCCCCTCGAGGACCCGGAGGAGGGACTCCCGTTCCAACCCGTACTTCTCCTCCTTGGAGATCCCGTCCACGGGGGTGATGTCCCCGGCGTAGACCTCCCCGAGCTCGTGGGCCAGGGCCATGCGGCAGGTCTTCCCGGGGTCCGCGTCCTCGAAGGGTTTCCGGCCCGCCAGGAACAGGGCGAGCACGGCGGTGCCGAAGCTGTGGTCCGCCACGGATTCGCAGGCCCCCTCCGGGACGCCCCGCTTGAGCCAGCCCTGGCGGTAGAGCCGCTTGAGGGCCAGGACCCGCAGGTAGGCCCGGAGGATGGCCTCCTCCGGCGCAGGTCCGACGGAGGTCTCCGAATCCGAGCCGGAGGCGGTTCCGCCGTCCGGGCGCGCGGGAGGTCCGAGCAGAAGGTCTTCGGGAAAGCCGGCCTTGCGCTTCATGCGGCCATCCTAGCGACCCGGGCGGGAACGGGCAAGCCGTTCGCGCAGGTTCCGGATCCGTCCCAAGCTTCGTACCACGAGTGGCCTTGTGCCCCGCCGGGGCTCGTGGTATGTTGAATCCGGTATGACCGTGGTTGACCGGAGACCGGCCCGGGAGTCCTCCCGGGGGCCCGTCAGGAGGCGTCCGTGATCGACACCGCCTCCCTCCAGAAGTATTCCCTCTTCGGGGGGATGATCCCGGAGCAGGTCGAGCGGATCCGCCCCCTCCTGATCCAGTCGGTCTACTCGAAGGGCCAGGCCGTCCTCCGGGAAGGGGATCCCAACGACAGCATCTACTTCATCCTCGACGGCCGCGTCCAGATCGTGAAGGGGGTCCGGGTCCTGTCCGAACTCGGGGAGGGTGATACCTTCGGGGAGATGGAGCTCCTGGACGTCCAGCCCTCGGCGGCCACGGTCCGCGCCCTGAGTCCCCTGAGCGTGGCCGCCATCTCGAACCGGGCGGTCCGCCAGATCTATTGCCTGGACCCCAAGATCTTCGCCCTCCTGGTCATGAACCTGGCCCGGGACCTCTCCCGGAAACTGAGACGGATGGACGAGCTGATCGCGGCCCTCGCCGCCGGCGATTCGGCCACCGCGGCGGCCCCCTCCGCCCCGGTGGTCCCCGATCCCGCCGCGCGGCCCGGCGGCCTGGACTGCTGAACCGGAGGTACTGGATGTTCGAGGAGATCAAGCGGCCGACCCTGGTCGTGGACACGGACAAGGTCCGGCGGAACGTGCTCCGGATGAAGGAACGGGCGGACCGGAACGGGGTCGCCCTCCGGCCCCACCTAAAGACCCACCAGTCCCGGGTCGTCGGCCGCCTGTTCCGGGACCTGGGAATCCGGACCGGCACGGTCTCCTCCGTGGGGATGGCCCGGTTCTTCGCGGACGACGGCTGGGACGACCTGACCATCGCCTTCCCGGCGAACCTCCGGGAGATCCGGGAGATGGACGAGCTGGCGGGCCGGATCCGCCTGGGCCTCCTGGCGGACAACCCGGACACGGTTCGGGCCCTCTCCGCGGGGCTCTCCCGACCCGTGGATCTCTGGATCAAGATCGACACGGGATCCCGGCGTTGCGGGATCGAGGCCGGGGACGAGGCGGGCCTCCGGGCGATGTCGGAGGCGGTCCGGAAATCCCCGCGCCTCCGCCTGGCGGGGGTCCTGAGCCACGACTCCCGGACCTACCAGGTCCGGGGCCCGGAAGCCGTCGCCGCGCTGTACCGGGAGGGACGAGACGCCCTCCTTTCCGCCGAGGCCTTCCTGGCCGCCGAGGGCTGGCCGGACCTTCGGGCTTCCTTCGGGGACACCCCTTCCATGAGCCTGGTGGAGGACTGGTCCGGCCTGGACGAGGCCCGGCCCGGCAACTTCGCGTACTACGACCTCCAACAGTTCGTGACGGGTTCCTGCTCTGCGGGGGACATCGCCGCGGCGGTGGCCTGCCCCGTCGTCGGGGTCTATCCCCGACGCGGGGAGGCCGTGGTCTACGGCGGGGCCGTGCACCTTTCCAAGCAATCCCAGACCCTGCCGGACGGGGAGGTCTCCTACGGGGCCCTGTTCGAGATGCGGGACGGTCGGTGGACGGGCTTCCGGGAGGGAGCCCGGGTCCGGGGGGTGACCCAGGAGCACGGGATCCTCCGACTGCCCCCGGAGCTTGCGGAATCCCTCCGGGTCGGGGACCTGGCCTTCGTCTGCCCGGTGCATTCCTGCCTGGCCGCGGACCTGCTTCGCCCGGACACGATCTACATCTGACGAATCGCCCGGGCGCCCGGAACAACTCCCGGAACGCCCGGAAAGGATGATTGTATGTTCGAGAGTTTCACCCGGCTGCCCCACACTCTCCAGGCCCTGCTGGCCACCCTCTTCACCTGGGCGGTCACCGCACTGGGCGCCGGCATGGTCTTCTTCTTCAAGAAGATCGACCGGAAGGTCCTGGACGCCATGCTCGGCTTCGCCGGAGGGGTCATGACCGCCGCGTCCTTCTGGTCCCTCCTGGCCCCGGGCATCGAGATGGCCGAGACCATGGGCATGGTCCCCTGGATACCCGCGGTGGTCGGCTTCCTCGCGGGGGGGCTGTTCCTGAAACTGGTGGACAAGATCCTGCCCCACCTCCACATCGAGGCGAAGATGGAGGACGCCGAGGGCCCCAAGACGTCGTGGCAGAGATCCATCCTCCTGGTGTTCGCCATCACCCTGCACAATATCCCGGAAGGCCTGGCCGTAGGCGTGGCCTTCGGCGCCCTGGCGGCGGGCATCCCGGGGGCCAGCCTGGCGGGAGCCGCGGCCTTGGCTTTGGGCATCGGGCTCCAGAACTTTCCGGAGGGCGCCGCGGTCTCCATCCCCCTCCGCCGGGAGGGCATGAGCCGGTTCAAGAGCTTCTGGTACGGCCAGGCCTCGGGCCTCGTGGAGCCCGTGGCGGGCGTCCTCGGAGCCGCCCTGGTCGTGGCCGTCCAGCCCCTCCTGCCCTACGCCCTTTCGTTCGCGGCGGGAGCCATGATCTACGTGGTCGTGGAGGAGGTCATCCCGGAGTCCCAGGGATCGGGGAACTCGGACATCTCCACCCTGGGAGCCCTGGGGGGCTTCGCCCTGATGATGCTCCTGGACGTGGCCCTGGGCTGAGCGGGATCGGAGGGAGGAAGCATGGACCGGAGGAAGAGAATCCTGGCCGCCGCGGCGGCCCTGTTCGTCGCCCTGTTCGCGGCCCGGCTCGCCTGGGAGCTGACCCGGGACCGGACGGCGCCGGTGCCCTTCGGCGGGTTCGGGGCGGGGGAGCTGGCCCAGTCCTACTCCCCTCCCCAGGAGCGCAGGAACTTCGCCAGCGCCAAGATCGCCGTGGACCAGGCTCCCTCGGGCGCCCAGGTGGTGGAGCAGAAGTACGAGAGGGTCTCCCAGATCGAGTCGAGGACCGAACACTGGGATTCCGACGTCGCGGCGGTCAAGCTGGCCATCGACGGCGCCAAGGCCCTGGTCCAGAGGGAGAACTCCTACGGTCTTCCGGGCTCCCGGGTCCTGTCCCTTTCCCTGGGGGTCATCCCGGAGGCCTTCGACCCGACCGTGGAAACCCTGAAGGCCATCGGGGAACTACGGTCCGCCAACGTCGTGAAGACCGACCGGACCTCCGATTTCCGGGCCCTGGAAGCCCGGCGGCTCTCCCTGGAAAAAACCCGGGACGGGCTGGCCCGCCTGCGGGATTCCGGGGCCTCCCTGGCGGACCGGATCGACCTGGAGACCCGGATCCTGGAAATCGAGGGACAGATCCAGGAGCTGGGCGTATCCCTGGGGGACTTCAGCGAGCTCAATTCCTTCTGTACCGTGCACTTCACCCTCCGGGAGACCCCTCCGGGGGCCTCGGGATCCCGGATCCTGGGCGCCGTCCTCTCGGCCCTGGGCTGGACGGTCCTGGTCTACCTGGGACTGGGAGTCTGCATCCTGGCCATCCTGGGGGCGGCTACGCTCGCGCTCCGCCTTGCGGACCGGCTGAAGGACGGCAGGGATCGCCGATCCTAGTGTCACGAAGCTTGGGACGGGCGGCTTGTCGTTTTTCCGTTTTCCCTCTATCTTAGCGGGAAGGCCTGCTTCAGGCCCCGGACGCCGGTCGTCCCATCTCACGAAATTGGACAGGTTATGAAGAAGCTAATTCTTGCCGCGCTTATCGCCTCGTCGATCCTCCTTTCTTGCAAGGGCCAGGACAAACCCGCCGATGGGGAGGCGCCCAAGGCCTCCAAGAAGGACGTGAGCTACGCCTTCGGGGTCGCCATCGGGAACAGCCTGAAGGAAGCCTACGTCGCCCTGGACTACTCCTCCTTCCTCAAGGGCATCAAGGACGTCCTGGACAAGGACAAGCCCGAGATCGACATGGAAAAGGCCCAGGAGCTTATCCAGACGGCGGTCATGGAAGCCCAGGAGAAGAAAAACGCCGAGAGCGCCGAGAAGGAAAAGACCTTCCTGGCGGAAAACGGCAAGAAGGAAGGGGTCAAGACCACCGAGAGCGGCCTGCAGTACGTGGTGCTGACCGAAGGTACCGGCGAGAAGCCCAAGGCCACGGACACCGTCAAGGTCCACTACACCGGCACCTTCACGGACGGGAAGACCTTCGACTCCTCGGTGGAGCGCGGCGAGCCGGCCGAATTCGTGGTGGAGGAAGTCATTCCCGGCTGGGTGGAAGCCCTCCAGCTCATGCCCGTGGGCAGCAAGTTCAAGCTCTTCATCCCCTCCTCCCTGGCCTACGGGGCGGAGGGTGCCGGCGGGGTCATTCCCCCGAACACCCCCCTCGTATTCGAGGTCGAGCTCCTCTCCATCGAAAAGGCCAAGTAACCTCTCCCGTCTTCGGAAGGCCGCGGTCCCGGTCGGGGCCGCGGCCTTTTTTACCCCGGCGGGATTCCTTCCCTTCCGGCCGGTCCGGTTGTATCTTCTATACCATTCAAGGAGATGCCATGGACCTTAAGGTGAAGGGATTGCGCGCCCTCGTGACGGGGGCTTCCAGCGGACTCGGCTTCGCGACCGCCCGGCTCCTGACGGCGGAGGGGGCCCGGGTCGTGGTGAACGGCCGGGACCCGGACAAGCTTGCCCGGGCGGCCCGCCAGATCGGCGCCGAGGGCGTGCCCGGAGACCTGTCCGAGGCGGGCGTTCCCGAGGCCGTCGTAGCCCGGGCCGCGGACCTCTTGGGCGGTCTCGATCTCCTGCTGGTGAACGCCGGGGGGCCGCCCCCGGGAGCCTTCGAATCCTTCGACGACGCCGCCTGGAGTCGGGCCGTGGACCTCTGCTTCCTGAGCGCCGTCCGCCTGATCCGGGCCGCCCTGCCCCACCTCCGCCGTTCCGAGGCGGCCAGCGTGCTCACGGTGACCTCCGTGTCGGTGAAGCAGCCCATAGCCAACCTGATCCTCTCGAACTCGGTCCGGGCCGCCACGGTGGGATTGACCAAGTCCCTTGCCCTCGAGCTGGGCGGACAGGGGATACGGTTCAACTCGATCCTCCCCGGCTGGACGTCCACGGAACGGGCCACCAAGCTCGTGGCCTCCAGCGCCGCGGCCAAGGGAACCACCATGGAGGCCGAGCTGGCCGAGCGGGCCAAGGACTTCCCCCTGGGCCGCATGGCCACCCCGGAAGAGTTCGCGAACGTTGCCGCCTTCCTGTTGTCCCCGGCGGCCTCCTACGTCACGGGGTCCATGATCGCCGTGGACGGCGGAGCCTACAAGGGAACCCTCTAGGGACGAGCCGCCGACCGGTCTTGGACTTTACCCCGTCCCCGGCGCCGGTGTACCCTGGGGCCCATGCTGGACGATCCCGGTTTCCTCCTTCGACTCGCGAACTCCCGGATGCCCTTCGGGAAGTACGCGGGAACCCTGCTGATCGACCTGCCGGAAGCCTACGTGGTCTGGTTCGCCCGGTCGGGCTGGCCCGAGGGGGAGATCGGGGAACAGCTGGCGGCCCTGTACTCGATCAAGGAGAACGGCCAGGAGGGCCTGCTCCGTCCCTTTGTCCGGAAAGGAGTCGGGATTTAATGTACTCCTTGACCTTCTTCGTCCCCCCGGACCATACGGAATCCGTCCTGGAAGCCCTCTTCGCCGCCGGGGCGGGGCGGATCGGGGAGTACGAGCGCTGCGCCTTCACGGTCCGGGGGGAGGGACGGTTCCGCCCCGGGGCCGGGTCCTCGCCCTTCCTCGGCGTCCCCGGCCGGGACGAGAAGGTTCCCGAGGACCGGGTGGAGCTCGTCCTCGCAGACGGCCTCGTGGAGCCGGTCCTGGCGGCCCTCCGGTCGGCCCATCCCTACGAGGAGCCCGCGGTCTACCTGGTTCGGCTCGACGACCGCTGCGTCGGGGGCCGGCAAGCCTGAAAAACGGCTATTGACACGATCCCGGAATTGTGGCATTATGATACCATAATGCCAGTTAACGGTATCATCCATCTTTCGGACGCCTCCTTGATCGCGGTGCACGCCCTGGCCGCCCTGGCCTCGGAACCGGACCGCCGGGTCCTGGGCAAGGATCTGGCCGCGGCCATGGGGGCCAGCGAGAACCACCTGGCCAAGGTAATGCAACGCCTGGTCCGGGCCGAGCTCGTCCTGTCCGTCAAGGGGCCCCACGGCGGGTTCCGGCTGGCCCGGGATCCCGGTTCCGTCACCTTCCGGGAGGCCATCGAGGCGGTCGACGGACCCTTGACCGGGGACTTCTGCCCCTTCAGCCCCGAGCACTGCGACCCCTCGGCCTGCATCTTCGGCCGGGAGGTGGCGCGCCAAGCCGAGGGCCTCGTGGAGTACCTGGGCCGGAGGACGATCGCGGACATCCTGCGGGACGGGGTTCCCCGGTTCTTGTCCGGGGCCGGCGGCGGGAACCGGACGGGCGGCTCGCCGAAAGAAGCCCGAGGTGCGGCCGGAACCCGCGGCACCGGGACAAACCGGGAACGGGCGCGCCCGGGCAGGGCCGGACAATTGTAGGCGGATGCCCCGGATCCTCGGGACGGGGTTCCTGGCGATCTTATTGAGGTATTTTAGTTCCAGTTTGCCTTTTATAAGGAGACGATCGTGGCGAAGCGTGCGGTGATCGAGATCGACGAGGAGAAGTGCGACGGCTGCGGGCTGTGCGCCGGGGGCTGCCACGAGGGAGCCCTGCGCATCATCGACGGGAAGGCCCGCCTCGTGGGGGAAAGCCTCTGCGACGGTCTGGGGGCCTGCATCGGCGAGTGCCCCCGGGGAGCCCTGCGGACCGTGGAGCGGGAGGTCGAAGAGTACGACGAGCGCCGGGTCCTGGAGAACATCCTGCCCAAGGGAATGAACACCGTCGCCGCCCACCTGGACCACCTGCGGAGCCACGGCCAGGACACCTGGCTGGCCCAGGCCCGGACCTACCTGGAGGAGCGGGGACTGTCCGTCCCGGAACCCGCGGCTCCCTCCTGCGGCTGCGACGCCTCGTTCCCCGAGCCCCGGGTCGCCGCGGCAGCCCGCCGGGAACCCCCGGCTCGGCCCGCGGTCCTCGCCCCCTTCGCGGCTCCCCGGATCGACAACGGGATGTCCGGGGGCTGCCCGGGATCCGCGGCCCGGTCCTTCTCCGCGGTCTCCGGATCCGCGGGACCGGCGGCCTCCCCCGCCGCCGGAAGGCCGGGAGGCGCGGCCGCGGGCAACCTGGCCTCCCGCCTGGAACAGTGGCCCGTCCAGCTCCACCTGGTGAATCCTCGGGCTCCCTACTTCCGGGGCGCGGACCTCCTGATCGCCGCGGACTGCACCGCCTTCGCCTGCGGAGCCTTCCACCAGGCCTTGCTGGCCGGGCGTCGCCTGGTCATCGCGTGCCCCAAGCTGGACCACGGCCGGGAGGTCTACCTGGACAAGATCCGGGCCCTGATCGACGAATCCCAGGTCGCCTCCGTGACGGTGGCGATCATGGAGGTGCCCTGCTGCGGGGGCCTGTCCCGACTGGTCCAGGAGGCGGCCGGCTCCGCGTCCCGCACCGTCCCGGTCTCCACGGTGGTGGTGGGCATAGAAGGCGGCGGGCTCACCTGGATGTGAGCCCGGGACGGCTCAGACCGATCGCTTCTCCCGGAGACCCGGGACGCCCATGTTCCGGATCTGGGCCGCGTGGTACGCGTCGTGGTTCAGGAGCCACGCGACGGCCTTGCCGTAGGGCATGTCCCACCGGGGCATGGTTTCCGAGAATCGCTCGGGGCCCAGCTCCACCAGGGCTTCCATGACGGCCCGGTGGATCTTCCGAAGGTACGCCCGCATCTCGGCCCAGGCTTCCGCGGTTACCTCCGGGGGATCTCCGAAGCCGTGCTTGTCCTTGGTGTACGGGAACTCCCCCGCCGCGTCCTGTCCCCGGATCGCACGAACGAAGTAATACTTGTAGTACGCCACGTGGATGGCCACGTTCCAGGCGCTGTAGCCCTCCCAGGTATCCTTGCCGGCCGCCGTCGCGGCAGTCAGGCAGTCCAGGGTGGCCATGAGCGAAGGCCCGTTGAAGGATTCCCCGTCGAACTCCCCGTCCGCGTAATCGAAGAAAAAGGATAGGTTCTTGCTCATACTTCCAGTATAACGCCTGGGGCCCCGGGCGCAACCGGGACTCGAGGGAAGGAATCGAGGGGCGGGTCCCGACCCGCGCTCCGGATCCCGGATCCCCTCGCTTCACCGTACTCCATCGCCGGGTTAGAATAGACCATGCCCCGGACCCGCGACGAACCGTCCCCGGACGCCCCGAGCCTCCGGGCCGAGAGGATCCTCTCGCTCTTCCTCCTCCTTGCGGGTGGCCGGCTCCACAGGGCCCCCGATCTGGCCCGGCGCTTCGGGGTATCGACGAGGACCTTGTACCGGGACCTCGATCTCCTGTCCGCCTGGGGCTGCCCCGTCGAGGCCATCCCGGGCCGGGAGGGGGGCTTCCGGATCCTGCCGGGCTACGCCCTGGACCGCTCGGTGCTGGACCGGTCGGAGCTGGCGGCCGCCTCCGCGGCCCTGACGGGAATCGAGGAGGCCGTCGGAGACCGGGGGCTGGAACGGGCGGCCGCCAAGATCGACGCCCTCCTGGGCCGGCCCCGGATCCGACGATCGTCCTGGCTCCGGATCTCCCTGGCTCCCGGCCGGGACGAGCATGCCCTGGTGGAACTCCTCCGGGATGCCATCGAGGACCGCCGCACAGTCCAGTTCGGGTACCGGGACGCGGAAGGGCGGCGGACCGAACGGACGGTGGAGCCCGCGGCGGTGGTCTACCTCTGGGAGGGCTGGTACCTCTGGGCCTGGTGCCTCATGCGGCGGGATTGGCGCCTCTTCAAGCTCGTCCGGATCGAGCGTCCGAAAACCCGGATCGAGCGCTTCGAGCCCCGGCCGGAGCCTTCCGAAGACGCCTGGAGGTCCGGCGGGGGTGCCCGGAGGGATATCCGGATCCGGGTGGCTCCGGCCGCCCTGTCCCGGTTCGAGGAGGAGCTCGGCCGGGGGTTCGGGACCCCCGACGGCCGGGGAGGGCGGATCGCGGAGATCCGCATGCCGGCCGGGGAATGGCTGTTCGCCTTCCTGCTGGGCTTCGGGGACGCGGTCGAGGTCCTGGGTCCCCCGGAACTCCGGGCGGAGTTCGCGGCCCGGACGCGGAGGGTCGCGGAATTGTACGAAAAACCGTGAATTCCGGATAAACCTTGACATGTTTCGACAGGGTTTCCCGATAGTCTTCCCAACAGGACGGCGGACGACCCGGAGGACCGAACCGGCGCGCCCCCTCCGAGGAGGCTGTATGGAACCCTTCTTCTCTCCCTGCGGCATCGACTGCTCGGCGGCGCCGGCGGGCCTTACCCGCCCGGACAGGATCGCCGCACTTCGCGTCAGGCGGGGATGCCCGGCCGGGGCCTCCGGACGGCCGGGGCCGCGGGAACGGGCGGAATCCGGCCCGCGCGCCCGGCCGCTGTCCCTAGGGAGCGTACTTCACGACGACCGCGTTCTCGGAGCTGGTGTATCCTGAGTACGGACCCACGGCGCTCACTCCCGCGGCGTAGGTGCAGCTCACGGCCGACTGGTACCCGGCGGCCAGGACGCTCCCGTCCGCGTCCACCGCGCACCCGGCGAACTCGGTGTTCCCGGTTCCGCCGGCCAGGGCGCGCGCCCACTGAGCGGTCCCCGAGGCGTCGTACTTGACCAGGGCGACGTTTTTCTGGGGGCTCGATCCGGAGGAACTGACGCCCGTCCCGTACGTGTAGGCGGCCGTGTACTCCTGGTACCCCGCGGCGTAGACGTTCCCCGCGGCGTCCGAGGAAAGCGACCGGAATTCGGAGTTGTACGATCCCGAGCCTCCGGCCGTCCGGGCCCACCCGGCGGTTCCCGCGGAGTCGTACTTGACCAGCACGGAATTCTTTCCGGAGGCGGAGGCGCTCGCCGAGACGCTCGAGCCGTAGGTGTAGGCCGACGTGGACGTTTGGAAACCCGCCGCATAGACGCTTCCTCCCCGGACCGTCACGGCGTGGAATTGGGACGCGCCGATCCCCGCGCCGCCGACCGACCGGGCCCACCCGGCGGTTCCCGAGGAGTCGTACTTGACGAGGATCACGTTGTCGCCCGTAGTGCACCCTCCTGCCGCGCTGGCCGAGACGCCGTACTGGAACGTGCCTCCCCTGCTCTGGTATCCCGCGGCGTAGAGGTTGCCGGACGAATCCACGGCCGCGGCCCGGAATTCCGAGGCGTTCCCCGCCGCCGTCGTGGACCGGGCCCACAGCGCCGTCCCCGAGGAGTCGTACTTGACGACCACGGCGTTGGTTCCGCTAGCGTAGTATCCCGCGACGCTCACTCCGGTTCCGTAGGTGTACGTCCCCGCGTCCTGCTGACAGCCCACGGCGTAGACGTTGCCGTCGCCGTCGACGGCTAGGCCGAGGAACGCCGAGTTTCCCGTTCCGGCGGATGCGGTCCGTACCCACTGCTCCGCTCCCGAGGAACTGTACTTCACGATCATGGCCTTGTTGTCCCCGGAACCGTACTGATATCCCGCCGCGTAGACGTTGCCGGATCCGTCGACCGCCACGGCGTTGAACCCGGATGCGAACCCGACGTACGGCATCCGGGCCCACAGGGCCGTCCCCGCCAGGGAATACTTCACGAGGACGGCGTTGTCCCCGCTGTAGGAGCCCGTAGCGCTCACCCCGGTTCCGTAGGTGAAGGGCGAGGTGCCCCTCTGGGTTCCCGCCGCGTACACGTTCCCCGAGCCGTCGACGGCCGCCGACTCGAACCGGGAAAGGTTCGGGCCTGTCGCGGGCGTCCGGGCCCAGGGGACCGGGGACCACCGGGCGTACAGGGTCTGGTTCGCCGTGATCGACACGGTCGTGCCTGCGCTCACCTGAGACCCCGTTCCGGCCGGCCCGGTCCACCAGCCCGCGAGGGCGTAGCCGCTGCGGGTCGCGGCGGCCAAGGTCCCGTACGGGGACCCGTACGCCACGGTCTTGGAGGCGGGGTTCGGGGCCGAACCTCCCTGGGCGTCGAAGGTGACCGTGTAGGTGTTCGCGGTCCACTTGGCATACAGGGTCTGGTCCGCCGTGATCCACGCCGTCGAGGAGGCCGTCACCTCCGTCCCGGTCCCCCCGGCCCCGGTCCACCAGCCCGCGAGGGTGTACCCGGTGCGGCTCGTGGAGGCCAGGGTCCCGTAGGGGGATCCGTAGTTCACGGTCTTGGAGGAGGGGGAGGGGGCGGTCCCGCCCTGTGCGTCGAAGGTGACCGTGTGCTCGGGGCCCAGGGTCCGCACCGATTGCGGGGCGTAGAGGGCCTTGTTGCCGGAACCGTCCTTCACGAGGACCGCGAAATAGTGGAGCGTATAAACCCCCAGGCCGGTGACGTCCTTGGACAGGGCGCCGGCGGTCCAATCCAGGAGGAGGCCGGCACCGGAAACCGCGTCGGCCTCCTCGACCGTGTCGATCTCGGAGGCGCCGTCCGCCCGGACCAGCTTGTACTGGAGCGAGGCGGGCGGAGTCACGTCGTCGGACGCGGCGGTCCAGCCCACGGTCAGGGAGGTCTGGGTCACGGAGCCGAAGGAGGGGCCGCTTCCGGGCGCGGGCGCCGAGGCGTTCAGGGTGCGGGCGGACTTCGGGGCGTAGAGGGCCGTGTTCCCCGCCGCGTCCCGCACCAGGACGGCGAACCAGTAGTCCGTATCCGAACTCAAACCCGAGGCCGTACAGGAGACGGCCGCCGATGTCCAAGCCATCACCTCGGACTGCTGGACGGCGGACTCGGCGGACGCGAGCTCCCCCGCCGTGGAGGCCCGGACCACCCGGTAGCTCAGGTCCTCAGGCGCGGTCTGGTTGTCCGAGGCCGCTCCCCAGGAAAGCTGGACGGTCGTCGGGCCCACCGTCCCGACCGCCAAGGCCGCGCCGATGACCGGGTCGACGGAGTCGACCCCCGCGGCGGCGTCGGAGACCTGCTGCCGGATCTGCTCGAGGAGGCCGTTCTGGAGGTCGTTGGGGCACCCGGAAAAAAGGAGGGCCAGGGCGGCGGCCGCGAGGGCGGCGGATCCCCGGATCGATCGCGAAAACCTGCCCGTGCTCATTCCTGGCCTCCCCAGAGAACGGCCGCGCGCCGGGCATCGAGGGCCGCGGCTCGCGTATCGGATGCGGTGTTGACCAGGTAGGCCAGGTCCCGGGCGATGTCGGGCGCCAGGCGCGCCAGCTTGTCATAGCTGGCCTTCGCCGGTCCGTACCGCTCCTGCTCGTAGTAGATTTTCACGAGGTTCCCGAGGACCGTCGGGTTGTTCGGCTCCAGCCGGATCGCGCGCTCGTACCACTCCTGGGCCTTCGGGTAGTCCTTGGCCAGGAAACGGAGGTTCCCGAGGTTAACCAGGGCGGGGACGTAGTTGCCCCGGCCGAGGGCCCGGGTGAATTCCTCCTCCGCCTTGTCCATCTTCCCGTACTTCGCGTACAGGATACCGAGCCGGTTATGGGTGACCGCGGCATCTTTCCCGGCCTTCAGGTCCTCCTCGAGTCGGGCGACCTTAGGAAGCAGTTCCCGATCCGCCAGGCGCGCCGTCTCCCGGAGGAAGGCGTCGACGATCGACTCCGCCGGGGGCATCGATATCTCCGCGCCTCCCCCCGGAAGTCCCACGGGCTCGTATTCGAGCCAGGCGTCGTGCACGGGGTGGAAACCGGCGGCGTTCTTGGCGCTCGCCTCCCGCCACTGCCGGGCTCCTTCCTGCCAAGCGGACAGGAAGCCCCGACGTCGCTCCGTAAGCTCCACCGGCACCCAGACCTTGCCGCCCCGGACGATCAAGTCCTGGGTTGTGGTGAAATCCTTGGCGACCCGGTCCGGGACCGTTTCCAGGGCGAAGGCCGCCAGAATGTGGCCCGGCACCGTGATGAAGGCGGTCTCGATTCCGACCGACTCCAGGAGCGCGCACCAGAGGATGGATAGATCGTCGCAATCTCCCGCCTTGAACTCCAGGGTCTGCCGGGGGAACTGGAGGTAGTCCACCTCGGTCCTCCGCTCGGACAGCTTGGCGAAGGGGGTCTTGGGATCCACCACGTAGGAGAGTCCGATCAGGTCCAGGGCCTTGAAGATTCCGATCCCGAACATCAGGTTCTGGTCCAGGGCCGCGGGTCCCTGGCCCCGGATCAGGCCGGTCACGGCCTTGGAGAGAGCGAGCACCTTCGGATCCTTGGCGGTCACGAAGGCGGCGGCGCGCCGGTCGTCCTCCCACGTCATGGCGTTGCGGTCGAATACCCGGACGCTCAGGGTCCGAACATTCCGGTACAGTTCCTCGCCGAGCCGGTACTCCAGCACCACCTCGGCCTGGGCCTTCGTGCTCTCGGTGGACCCGAGGATCGTGTCGTTGATCAGGGCGACCAGGTCCACCGCCAGCGATTCCCCGCGCCCCAGGGAGGCGGGCGCCGGGCAGACCTGGGGGGCGTCCATGAACTGCTTGAGGAAGAAGGTGAGCTTGATGTCCCCCACGGTCTCCGGCTCCCGGTTGGAGATCAGGGCACGGCCGAGGGGATGGTCGTCGTAGTACTTGTGGAAGACTGGGAAGAGCTCCAGGACTTCGATCTTCTCGATCTCGATGCCCCGGCCCGGTTTGTGGGGCCGCGCGTCCTGGAGGAACTCCGGACGGACCCGCCGGCTCGACTCGATCCGAGCCGCCCGTGCCTCCTCGCCCTGAAGGAAGACGGTCGTCCCGAGATTCAGGGCGATCCCGTGATAGAGGCCGAGATAGTTCCGGTACCCGACGCCCAAGGCCAGATCCAGGGAGGGGGACACCAGGAACCGCAAATCGGCTCCTACCGAGACCGCCGCTCCGGAGCCCGAAATCCCGCTGGAGTTGATGAGCCCGAAGTAGTACCCGGCGCCCATCGTCGCGCCCAAGAGGAAACGGGATCCCAGCGACAGCCGACCCCCTCCGCGGGCTTCCAGGTTCAGCAGGGATAGGGAGTCGTCCGCCCTAAACGGAAGCAGGCCGTAATCGAGGGAGACCCCCGCGATCGGAGCGAACCCGGCCCCTCCGAAGCCGTATTCGGCTCCCAGGCTCAGGGCGCCTCCGAACGTGAAGACTTCGGCCGAATCGAGGATCGGGACCATGCCGGACGGCCTGGCCGTTAGACTGAAGTCGTTCGTTATCACGGTGGACCGGGCTCCGGCCTGCGCCGAGATTCCGGCGGCCGCGCCGAGCAGGGCGGCGAACGCGGCCAGGGCCCTACGGAACCTTCGATGGGGGGAAGCGTCGTCCGGAAATGCGCGGAACGAGGATACGGCGCCCGCGGGTTGCACACGTTTCAAGTACATCGGTCCCTCGGATCGGAGTATAATCGGCGGTGCGGATTCCTGGATCCCCCGCCGGGATGACCGCCGGGAAAATGACGAACAGGACCGTATCGCTCAGTAGAATCCTTATACCACAAATAACCAGGTTTAACAGTGGAAATTTCCGGTATTTACCGCGAGTAGCCGTGTCCCCGAAGCCCGGTCGGGGCTCGCGAGTCTCCGGGGCGGGAAACCCGTCCTTCAGGAGTCCTCATCCGGGTTCGCGGAGGGTTCCACCTTCCGCGGACTCTCCTTCCCAGCCTTCCTCCCGATAGCCCCGCCGTCCTTGCCGGGCTTCCCTTTCTTGGCGCCCTTGTCGGGTTTTTCCTTCTTCCCGTCCTTGCGAGGCTTCTCGGCCTTGCCGGTCTTCGTGGCCTTCGTGGCCTTCGCGCCCTTGCCCTTCGGCTCGGGATAGACCCGGGGTATCCACTTGAGGCCCTCGATGGGAGGTCTCTTGTAGTCGCCGCCCTCCTGCCGGGGGGGAAGCTCGATGGGTTCGGGGGTCAGATCCCCGTAGGGTATCTTTCCCAGGAAGTGGGCGATGGTGTTGAGCCGGGCGCAGTACTTGTCGTCCGCGTCCACCACGTGCCACGGCGAGTCCGGCAGGTCCGAGAACTCGAACAAGTCGTCCTTGGCCTTGGAGTACTCGATCCACTTGGACCGGGCGTCCATGTCCATGGGGCTCAGTTTCCAGCGCTTGGCGGGATCCCGGATACGGTCCCGGAACCGGGATTCCTGGACCTCGTCGCTCACGCTGAACCAGTACTTGATCAGGATGATTCCCGCCCGCTGGAGCATGCGCTCGAACTCGGGCACCGATCGGGCGAACTCCCGGTACTCCTCCTCGGTGCAGAAGCCCATGACCCGCTCCACCCCGGCCCGGTTGTACCAGGACCGGTCGAAGAAGACCATCTCGCCCCCCGTCGGGAGCTGGGCGACGTAGCGCTGGAAGTACCATTGGTTCCGCTCCCGCTCCGTGGGGGCAGCCAGGGCCACGATCCGGGCGAACCGGGGATTGAGCCCCCCGGTGATAGCCTTGATGACCCCGCCCTTCCCGGCCGCGTCCCGGCCCTCGAACAGCACCACCACCTTGAGTTTCTTGGCCTTGAC
This sequence comes from uncultured Spirochaetota bacterium, assembly GCA_937873275.1. Lineage (GTDB taxonomy): Bacteria > Spirochaetota > Spirochaetia > Treponematales > UBA12059 > JAAYUR01. The sequence goes on from CALMRC010000130.1 coordinate 37,563, forward strand.
CCATTCCTGGAGCTTCACGAGCTCCACGGTCAGTCGGTCCAATTCCTTCAGGTAGTCCTTCTTCTTCATCGCCGATTTCTCGCCCACGGAGTGCCTCCGGAAGAAAGTGTAGTGCATGCCGGGGAGGGATGCGAGGGGCGGGGATCCGACAGGCATCCGACCCGCCGAGGGATGGATCCCTGCAGAATTCCGTTCGGAGCGACCCTCCGGAGACGGTCGTCCATAATCGGGCGAAGATGATGCGGAATGCCTTGACGCGGGGGCCGGAGGAGCTAGAATTGTTACAAAACGGGTAGGATTTCCCGGCCGCCCGGGGATCGGGAGCAGGAATGGCGTACAAGCTCGCGGACCTGATCGACATCGAGCAATTCCAGCACCTCCAGGACCGGCTCAACGCCATATACTCCTTCCCGTCGGCCATCATCGACAACGACGGCGTCATCCTGACCGCCACGGCCTGGCAGGACGCCTGCACGAAATTCCACCGCAGGAACCCGGAATGCGAACAGGAATGCCTCAAGAGCGACCGGTACATCCTGGATCACCTCCACGAAGCCAATCCGGCGGTCAGCTATCGCTGCCCCCACGGGCTCGTCGACAACGCCACCCCCATCATCATCGAGGGAATCCACTACGGCAACTTCTTCACCGGCCAGTTCTTCCTCGAGCCGCCGGACCTGGGATTCTTCGCCCGGCAGGCCCGCCGATACGGCTTTGACGAGGAGGCCTACCTGGACGCCATCCGGAAGGTTCCGATCTGGACCCAGGACCAACTCGAGCATTACCTCTACTTCATCAAGGGACTCATCGAGATCATCACCGAGTCGGGCCTCAAGAAGCTGCGCGAAATCGAGGCGCGGAAGAAGATCGAAGCCAGCGAGGCCCGGGCCGATGCCGTCATCCAGAAGATGCTCGACGGATTCTGGATGGTGGCGGCGGATTCCGGACGCATCCTGGATGTGAACGACTCCATATGCGCGATGCTCGGATACACCCGGGAGGAACTGCTCGCCCTCTCGGTCCCGGACATCGACGCCTTCGACGATACGGATGCGGTCGCCCGCCGGATGGAGAAGATCGCGCGCGAAGGGTCGGCCCTCTTCGAGTCGCGCTTCCGGAGGAAGGACGGCTCGTTGATCGACGTGGACATCAGCGTCACCTATATCCGGGACAAGAACCTGTTCTTCGGATTCCACCACGACAACACGGCCCGCAAGGCCGCCGAGACGTCTTTGCGAGAGAGCGAGGACCGGTACCGCACCCTGTTCGACCAAAGCCCCGACGGAATCGTGATCCTCGACCCCGCCACCGCCCGCCCCCTGGAGTTCAACGAGCAAGTCTGCCGTCAGCTCGGCTACGGCCGCGATGAATTCGCCCGCCTGTCCTTGGCCGATATCGAGGTCATCGAATCGCTGGAAGACAGCCTCACGCACATCAAAAAAATCATGGAGACGGGACATGACGAGTTCGAAACGAGGCAGCGGACGAAGCAGGGCGAGATCCGGGACGTGCTGGTGATCGCTCAGGTCATCCGATCCGGCGAAACCTTGATCTTTCACTGCATCTGGCGGGACATCACCGAGCGCAAGCGGACGGACGACCAGCTCAAGAGGTCCCTCGCCGAGAAGGACACCCTTCTCCGGGAGCTGTACCACAGGACGAAGAACAACATGAACGTGATCGGGGCCATGCTGGACCTGCAGGCGGCCTACTCCGGGGTTCCCGCGGTGGAGGCGATGGCGAGGGACACGGAACGCCGCATCCGCGCCATGTCCCTGGTGCATCAGATGCTCTATCAGTCCAAGGACCTGTCGCACGTGAGCCTCAAGCAATACATAAACGAACTACTCGCGCTTCTGCTTCAAGGTTTCTCCGCCGACATGCGTAGAATCAATCTGGAACTGGAGGTGGAGGACATCGAGGCGGTCATCGATACCGCCATCCCCTGCGGGCTGATCCTGAACGAACTCGTGTCCAACAGCTTCAAGCACGCCTTTCCGGGAGGCCGCCCGGGTTCCGTGCGCATCCGCCTTTCCCGGGCGGATCCCCGTACCCTGGAGCTCGTCTTCTCCGACGACGGGGTGGGCGTGGCGACGGATTTCGACTATCGCAGGCAGAACTCCCTGGGGTTCCAGACGATCCTGAGCCTGGCCGAGCATCAGCTCCAAGGTCACGCGGCCTTCGAGAACAAGAACGGCGTTACCTGGCGGATTCGCTTCAGCGATCAGCTGTACTTGGCGCGGGTGTGATATCGTGGGCAGACCCCGTTCCCTGATCCTGGTGGAGGACGAGGCGTTCATCGCCTTGAACCTGAAGCTCGGCCTGGAGCGGGCCGGGTACGTAGTGAAAGCCATCCTGGCGACCGGCGAGAAGGCCGTCGAGCGGATGGACCTGGAGCCGACGGACGTCGTCGTCATGGACATCCGACTGGCCGGCACGATGACGGGCATCGAGGCCGCGACACGGATCCGGGAACGTCACGCCGTGCCGATCATCTTCATGACCGGCTTCACCCGGGAGGAGTACGGCCGGGAGGTCGACGAGCTCATGCCGAGCATGCTGCTGAACAAGCCGGTCACGTCGGAGGCCCTCGCGGAGGCCCTGGAGGAGATCTGCGGCTGAAGACCGGGAGAACCCCGGTCCGATCCGAAAGGATTGAGTTACCCGCCCGGACTCCGCGACCAAGGATCGAAAACCATGAAGAATAGAGGTCCCGCATGAGTCCATCCTTGCCGTCGTCGATGCGGATCCTGGTCGCCGAGCCCGAAACAATCGTGGCCGAGGACCTCCGCCGGCGCCTGGAGCGTTTCGGTTACACCGTGGCCGGAACGGTGCGCAGCGCCGGGGAACTCGGCCGCTTCCCGGCGGACTTCGACGTGCTGCTGAGCGAGGCCGTCCTCGAGGGCGGGGCCGACGGGATCGCGCCGGCCGTCCGGCTCGCCGCGGAGAGGAATGCCCCCCTCGTATTCCTCAGCAAGGATCCGGACGAGGAAACGGTCCGCCGGATGATCGAGGCCCGGCCCGAGGCGTTCATCCTGAAGCCCCTCAAGGAACGGGAGCTTATCACGACCCTGGGCCTGGCGGCGTGGTCCCGGCGTCCGGATCCCTTCGATCTTCCCTGCGGCCTCGAGCCCGGCGGGGAGGGCATCCTCATCATCGAGGACGAGAAGATCGTCGCCCTGGACGAACGGCGCCGCCTGGAACGGGCGGGATTCAAGGTGGTCGGGATGGCCCCAAGCGCCGAGGAGGGCATCGACTTGGCCCGGGAGCTGAGGCCGGCCCTCGTCACGACTTGCATAAATCTGGAAGGCCCCATGGACGGGATCGAAGGAGCCGCGGCGATCCGGGACATGTTAGACATCCCGATCGTTTTCCTCACGGCCTTTGCGGACGAGATAACCTTGGAGCGCGTCCGGGAGACGAGACCCGAAGCCTACATCCTGAAGCCGTGTAAAGAAAAGGAACTTTTCCTTGCAATCCGCCTGGCGCTCGCCAAGTACGAAGCCAAGGTCCGTCCGCCCGACCCGGCGGGGATCTTCGCCGCGGCGCGCCGGGGGACTCCCGCGGATCTCCAGGCCGCCTTGGCGGGGCTCTCGTCCCCGGACGTCCGGGACCCCGGGGGCCGCACGCCCCTGATGTACGCCGCGGCGCGCTCCCGGGACCCGGAGACGGTCCGGACTCTCCTCCGGGCGGGCGCGGACCCGGACGTCGCGGACAGCCATGGGCGGACCGCCCTCTTCTACGCGGTGGCCGGAGAAACTCCCGGAATCCTCGAGGCCCTCCTCGCCCTGGACGCGGACCGGACCCGCCGGGACTCCGACGGATTCTCGGCCCTGGACTATGAGCTGTTGGGACGGAGGAGGACCGCCTCCGTGGCTGCATTCCTGGCGGCGGGAGAGGACCCGAACCAAATCGGCCCGGACGGCCGGAGTCTCCCGGACAGGCTCCTGGAACCGAAACGGAGAGGGGACTCGGACGCGATGGGATCCCTGCGACTCCTCCTGGATGCGGGTATGGCGGTCGACCGGACCCGCTTCGGGGAAATCCGGGCCCGGGGCATCTGGCTTTTCACGGAAGCCGCGCCCGGTCGGCTCCCTTCCCTTCTCTCCCTGGGGGTGGAGATCGACCGCCGGGGCGAAGAGGGCCGCACCGCCCTGCACTGGTCCGCCGTCCACGGCTCCCCGGACGCCCTGGCAGCGCTCCTGGCATCGGGAGCCGATCCCGAAGTCCGGGACCAGGACGGCTCGACGCCCCTCATGCTCTGCGCCGAGCGGTACGGCGACGCCGGCAGGGAGCTCCAGGTCCTTCTGGAAGGGGGCAGTCTCCTGGAATCCCGGGACGGGAAGGGCCGCACCGCCCTGATTCGGGCCTGTATCCATGGGCGTGATGAACATTGCGCGTTCCTCCTGGAGCGCGGCGCGGATCCGAACGCGCGGGATGAAGACGGCAGGACAGCCCTGCATATTGCGGCAGGGTTCGGTTCGCCATCCGCGATAGAGACTCTTCTGGACGCCGGCGCGGATCCGAAGATCCGGGACGCCCAGGGGGAAAAACCATACAACCTCGCCAAGGACTATGGATTTCTGGCCGACAATCCGGTCCTGGCGCGCCTCCGGGCGGCCGCGGAGGAAGCGGATGAGGAAAACGCCCCGCAATAGACCGCCGATCGGGAGGGGGCGCCGGGATTGTCCGGGCCCATCCCGCTCACTCCCCGGCCTCCCGGATGTCGCCGTTACGACCCCTCGTAGCGCTCCAACATCGCCCGCAGGTCCGCGGCCACCAAGGCCCTCCATTCGACCGGCTCCAGGAGTTCCGCGCCCGGGCCGAGCCAGCGGATGAGCTCCACGGCGGTCTCTGGATAGCGCTCCCCGTAGATCATGAGGGTCCGGCCGTCTTCGCCCGCTGCGAATTCCGCGGTTCCGTAATACCAATCCTTTTTCAAGAGATCGGCCTGGGCGGGGCTGAGGGCGATGCGGGCGGGATACCGCTCCGTCCAGCTTTTCATCGCCTCCCGCATCCACTTGCGCCCCAGGAGTTCCACCACGTCGTAGTCGTCCCGGGTGGGGTGCATCGAGGCTCCGCGGCGGAGGTCCGCGACCCGATCCGCTCGCCATAGACGGACTTCGCCTCCATCGCCGCCCTTCCTGCCCGCTAGGTACCATCGATCGCGGTCCCAGAGGATGGCGCAGGGCTCCACGTCCATGTAGGCCCCTTCTCCGGCCGCGCCGTACCGCAGGCGGAGCCTGGACCGTTCCAACAGCGCGCGGAGGAAGAGGCCCACGGAGGCTCCCTCGGCCGTCTCGGAGGCGGGATCCCGGCTCCGCAGGTCATTCGGCTCGCGATGAAAGAGATCCGCCGGCACCTCCTCGAATCCTATGAACTTGGCGGCCCGGGAAGCCCGGTCCCGCGTGGCGGCGGGCAGAACCGCCATGAGCTTGCGCTCCGCGTTCTCCGCCTCCTCCGGGAACGGCACCACCCGCAGGCGCTTCAGGAGCAGGAGTCCGAGCAGGAGGGTCGTGGCTTCCTCCATGCGGAGGGATACGGGCGGAAGGAAGTATCCGTCCCGGAGCTTGAAGCCGCCCGACCTCCCCATCTCCGCGATCACCGGCACGCCCTGCAGACCGAGGGATTCGATGTCGCGGTAGACGGTACGGACGGAGACCTCGAAACGACGGGCGAGGCTCGCGGCCGAGACCGGGCGGCCGTCGCGGAGGAGGAGAACCATGCCGAAAAGGCGCTCGATTCGATTCATGCGATTCCCGAGAAAGTATGACATAGGTTGACATGCGAGGGAAGTACGCTCGGTGCAGGACGGAGAACGACACCGTCCCCAGGAGGATTTCGATGAATAGGAGGATCGCGTACCTGTACACCTTCGATGGCTTGGCCGACTGGGAAATCGGCTATCTCGCCGCGGAACTCGCCTCGCGCCGCTATTTGAACGGGCCGGCCGAGGCTCCCGAACTTCGGACCTTCGGCAAGGACCGAGGGGAGATCGTGACGATGGGCGGACTCCGCGTCAGGAGGGACCTGAGCCTGGCCGAGGTCCGCGTGGAGGACGCCGCCCTCCTCGTCCTTCCCGGCGGCGACTCGTGGACCCAGGATCGCGCCCACGAAGGGATAGCCGAGCTCGCCGCGGCCTTCCTGGAGGCGGGGATACCCGTTGCGGCCATCTGCGGCGCCACCTTTTGCTTGGCCCGTGCCGGGCTCCTGGACGCGCGTCGACACACGAGCAACGATCCGGGCTACCTCAAGGCGGTGGCGCCGGGCTATCGCGGCGAGAAGCTGTATCGGGAGGAGGGCGCCGTCGCGGACGGAAATCTCATCACCGCGTCCGGCCTGGCGAGCCTGGAATTCGCTCGTGAAACTCTCCGGGCGCTGGGGGTGATGAAGGCCGAGACCCTGGACGCGTGGTACGAGCTCAACCGGACGCGGTCCGGCGCCCAGTACTTCGCTCTCGAGGCTTCGCTACAGAAGGAAGGTGCTTGATAGGCCCTCGTTCCGGCTCCAGCGTCGCCGGTCTCGCAAAGTACGTATTGTAGGACGCCGCCCGAGGCGGCGGGAGATACAAGTCCCCC
>CALMRC010000131.1 GCA_937873275.1 uncultured Spirochaetota bacterium
GAAGGCCGCTGTCCGGCAGGGCCACGAGGAAGAGATCCATCCCCCGGCGGGCGCATTCCTGGGCCAGGGCCTTCCCGAGGCCCATGCTCGCTCCCGTGATCAGCGCCCGCTTTCCTTGAAAATCCATGCGATCCTCCTGCCGTCCCCTACCGACGCCGTCGCTTCCGCGCCGCTACGCGCGCGCGGTTTCCAGCCGATCGGCCTTCGTTTCCGTTAAGTAAGTGAACGGGTACTTACATAATACCGGCAATCCGGTTTCCTGTCAATATCCGAAACGAACCTCCGTCCGCCGGGGCCCCGGGGCGCAGGTTTAAGTATATTTGTACGAGGGTTGCACGGGGGCGTCTTCCGCGCCCCCCCGGGAGGTACCACGATGGAAACCATGGAACCGGATGATTTGCTGAAGACCCTGGCCCGGCGCTTCGCGGGAAATCCCCGCCGGCACCCGGGAATCGAGTGGACGGCGGTGGAGGCCCGGCTGCGCGGAAACCCCGGGGCACTCCGGACCCTGGGGGAGATGGAGCGCACCGGGGGAGAGCCCGACGTCATCGGGCGGGAGGAGGGCTCGGGATCGTACATCTTCTGCGACTGCTCCCCCGAGAGCCCGGCGGGCCGCAGGAGCCTCTGCTACGATCGGGAAGCCCTGGACGCCCGAAAGGCGAACAAGCCGGAGGGAAGCGTCGTCGAGGCGGCGGCCGCGATGGGGGTCGAACTGCTCACGGAGGAACAATACCGGGACCTGCAGAAGCTCGGGGACTTCGATACGAAAACCTCGAGCTGGGTCCGGACCCCCGCCGACGTGCGGTCTTTGGGGGGAGCCCTCTTCTGCGACCGGAGATACGGCCGGGTCTTCGTCTACCACAACGGCGCGGACTCCTACTACTCCGCCCGGGGATTCCGCGGTCGGGTCAAGGTCTGAGGGTACCATGACCCGTTTCCGGGATCCGGGGCCGTTGCGCCCTCCCGGGTGAAGACCTATACTCCATCGATTACCCCCGAAGACGGTGGAGGCAGGAAGATCATGTCCGACGCTTCAAATCCAAATTTGCTCGTGCGGGTGCTGGTGAAAATTGTATTCGTGGTCGCGATCATGGCGGCGCTGTTTTTCGGGACGGCCGGGAGCTTCCGGTACCTGAACGGATGGATATACCTGGGAACGATCACGATCACGTTGGGCACCGGCGCGACGTTGCTGTACAGAAAAGACAAGGCGCTGCTCGAAAAGCGGATCCGCACGAAGGAAAAGGAACCGGCGCAGAGGCTCTTTGTGATCCTTTCGGCGTTCCTGATGATCGCGATCTACGGCCTGCCCGGATTCGACTTTCGATTCGGCTGGTCCAGCATGCCCCCCGTTCTTGTCGTGATCGGGGAGGTCGTACTCGTCGTCGGATATTGCCTGAACCTGAAGGTGATGCTGATCAACAGCTACGCGTCGCGGGTCGTCGAGATCCAGGAAAACCAGAAGCTCATAGATACGGGCCTGTATGCGATCGTACGACACCCCATGTACATGGCGATCTCCTTGGTGTACGCGGGGACCTGTCTGGTTCTAGGATCCTATGTCGCCCTGATACCGTGCATGTTGATGATACTTGTACTGGGATACAGGGCGGTGAATGAGGAAAAGACGTTGATGAACGGGCTTGCGGGGTATTCGGAATACATGAGGAACGTGAAGTATCGAATCATTCCCCATATCTGGTAGATATCATGCCGTCGCCACTCCCGGCGCGGAACGCGCCGGTACGGGTCCGGGCGCGGCGGAACGCCGCCCGGCCTCTCGGTTCCTATCCGGCCCGGGTTGATCGCAGGTAGATTAAAGATTATTATTATTGTAAACAAAGGTCCTTCGGACCTGTCCCGTCTGACCGGTTTTAATGGGGAGGCGACCGCCATGAAGGGAATACCGTACGTCACGTTCAACGGGAACTGCGAGCAGGCCGTTCGTTACTACCACTCCATCCTGGGAGGCGAATTGGAGCTGATGCGCTTCAAGGATATACCGGAGGGAGGAGGTATGCGTCCCGGCGGAACGTGGAACGAGAAGATCATGCACGGGTCGATAAAACTGCCGGGCGGAAACTACCTGTACTTCAGCGATTCCTGGGAGGAGAATCCGGTCGACATAGGATCGAATGTAACCGTCCACCTGGAAGTGGACTCCGAGAAGGACGCGTACACCATCGTGGAAAAACTGAGCGCCGGCGGGAAAATCCTGATGCCCGCGGCGAAGGTTTTTTGGGGTTCCGTATACGGGAGCTTCGTGGACAAGTACGGGGTCTGTTGGGGGGTTGAATACCCCCTGGCATGAGGGAGGTGCGCTCGTTCCGACCCGCGGAACGAAGGAGCGTGTATGGTCGGCAGACCGGTTCCGTGTCTCTGGTTCAACAATACCGCCAAGGAAGCCGTGGATTATTACCTGTCCGTCTTCGAGGGAGGGCGGATACTCTCGATCGATTACTACACCGAGGTGGGCCAGGAGATCACGGGCCACAAGAAGGGCGATATCGTGACGATCGAGTTCGAGATCCTGGGATCGAGGTTCATCGCGCTCAACGCGGGGCCGGAGTTTTCCTTCAATCCCTCCGTCTCGTTCACGATCGAATGCTCCGACCAGAAGGAGATCGACTACTATTGGGAACGGCTCTCGAGCAATCCCGAGGCCGAGCAGTGCGGGTGGCTCCAGGACAAGTACGGAGTGTCCTGGCAGGTCGTCCCCCGGATGCTCTCGAAGGCGCTCTTGAGCGGGACTCCGGAGCAACGGCGGAGGGTGACGGAAGTCTATATGGAGATGAAGAAGTTCGACATCGAAAAACTTGAGGCCGCCTTGGGGAATGGAGTATGAACGGAACCTCCAAGGGCGGGACGCAGGCCGAGAAATTCCGCAAAATGGTCTTCGCGAAGGTCTACCCGTTGTACCTCGACAAGGCGGCTAGAAAGGGACGTACGAAAGAGGAAGTGGACGAGGTGATACGCTGGCTGACGGGATACGACGAACAAGGGCTGCGGAAGCGGATCGACGAGGGGTCCGATTTCGAGACCTTCTTCGACCAGGCTCCCCGAATCAATCCCGACGCCGTCAAGATCACGGGGCTGATCTGCGGCTGGCGGGTCGAGGACATCGAGGACCCCCTGATCCGCAAGGTGCGATACCTGGACAAGCTCGTCGACGAATTGGCCCGGGGAAAGCCGATGGACAAGATCCTGAGGAAGTAGCGGCCCGGGCCCCGGGGCGCTAGAATACGGATGTACCGTGAATCAGGACCAGGAGGTTCCCATGTCCGTATCCCTTCCCCTCTGCCGCGTCCCCGAATCGAAGACCGGAGTTTCCCTGGAACTCTCCATGGCCGCCCGGCACGGCCTGGTGACCGGGGCGACGGGTACGGGCAAGACTGTCACCCTCCAGGCCCTGGCCCACGCCTTTTCCGGGGCGGGGGTTCCGGTGTTCTGCTGCGACGTGAAGGGGGATCTGTCCGGAATCGCCGCCCCGGGCGGGGACAACCCCAAGATCGGGGCCGCCTTCGGCAGGCTGGGCCTCCCGGAACCCGCCTGGTCGGCCTGCCCCGCGGCCTTCTGGGACGTCTTCGGGAAGAAGGGACATCCCCTCCGGGCCACGGTCTCGGATCTGGGCCCCCTGCTCCTGGGGCGCCTCATGGGGCTCTCGGACGTCCAGGCCGACACCCTGCGCCTCCTCTTCCGCATCGCCGACGAGCGGAGTCTGCCGGTCCTGGACCTGGCGGACCTCCGGGCCCTGATCGGCTGGGCCACGGACAACGCCGCCTCCCTCAAGGCCGAGTACGGCCTTTTGTCCTCCGCCAGCCTGGGCGCCCTGCAGCGGTCCGTCCTGGTGCTGGAGGATTCCGGGGCGGGAACGTTCTTCGGGGAGCCCGCCCTGGACATTGCGGACCTGGTCCGGACGGCCCCGGACGGACGCGGGACGGTCCACGTCCTGGCCTCCGAGGACCTGATGGCCGAACCCACCCTGTACGCCACGGTCCTCCTGCACCTCCTGGGGGAGCTCTTCGAGGAACTGCCCGAGGCGGGGGACCTCTCCAAGCCCCGGCTCATCCTCCTGCTGGACGAGGCCCACCTCCTCTTCGACGACGCCCCGAAGGCCCTGGTGGACGCGGTGGAGCGGACCGCCCGGCTGGTGCGCTCCAAGGGCGTGGGCCTCTGGCTGGTCACCCAGAGCCCCCTGGACGTTCCCGAGTCGGTGCTGGGCCAGCTGGGCAACCGGGTACACCACGCCCTCCGCGCCTACACGCCCAAGGACCGGAAGGCCGTGGACTCCGTGGCGAACAGCCTCCGTCCCAATCCCCGGGTGGACGCCGCCGCGGCCATCACCGAGCTGGGGGTGGGGGAGGCCCTGGTGTCCTTCCTGGACGCCGAGGGCCGACCGACCCCGGTGGAACGGGTCCGGGTCGTGCCGCCGGCCTCCCGCATCGGCCCCCTGTCGCCCGAGGAACGGGCCGCCCTCGTGGCGGCCTCCTCCCTGGGCGCGCGGTACGACAAGGCGGTGGACCGCGAATCCGCCTACGAGATCCTCCGGGGCCGGATGGGTACGGGGGCGGACGGTGCGGGCGGCCCCTCCCCCGGGCCGCGCTCCCCGGGACCGGGTTCCACGGCCGGTGCCTCCGGGGGAGCCCGGGAGCCCACCATCGAGGAGATCGAGGCGGAACTCCGGGGTTGGCCGATGCCGTCCCGGCCCGAGCCGGAGTATCCCGACTACTCCGAGGAACCGCCCCGCCCCCGGGCCCCCTCGTCCCGGTCCGCCGGGAGCGGTCGGACGGTGTCCCGGACCGGTTCCCGGACTTCCCGCTCCGGGGGCTACGCCGATTCCGGCGGCTCCCTCGCGGAGGACCTGGCCCGGCTGGCCCTCTCCGCCGCGGGGCGGGAGCTGGGCCGCCAGGTGGTCCGGGGCCTCCTGGGCACCCGGAGCCGGCGCCGCCGCTAGGGCGGGGGGATTGGAGTCCGCATGGGACGGATCCGGGCCCCCGCGGGGCTGCTTCTCGCCCTCCTGGCCGCGTCCGCGGCGGCCGGGAACCCGGGATCCCCGGGATTCGACGCCGCGCTCCTCCGGGTGCTCTCCGGCTACATCGGGAAGGAAATCTCCCCGCCGGATGCCGTCGTCACGGTCGAGCGGGACGACGATTCGGCCTGGGTCGGGACCGTGGAGGTCTACAAGGAGGGAGCCTTCGAGATCGTGATCGACCATGCGGGCGGGACCGTATTCATCCTTACCGAGGAAGGTCCCGTGGCGGTGCTCCGGGACGGTACGGGAGCGGCCGCCTCGGACAAGATGTG
>CALMRC010000132.1 GCA_937873275.1 uncultured Spirochaetota bacterium
AGGCCGGGCCGAAGGTCCGGACCCGGATTTCGTCCCGGGTCGAGTGTACACCCGGCGGCGGCGGGGATCAATCTGCCGTACCGGCGGCCTTCCGGGATCCGGAGGAACCGGGTCCCGGCCGGGCACGCCCATATCTCCAAACTATAGGGCTTTCTCTATTCCACCACCTATTGAAGTTTGATCTTGCATGACCACAATATATTGTGGTATAGTCGCCGCCTTAGCCGAAAACAACCATGCACGAGCGGCCCTGAAAGGAGATACGCCATGAAAATCGAACGCCGGTTCACCCGTCCCGGACGAGGTCCCTACGAGGGGATCGCCTGGGAACGCAGGGTTTCCGAGATACGCAACCTGGACGGACGGACGGTATTCCGCATGGAGGACGTGATCGTGCCCTCCGGATGGAGCCAGATCGCCACGGACATCCTGGCCCAGAAATACTTCCGCAAGGCCGGAATCCCCGAGGACCGGGCCCGGGGCTGGGAGGCCTTCGTCCCCGAGGCCCAGCGTACCCTGGCCGGCCCCGGACCCAAACCCGGCGCCGAGCACGACGCCCGGCAGGTCTTCCATCGTCTGGCCTATACCTGGCTCCGGTGGGGCACCGAGGAGGGGTGGTTCGACACCGAGGAGGACGGCCAGGCCTTCTACGACGAGACCTGCGCCATGCTGGCCCGGCAGATGGCGGCCCCGAACTCCCCCCAATGGTTCAATACGGGCCTCCACGCGGCCTATGGTATCGAAGGCCCCGCCCAGGGCCACTTCTACGTGGACCCCGCCACCGGGGACGTCGTGAAGTCCTCCAGCGCCTACGCCCGGCCCCAGCCCCACGCCTGCTTCATCCTGGACATCCAGGACGACCTGGTCAACGAGGGCGGGATCATGGACCTGGTGACCCGGGAAGCCCGGCTCTTCAAGTACGGATCCGGCACGGGTTCGAACTTTTCCAAGCTCCGGGGAGCGATGGAGCCCCTCTCCGGGGGCGGGGTATCCTCGGGACTCCTGTCGTTCCTCAAGATCGCGGACCGGTCCGCGGGGGCCGTCAAGAGCGGAGGCACCACCCGGAGGGCCGCCAAGATGGTCATCCTGGACGCGGACCACCCGGACATCGAGTCCTACGTGGACTGGAAGCCCCGGGAGGAGTACAAGGTGGCCTGCCTGGCCGCGGGCAGCGCCCTGATCCGGCACCACGCGGAAAAGGTCCGGGCCGCCGCGGCCCGTCCGGACCTCCCGCCGGGCGCTCGATCCTCCCTGGACGCCAACCCCGCCCTGCGGGAGGCGGTCCGGGGCGCGCTCCGGGCCGGAATCCCCGCGGCCTTCCTCTACCAGGTCCTCCTGCGGCTCTCCCAGGGGGAAGCCGCCCCGGACCTTCCCCTCTACGACACCTCCTGGGAGGGGGAAGCCTACAACACCGTCAGCGGTCAATCCTCCAACAACTCCGTCCGGGTCTCGAACAAGTTCATGGAGGCGGTGGTCAAGAACAAGGACTGGGACCTCACGGCCCGCACCTCCGGGAAGACCATGCGGACGGTCAAGGCCCGGGCCCTCTGGGACCGCTTCGCCCAGGCCGCCTGGTCCTGCGCGGACCCGGGGCTCCAGTTCCACGGCACCGTGAACGAGTGGCACACCTGTCCCGTGGACGGGGAGATCCGGGGCTCGAACCCCTGCTCGGAATACATGTTCCTGGACGACACGGCCTGCAACCTCGCCTCCCTGAACCTCCTTTCCTTCTACGACGAGGCCAAGCGGACCTTCGACGTGGACGGGTACCGGCACGCGGTGCGGATCTGGACCACGATCCTGGAGATCTCCGTGGCCATGGCCCAGTTCCCCTCCCAGGAGATCGCCCGCAAGAGCTACGACTACCGGACCCTGGGCCTGGGCTTCGCGAATCTCGGGACTCTCCTCATGGTCATGGGCCTGCCCTACGACTCCGACGAGGGCCGCTCCGTGGCCGCCGGCCTCTCGGCGGTGCTGACCGGGGAGGCCTACGCCCAGAGCGCCCGGATGGCCGCCCAGAAGGGGCCCTTCGCCCGGTACGGCGCCAACAAAGATGCCATGCTCCGGGTCATCCGGAACCACCGGCGCGCCGCCTACGGGGAGGCCGCATCGAACTACGAGGGCCTCACGGTCCCGCCGAAAGCCCTGGACGGGGCCCTCTGTCCGGAGCCCCTGCGGTCCGCCGTCCGGGCCGTCTGGGACGAGGCCCTGGCCCTCGGCCAGGCTCACGGCTTCCGGAACGCCCAGGTATCCGCCATCGCCCCTACCGGGACCATCGGCCTCCTCATGGACTGCGACACCACCGGGGTGGAGCCCGACTTCGCCCTGGCCAAATTCAAGAAACTGGCCGGAGGCGGCTATTTCCGGATCATCAACCGCAGCGTTCCCCCCGCCCTCCGTGCCCTGGGCTACGACGAGGAGGCCGTCCGGGAGATCATCGCCTACTGCGTGGGCCGCGGGACCCTGGCGGAGGCCCCGGGGGTCAACCTGTCCCGGCTGGCGGAGAAGGGCCTGTCCAAGGAGGCCCTGGCCAAGGCGGAGGCGGCCCTCAAGGACGCCATCGGGATCGAGGGGGTCTTCACGACCCCGGTGCTCGGCGCGGAGGCCTTCGAGGCCCTGGGGATTCCCGAGGCCACCCGGTCCCTGCCCGGATTCTCCCTCCTGCGGCACCTGGGTTTCACGCCGGAGGAGATCGCCGCGGCGGAGGACTTCGCCTGCGGGACGATGAGCCTGGAGGGCGCCCCCCGGCTCAAGAAGGCCCACTACCCCGTCTTCGACACCGCGACTCCGTCGGGCAAGCGGGGCACCCGGTCCATCGCCTGGCAGGCCCATGTGGCTATGATGGCGGCGGTCCAGCCTTTCGTCTCCGGGGCCATATCCAAGACCATCAACATGCCCAACACGGCGACCATCGAGGACGTGAAGGGAGCCCATCTCCTGGCCTGGAAGAGCATGCTGAAGAGCATCGCCCTCTACCGCGACGGGTCCAAGCTCTCCCAGCCCCTGTCGGCCCTCGCCCCGGGCTCGGATCCCCTGGCGGACTCCCTGGTGGCCCTCCAGTACGAGACCCCGGCCCCGGAACCGACCCCGGCCTCCGCCGCGGAGTCCCGGGCTCCCGCGGCCCCCGCCCGAAGCCGGACTTCCCTTCCCAACCGCCGCTCGGGCTACACCCAGAAAGCCAAGATCGGGGGGCACTCGGTCTTCGTCCGTACCGGCGAATACGACGACGGGTCCCTGGGGGAGATCTTCCTGGACATGCACAAGGAGGGGGCGGCCTTCCGGTCCCTCCTCAACTCCTTCGCCATCTCCGTGTCCCTGGGGCTCCAGTACGGGGTGCCCCTGGAGGAGTTCGTGGACGCCTTCACCTTCACCCGGTTCGAACCCAACGGCATGGTCCAGGGCCACGACCTGATCAAGATGTCCACCAGCGTGCTGGACTACGTCTTCCGGGACCTGGCCATCACCTACCTGAACCGGTACGACCTGGGCCAGGTCAAGCCCGAGGACCTGATCTCCACGGCCACCCAGAACGGCCATGCCCGGAACCCCCACGTGAACCTGGCGCCTTCCCCGGCCTCGGAACCCGGGGCCGCCCCGGTCCCGCCCGCGGCGGCTTCCAAGCCCGACGCCCGGCCCCGGACCGCCCGGCTCAAGGGCTACGAGGGCGACCCCTGCCCCGTCTGCGGCCACCTGACCCTGGTCCGCAACGGCACGTGCCTCAAGTGCGAGACGTGCGGATCAACGACAGGATGCAGTTAGGATTAGAGGCACGTCTCGCACGCTTAAGGGGTAGCCGGAAACGGCGTCAGCCGTTTCCGCATCGCCGGGCGCTCGCGCCCGGCGAAACCTGTGGGTCTACGACAGGATGCAGCTGACAGGAAAACGCAGGTTTCGCATTTCACCGGGACAGCCGGAAGCGGCGCAAGCCGCTTCCGAATCGCCGGGCGCTCGCGCGCCCGGCGAGACGGCGAGGTTAGGCCGACGAGCAACCGGCTCGTCGGCCTAACCGGACGACAGGATGCGGCTGAACCGAAAAAACAGCCGCCCCCGAAGGGGCGGCTGTTTCCTGTCGCGAAGGGGGCTTACCCGGCGATGATCGCCTCGGTGGGGCACACGGAAGCGCAGCTTCCGCAGTCCGTGCACTTATCCGGGTCGATCCAGCGGGCCCCGTCCTTCTCGGAAATGGCCTCGACCGGGCACTCCGGGTCGCAGGCTCCGCAATTCACGCAGGCATCGGTCACCTTATAGGCCATGAAAACACCTCTCGTATGTGGATTTCGGGCTGATAGTACCACGAACCCGCGCAGGGCGCAAGAGCCGGCGGAAGGCGGCTCTACGGACGGGACTTCTTGCCCGGGCTGGATGTGACCTGGGGTTGTTGAATTGGCCCGATTCAGCAAAATTCGTCGAACTCCTATCTTGAAAATTTATATTCAAATCTGATATTATATTAATAATCTCCAAATAATGCATTATCAGGAGGCATTATGAAGATCAGCGGAAAATTGGTGCTCGGATTCGTGGCGGTAGCCCTGCTGGGCGCCGCGGTCGGAATCTTCGGAATCGTGAATATGCGTTCCTTGGCCGACGCGGATACCTTTCTCTACGAGAACATGACCGTTCCCATCTCGAACCTGCTGACGATCACGGAGTCTTTCCAGCGGGTCCGAGTGAATGTCCGGGATCTCCTGTCGGCCGAAACTCCGGAGGAAATTGCCCGATACAAGGAAACGATCAATGGCTTGTCCGCGAGGATCGTGGAAGCCGCGGGTGACTATGAAAAGCAGATTGTCACGGACGCTGGGCGCAAGGTCTATGACGAGTTCCTAGCCGCCCGGAAGGTCTACCGGGGCCATCTGGACGAGGTCATCCGGCTGATCGAGGCGGGGGAAAAAGAGAAAGCAGACGTAATCATAGACGGAGTGGCCAAGGAATCCGCCCTCAAGGAACAGGAAACCATCGGCGCCCTGGTGGAGTACAAGCTCAATCGTGCTCATCAGACGGCGGATGGCAACAGGATCCTGACGGACCGGACCACCCAAGTCATGCTGATCGTCAGCGCCCTTGCAACCCTGGCCTCCATCCTCCTGGGAATCCTACTGTCCCGGTCGATCACCAAGCCCCTGGCTGTGGGGATCGCTCATCTAGGCGAAATGGCCCGGGGCGAGTTGCGAAATGATATTCCGGAAGTCTATTTGAAACGACGGGACGAGATCGGCGACCTGGCCAAGGCCCTGGACACCCTGTCCCGGGACCTCCGGCGCATCGTCGAATCCATTCTGTCCGCCTCCGGCCAGGTTTCCTCCGGCTCCCAGCAGATTTCTTCGACGGCCCAGCAGCTGTCCCAAGGGGCCACGGAGCAGGCCGCCAACGCGGAGGAGG
>CALMRC010000133.1 GCA_937873275.1 uncultured Spirochaetota bacterium
GGAGGAAGGGAGGGTCGTAGAAGCCCTCGATCTCGGACAGGGACGCGGCCACCACGGGGACTTCCTTGTGGGGATCCTCCGAGCCGTTCCCCGGGTAGTGCTTTACCGTGGCCGCGGTTCCCTCGGCCTGCTGGGCCGCGAGGAAGGCGGCGGCCCGGTCGCCCGCCTCGGCGGGGTCCGCGGAAAAGGCCCGGGTTCCCAGGAATCCGCCGTTCCGGGCGTCCCAGGCCTCCGCGACGGGCGCGAGATTGAGATTGATCCCCAGGGACTTCAGCTCCCGGCCCGCGACGGTTCCCGCCCGGGACACCGCCTCGGGGCCGGCGTCCCCCAGGGACCGGGCCGAGGGCAGCCGGGTCACGCCCTCCCGGAACCGGAAGACGTCCCCCCCCTCGTGGTCCACCGCGACGAACAGGGGAATTCCGGCCCCCCCCGCCCGGGCGGTCTCCTGGATCCGGTCCAGGACGGGCCGGAGGTCCTCGGCCCGGGGGGGTATGTTGAATCCGAAGAGCACGACCGCCCCCGCCGGCACCTCCTCCAGGAGGAGCCGGGTGGGCTGGTCCAGGACGCCCCGGCCGCCGATCCCGGTCATGATCAACTGTCCGCAGGCCGCCTCGAGGCCGAGGCCCCCGGCGAGCTCCCGGGCCCGCGCCCGGACGGCGGCCGCGGGGTCGGGATCCGGGGCGGAAGCCGCCGATCCTCCCGGCTCGCCGGGCAGGCAGGAGGACAGCGAGGCCAAGGCCGCCCCGAGGAAAACGGCCCGGGCCGCGGTCCGAAGGGCCGACGGGAGGCGTCCGAGCGGATTCATGGGCGGTCCGCGGCTTCCGGGACTTCGTCCTCCTCCGGCGGGAGATCCCGGTCCCGGAAGGCCTCCTCCCAGGC
Source organism: uncultured Spirochaetota bacterium (assembly GCA_937873275.1). Taxonomy (GTDB): domain Bacteria; phylum Spirochaetota; class Spirochaetia; order Treponematales; family UBA12059; genus JAAYUR01. The sequence continues at coordinate 880 of CALMRC010000133.1, forward strand.
GCCGGAAAGGTCCTCATCGTCCTCGAAGAGCCGGGGCGGAGCCCCTCCCGGCTGGGCGGAGATCCGGGCCGCCAGGGCCGCGGCCCCCCGGGCGAAGGGGGATTCCGGGCGGGAGATCGCCAGGGGGGTGCGCTCCGCCACGGACCGGGGCACCGCCTCGTCCCGGAGCAGGAACCCCACGTACTCCAGGGGGATCCCCAGGTTCCGGGTCACGATGTCCCGGAGATGGAGGCCCATGGCCGCGTCCTTCGGCCCCCGGCCCTCGTTCAGGACCACCCGGGGATAGAATCGGGAGAGCTGGTCCAGGGCCGGGGGGGCCGAGACCGGGAAGTCCCGGGCCAGTTCCCGGGCCAGCTCCCGGAAGGACGCGCCGGATCCCTCGATCCGCCGGGACGCGAAGTCCGCGATCCGCCGTCGCTCCTCGCCGGCCCGGGGGAAGGACCGGAAGAGCAGCCGGAACACGGAGGTCTTCAGGAAGGAATAGGCGTTCAGGACGGAGGTGGCTTCCGGCTGGATCACCAGGAGCCCCGAGGAGGACGCCAGGAAGAAGTCCACGACGTTGTAGGAGGAACCCGCCCCCAGGTCCAGGATCACGAAGTCCGCGGGAAGCCGGGCGAGCTCCTTCAGGATCCTCCGCTTGACGAAGTACTCCAGGTTCGCCGTGCCGGGCAGGAGGTTGTCCCCGGGGATGAACCACAGGCGATCCACCCGGGTTTCCACGAGGAGGTTGGCCAGGGAATTCTCCTGCCTCCAGGCCAGGGCCCCGATCCCGGGGTTGCGGTTCTTGACCCCCAGGCAGGTATGGAGATTGGCGCCCCCCAGGTCCAGGTCCGCCAGCACGACGGTCCGGCCCAGGGCGGCGAGACAGACCCCCAGGTTCGCCGAGAGGACCGTCTTGCCCACGCCTCCCTTGCCGGAGGCGATCGGTATCAACGTGACCATATTGCTCCCGGAACCACTCTACCGGAAGCCGCCGCGCCGGGCAAGACGGAGCGCCTTGAAGCGCCGCGCCGGGGGGGATACACTCGGGGCATGGTCAAGCTCCTCCGCCGGGTCCTGGCCCTCGGGGCCGTCCTCCTGTCGACCGCGCCCGGCTTCGCTTATACCCCGGATCCTCCTCCGCTCATCGAGGTCCTGGACACCCAAGAGGCGGGTTCCGCCTCCCTGATCCTGGAGACGGTCCCCTCCGGAGCGGACATATACCTCGACAGGACCTTCCTCGGGAGGACCCCCCAGGAGCAGCGGGGGATCCTCCCGGGGATCCACGTCCTCCGCCTCGAACTTGCCGGGTACCGGTCCCGGGAGCTCGTCCTGGACCTCGCGGAAAAGCGGACCTACACCGTCCGGGTGACCCTCATCCCCCGGACGGGCCGGCTGTCCGTCTCGGTGACGCCTCCCGACGCCCGGGTCCTCGTGGACGGAACGGAACTGCCGGGTCCCCTGGCGGAGGTCCCCGCGGGGCTTCGGGTGGTACGGGCCGTCCGCTTCGGGTACCTGGAGGCCTCCCAGAGCGTATTCGTCCCCGAGGACGGCATCGCCTCCGCGGACTTCATCCTGGCACCCGCCCCCTTCACCCTCTCGGACCTCCGCCTCCGGAGGCCGTCCTTCAATCCCGCCAACGCCGGCCCCCTGGGAACCGCGGAGATCCGGTTCACCGTCACGAGCTTCGGCCGGGCGGACCTGGAGGTCCGGGACGAGCGGGGGACCGGGGTCGCCCGGATCCCGGTGCCCCCCTTCTCGGCCCCCCTCCAGACCGTGGTATGGGACGGCCGGGACGCCGGGGGCCGTCCCCTGCCGGACGGCGAGTACTCCCTGGAGCTCCGGGCGTATCCGGAGGACCCCGCGGCGGATCCCGCCGCCTTCGTCCGAAGCGGGACCGTCCGGATCGACTCCACCCTCCTGGTCGCTCCCCGGGGACTCTCCGGGGGACTTTCCGGCCTCGGCCTCTTCCCGGATCCCTTCCGGGACCCGGACCGCCTGCTCCGATTCCACGGCGCCGTCCGGCCGTCCTTCCGCCCCGACGGGACCTCGGCGGGGACCGACATGACCCTGGGGTTCCTGGCTTCCCTCGGCGGGTCCGTAGAGGCCTCCGTCCAGGGTTCCTTCGACCCCGGGGCCCCGGAATCGGGGAGCCTGGGGGCCGGTTTCAAGCTGATCCTGGCCCGGACCGATCCCTTCCACGCCGCCGCCTTCGCGGCCGCTGCCCTGGGTTCCGACCCCGGGAATCCGTCCGCCGTCCCCCCCGCCCGGGCCGGGATTTCCCTGGCCCTGGGGAGCCCCCGGACCTTCGGAGGCCTGTCCGTGGAGCTCGAGATCCCGGTCTGGGAGGATCCGGTACCCGTCCTGGCCTTCCGGGCGGGGGCTGCCCGGTCGGGGGGCCGGTTCGCCGTCGGCGTGTCCGCGGAGGCCCGGACGGAGGCGCTCTCCGGGGGCCCGACCCTGGACGGCACGGTCCGGGCGGCTTTGGAAGCCCGGGCCTACCTGGCCGACCTGCCCCTGGCCCTGGGCCTGTCCCTGGGCGCCGAGTTCGACGCCGGAGGTCTCGCGGTCCTGCGCCCCGGCCTGGACCTGTCCCTGACCTTCTGAGACCCGATCCCGAGGAGTTCCCATGATTCCGGTTTCCCTGGTAGCCTGCCCTTCCTACGATCCCGAAACCGTCGGGACCGCCGCCGCCCGGGCCTTCGACCGGGCGGGAGGTCCGGATCCCGCCGGTCGGACCGTCCTGCTCAAGCCGAACCTCCTGAACGCCAGCGACCCGGACAAGGCCGTGACGACCCATCCCGAGGTGCTGCGCGCCGCGATACGCCTCTTCCGGGCGCGGGGAGCCGCCCGGATCCTGGTGGGCGAATCCCCGGGCTGGCAGAGCGCGGCCCTGGTGGCCGGACGCACGGGGACCCGGGCCGTCGCGGAGGAGGAAGGCGTCGAATGGGCGGATTTCTCGGACACCATCATCGCGGAGGTCCCGGACGGCCGGGTGGTGAAGCGGTTCGAGGTGGCCCGGGCCGCCCTGGAGGCGGATCTCCTGGTCAGCCTTCCCAAGCTGAAGACCCACAAGCTCCTCTTCTTCACCGGGGCGTCCAAGAACCTGTTCGGGATCGTCCCGGGCCTGGCCAAGAGCCGGTACCACCTGCGGTTCCCGGAGCGTCGGGAGTTCGGGGCCATGATCACGGACCTGGTCCTGGCGGCCAAGCCCGCCTTCGCCCTGATGGACGCCGTAACGGGCATGGAGGGGCCGGGCCCGGGGAACGGGACGCCCCGGCACCTCGGGTGGCTCCTGGCGTCCCGGGACTGCCTGGCCCTGGACTGGGTGGCCGCCGGGCTGATCGGCTACGACCCCGGGGACGTCCCCTACCTGGCGGACGCCCGGGATCGGGGACTCCTGGTCCCCGGGGACATCGAGGTCGGGGACCTCGATCCCGACCGGGAGCGGGTTCCGGACTTCGACCGGATCCGGGTTCCCCACGACACCGACTTCTTCCGGGCCCGGCTGCCGGGCTTCATCCACCGCCTGGCGCGGAACCTGACGGTGGACCGGCCCGCCTTCTCGGACCGCCGCTGCGTCGCCTGCGCCGGATGCGTGAAGATCTGCCCCGCCCGGGCCCTGTCCTTCCGGGAAGGAAAGCGCGCCCCGGTGGTCGACTACGCGGCCTGCATCCGGTGCTACTGTTGCCATGAGATTTGTCCGGCGGACGCGATCAAACTCGTGCGGCGGCCCTGGTGACCTCCCGCGGGCGGGCCGGGTCCCGGCGGACGGCTAGGACACGGCGCCGAAGTTCATGAAGAGGAAGGGAAGCCGCTTCCGGAGGACGTCGTAGGAGAAGAACCGCCGGCCCAGACGGAAGTTGTGCTCCGCCCACTCCTCGCGCATCCCGGGATCCTCCAGGAGCTCCGACGTCTGCCGGACCGTGTCCCTCGTGATGAATCCGTCGATGGACACCACCTTGAAGCCGATGGGGTCGATGTCCTGTGCGTAGATGGCGTACTGGTTCACCAGGATGGGTTTCCGGAAATATACCGCCTCCAGGAAGGCGTTCCCGAATCCCTCGTAGGTGGACGGATAGGTCACGAAGTCGCAGGCCACGTAGGCGTCCCAGAGGCTGTAGATCTTTCCGCCGTCGGGCCGGACGCCCCGCTCCGGGGCCAGGAGGTCCGGCCGGATGAGGAGGGGGACCTCCATCAGGGCCGCGTAGTCCACGATCCGGTTGAAGTAGGCGTTCCCCTCGTCCAGTTCGGGATGGGAGACCAGGAGCTTTCCCCGTCCCGCACCCTCCGGGGTCTGGTTGTACCGGGCCACGAGCTCTATCGCGTTCTCGATGCCCTTGCGGGCCACGATCCGGGTGGGCTGGAGAAAGACCACGTCGTCCCCGGAGAGTCCGAAGTCCTCCCGGAAGGTCGCGTTGTACTCGTCCGCCCGGACGGGTTCCGCGTCGAAGTCCCAGACGTTGGGGATCATGTAGGACGACAGGCCGCACCGGAAGGCCAGCTGGTGCCGCGCCTCGGAGTTGATCACCACGTGGGAGATGGAATGGAGCTTGGGCGGGAAGGAGCGGCCCAGGTAATCCTCGGCGCAGCCCGTCAGGAACCGGGGACGCTCCCAGAAGAAGTCGTGGTGGTGGGCGATGGTGGGGATCTCCATCTCCGCGATCAGCTCCGTGATCGCCAGGCCCAGGGGGATGTGCATGGGGATGGCCAGGGCGTTCTCGGGGATGATCAGGTCGATGCCGAAGTCCTCGATGAACCGGTACAGCTCCGCCTTGATCCCGCCCTTGATCTCCCCCACGTCCGCGGTGAGGCCCCGACGCCGGGAGGCGTCCCGGAAGATCTCCTTGTGGAGGGCGTGGATCTCGGGCTGGAGGAAGTAGGCGGAGGGAACGACCCGGGAACGTTCGGGATGCCAGTCGGACAGGCCGGAGAAGAAGTAGGTCTCATAGCCGAGCTCCGTGAGCACGTCGTCCCATTTCCGGGTTTCCAGGGAGACCCCGTCGGTCCCCTGGAGCCGCGTCGCCACGAATCCGATCCGCTTGATGTCCCGGGCCTTGGTCAGGTACATGATCCGTCCTCCAGAATCGGGGAATTCCCGGACCGGGCCCGAGCCGGGCCGAATCCGGGATCGTTTCTCACTTTTTAACTATCGGAACTTCCGGGCCCGCGTGCCAACCCCCTCAACCGGGAAATTCCTCCGGCCGTCGGGGAGCGCATCGGAAGGGATCCCGTCCCGCCAGGCGGAACACCGCGGCGGCCCCGTGGAAGGACGGGAGCACCGTGTCCGGGAGGATCCCCTCCGTCCTGGGATCCCCGGGCCGCAGCCGCAGGGAACGGGCGTCCCCGGCGAAGAGGGCCGTGCGATAGCCGCAGGCCCGGGCCGGGGCGACGTCGTTGAGCAGGTCGTTCCCGACGTACACCGCCGATTCGGGCTCGATGCCTCGGACCTCCAGGGACCGGGCCAGGATCCGGAACAGCTCGGGATCGGGCTTGGCCCGGCCCAGCCTCCAGGACCAGACGCACAGGTCCGGGGAGAACCCCAGGGCCCCGAGGCTCCGTCCGAAGGCGGCTTCCAGGGCCGGCTCGGTGTAGTACTGGGCGTTCGATACGATACCCAGGACCAGGCCGGCCCTCCTCGCGGCCTTGAGGAGGGCTTCCGCCCCGGGCATGGGGGCGGAGGGGTTGAGGACCGCCTCCCGGGCGGCGCCCAGGACCTGGGCTACCGGCCGGGTCTTGCCGGCGAGCCGCGCCAGGAGGGCCGCCCCGTCCACCTCGGGCCAGGGCACTCCGGCGGCCCGGGCCCGCTCGTGCTCCTTCCGGATCTCCTCCCGGAGGCCCTCCTCGAACCGGTCGGCCCCTCCCGGGACTCCGAACTCCTCGAGGACCGCCGCGAGCCCATCCGGCCCCGGCCCCCCGATATCCACGGCGGTCCCCACCTCCCCGGCCCCGCTCACCAGGAGGGTGCCGTAGACGTCCAGGATCAGGGCCCGGGGCCGCCGGGGCAGGGGCCGGCCCGACAAGGACGCGAAGGGTTCCGGCAGGTCCGGGGGAGGCAGGGGCTCCACGGGGCGGGTACGGGCCCGCAGGAAGGTGACCAGCCGGGAGCGTTCCTCCGGGTCCAGGGGGCCGGGCAGGGAAGGGAGGGCAACGTCCGCGCCGGAGGGGATCGCGCGGGGCTCCGGGGCCTCCGTCGGGTCCCTCACAGGCCGGGACAGAAGAATCCCTCCGGTCGCAGGAGTTCCCGGGCCAGGGCTTCCCGGTCCGGCGCCGCCCCGGCACCGGGGGCGGCCGCGGCGGTGCGCTCATAGGCGCCGGCCAAAAGTTCGGCGCACCGGGCCGGGGAGTAGCCGTCCAAGGCTTCCCCGGCACCCGGCGGCGGGGCCTCCCACCAGTCGAGGAGGAAGGGGTCGGCGGCCTCGAGCGCCCGCGCCGCGGCGGGATCCCGATACGCCCGCTCCAGGACCTCCGCCTGGGCGGCCGGGTCCAAAACACCGAAGTCGGTCCCCTCCCCGGGCAAGGCTTCCCGGCGCACCTCCTCCATGCGTTCCGGAAGCCAGTCCGGCCGGCCGCCCAGGGCCGCGGAAACCGCCTCGGACACGGAATCCAGGGCCGCGTCCAGGCGGGCGCCGAAGGCCTCCCGGTCGAACAGTCCCGGGGGCACCCGGATCGCGGAGTAGAGGCGAGGATAGGACAGGCCGGCGGCCTCGAAGTCGGGCACCACCGAGGCCAGGCGGCGCCCCGCCACGGGCACTCCCCGGGCCAAGGGCTCCAGGAAGGAAAAACCGAAGCCTTCCTTGACGGAGGTCGTGACCGCCGTCCGGGCCCGGGCGTACAGGGCGTCCAGGGGGGCCGAAAGCCCGGCCTCGAAGGCCACGGGGGCGCCGAGCTCCCGGCCCAGGGTCTTCCAGGCCCCGTACAGGGGGGCGTCCTTCGGGTTGTTCGGAGGGAGGGTCACCGCGGCGGACAGGCCGGGCGGCAGCCACCGGGCCAGGAGGAGAAGCTCGCCCAGGTTCTTCCGGGGTATGCCGCGTACCGGGTACAGGACAAGGTCCCCCCCGGGGGGCCGGGCCGCCGGGACCGAGGAGGCCGGGAGGGGATTCGGCAGGAGCTCCAGGGAGCTCTCCGGAAGACCCGCGGCCCGGAGGGCCCGGAAGTCACGGCCGTTCAGGACCCCCCAGCGGCAGCCCGCCGGATAGGGCAAGCCGGCGATCAGCACGTCGGGTCTCCAATCCTCCGCGAAGTCGTGGGTTTGCAGGAGGATGCGCGCCCCCTCCCCCGCCAGGAGGGACAGGGCCGGGCAGAGGGCGGAGTTCTTGCGGATCGTCGGGTTGTGGACGTGGTAGAGGAAGGGCACGCCCCCGGTCAGCCGTCCCGCCGCGGCGGCCAGGTCCCGGGCCAGGACGGCTCCGCGTTCCCGGGCGGTTTCCGGCGGGACCGGGGGTCCCGGCGGGTCGTAGGCCAGGCCGGGCAGGGTCTCCCAGGGAACCCCCGGGGACTCCGGGGGTTCCTCCCCCGTGATCACGAAGGCCCGGATCCCCGCTCGGGCGCAGGCTTCCAGGTGCCGCCGGATGACCGTGGTGACGCCCCCGGGCTTCAGGTGGTAGTGGACGATGACGACCGTCATCCGGCCTTCCCGTCCCGGGCGCCGAACCGCAGGGCGTACTCGGGCACCGTCCGGATCGGCGGGCGCTCCACCATCTCGATGGGGTAGGCGTGCCGCCGGTAGGATCCGCCCTCCAGCTCGAACTGGATCATCTCCCGGAAGAGCCGGGTGTCGAAGCGGACCTTGCCCGCCGCCTCCAGGCGGCGGAAGAAGGTCTCCATGATCCCGAAGGCCATGCGTCCCAGGGCCAGGGTGCTCTGGTTGCGGTGGACCCGCCGGTCCAGGTCCACCTGGGCCATCACGTCCATGCCCCGGTTCACGAAGATGTCGATGAGCAGGCTGGTCTCCACCCCGTACCCGATAGGGAAGGAGATGGATTCGAACACGTCCCGGGTGCCCGCGTACTCCCCCGAGAGGGGCTGGATGATCTGGGCCAGCTCCGGGTAGAAGAGGGAGAAGAGGGGCCGGATCACCAGTTCCGTCACCCGGCCGCCCCCGGAGCGCTTGAGCTCCTGGGGGTCCAGGGCGATGGGCCGCTCGTAGAAGGCCTTCACGAACCGGAGCTCCGGCCGGACCAGGAGGGGACCCAGCAATCCGTAGGCGAACCGGGGGTGGATGTTCTTGATGTCCGCGTCGATGTAGCAGATCAGGTCGCCCTCGAGGACGTACAGGGCCTTCCAGAGGTTCTCCCCCTTGCCCCGGTACTTCGGCTGTTCCGGCAGGATGTCCTCGGCCAGGAAGACCTTGGCCCCGTACTCCGCGGCGATTTCCCGGGTCCGGTCCTTGGAGCCCGAGTCGATCACGGCGATCTCGTCGATCAGGGGGAACCGTTTCTGGAGCTCGCTCCCGATCAGGACGATCTCCTTGGCGATCGTGGCCTCCTCGTTCAGGGTGGGGAAGCAGAGGGAGACCTTGAGGTTCCGGGCCCGCTTCTCCTCCACCAGCCGCTCGAGGTCCCGGAACGCCGAGTGGTGGTAGGTGTTCCCGGTGAGCCAATCCTTAGCCGGCATCGCACACCCCCTCGTCGATCGCCTGGATGAGGGCCGCGGTCTGGGCCAGCCCCGGGTAGAAGCTGTCCACCTTGACCTTCGCCTTCTCCTGGTGCTTGTCCTCCCCGTTCGCGACCCCGATGGTCACCGCGGGAATGGACCGCTCCAGGAAGTAGATGAGTTCGGACACGCTCGGGTAGATCCGGGGCTCCCGGCCCAGGGCGTAGAGCATGGTGATCGCCGATCGGGTCAGGGGATGCTCGAACCCCAGGGAAGCCGCCCCGAGCTGGGCGGTGATCTCGATCCGCACGTCCACCCCCTGCTCGTACCGCATCCGCTCGACCAGGGAGGTGATCCGTTCGAGGACCCGGTTGATCTCGGTGTTGGAGGTCGACCGCACCTCAATCCCCACCAGCGCGGCGGCGGCGGGTTCCCCGTACTTGTAGCCCCCCTCGACCCGGCCGATGACGATCTCCGTCCGGGGCTTCTGGGGCAGGCGGATGGCCAGCAGGGAGTCGATGATGCCCGTGGCGGCCACGATCATGTTGCCGCCTCCCCCGGAATCCGGCCGCCCCGCGCAGACGATGTCCGCCCGCACCACCGCCTCGGTGTAGTAATTGAGGCGCCCGAACTCACCTCCCTTGAGGACCAGGGCCCCCCGGGGTTTGCGGTCCAGGTTGGCCAGGAAATAATCCACCGCGGCGATCCCGTGCTTTTTCCGCATCGTCCCGGCGAACCCCGCGATGAGGAGGTCCGAGTCCAGGCGGATGTCCAGAGCGCGGAAGACCTCGGGGAGGCAGAGGGCCGCGGCGGCTCCGGCCACGTTGTCCAGGATCCCGGGACCGCGGATCCATTCCTCGTCCAGGGAGTAATGGTATTCCCGGGCCGGGTCGAACAGGGAATCCAGCTCCGTCGCGACAAGGATGGGAGGCAGGGAGGGATCCCGGCCCTTGACGATACCCACGGGGTTGCCCTGGTCGTCGGAGGAGCATTCGTCGACCCCCAGTTCCAGCAGCCTCTCGCCGAAAAATTTCGCCCGGAGCGAGTAGTCCACCGAACCCGCCTGGTCGTCGGACTGGAAGGTTACGGCGGACGCGGGGATCTCCCCCAGGAAGACGACGTTCCCGATGATGAGGTCCCGTAGGGAGGCCAGCCTCTCGGCGTAGGCCTTGGGATCCGCGCCCTTCATGGTGTTCGGTTTGGGTTCGTTCATGACGCCTCGTCGTCGGTGCGGGACCTGGGAACGTCCCGGAGCGCGCGACTGATTCCGAGGAAACGGAAGCAGATCTGGAAAAATCTATAATTCAAAGGGCAAGAACAAATTACTTTCCTGTCTATTATACGGCGGACGGAGGATTCCCGCAACCCGCCGCCCCCGCCCTCCGGCGTTCCCGGTCGCGCAGGTACAGGAAGGCCGCCGCGAGCATGAGGGCGTGGTCGCACCCCGGCGCTCCGAGGAGGTCCAGGAAGTCCTCCTCCGGGAGCTCCTGGACGTCCACGATCTCGTGCTCGTCCAGGGATTGCTCCCCCTCCAGGCGGAGATCCTCCGCCAGGTACACCCGGAACCGGTTCGTCAGGATGGCGGGGTTCGGGGACAGGTCGCCCAGGAAGGAAAGGCTCCCCGCGATGTATCCGGTCTCCTCCCGAAGCTCCCGGGACGCCGCCCGGGCCGGGTCCTCCCCGGGCTCGACGACTCCTCCGGGGAACTCCAGGCTCACCTTCCCGCTTCCGTGCCGGAACTGCCGGACCGCCAGGAAGTACCGCGCCCCGTCCCGCTCCAGGACCGGCACCACGATCCCCCAGTCCGGGGCGTCCAGGACCACGAAGCGTCCGGTCTTGCCGTGGGGGCCTTCGCGGTCCACCTCGGTGGCCTTGAAGATTCCGAAATCCCGGATATGGCGAGCCCCCCGGGATTCCCAGGGATCCGAACCGTTGGGCATGATACCTCCATAGTATTCTTTTCCCCGGGGGGCTGGCAAGCTCGATTCCGTATTGTATCCTGTCGACGATCGGCGGCCGGCGGGCCGCGGCATCCGTCGTCGTCCGAACCCCGGCACCGGGAAGGACGGCGGCCCCCGAGGAGGAACAGCATGGACATGCCCGACTGGATCACCGGGTTTCCCGGAGCGGTGACGGTTTCCGACGACAACCACAGGATCCTGTGGATGAACGACAAGGCCGCCGAAGTTTTCGCGGCGGACGGCGGACGGTCCCTGATCGGCGGGGACCTGATGGCCTGCCACAACGAACGGTCCAAGGAGATCCTGCGGCGCATGCTGGCGGAGGGGACGCCGAACATCTACACCATCGAAAAGAAGGGCGTCAAGAAGTTCATCTACCAGACCCCCTGGAAGGACGGGACCGGCCGCGTGGCCGGCCTGGTGGAGCTCTCCCTGGAGATCCCCTTCGAGATGCCCCACTTCGTCCGGGGCTGAGCGCCCCGGAGGGCGGACGGGGCGGACGGTCCCGGGCCGAGGGATTCCGGGAGGCGCCTACCCGGCGGGGTCGAAGACGTCCGGAAAATCCGGCTCGGCGTCCGTGATCACCCGGCCCTCGGGATGGGCGTCCGCCTCGGCCAGGACCGGATCGGGCGCGAAGAGGGCCGGCCAGAGCTCCGGGACCGCCAGCCGGGGCCGCCGGACCATGCGGAGGGTCGTGCGGGACTCCAGGTCCGGCCGGGACAGGGCCGCGGGGTCCCCGCCCCCGGAGGCGTACCGGAAGGACCATAGGGTCCCGTACATGGTCACGTAGGCCGAGGCGGTGCGGACCACCGGGAACACGGAGGCCAGGGTCCGGCCGATGCAGGAGAAGGCGGCGGGCCGGGCCACCGGGGACTCCCCGTGCAGGGCGAACACGGCCTCGGGGCCGGACATCGACCGGCGGACCGCCTCGAAGAACTCCCGGGTGTAGAGGAACCGGGACGGCCCGGCGGGGTCCGTCATGTCCATGATCACCGCGTCGTAGGTCCCCGGGGCGGCGGATTCCACGAAGGCCCGGCCGTCCCCGAAGGCGCACCGGACCCGGGGATCCTCGAAGGCCCCCGCGTGGACGTGGGCCAGGTGGTCCCGGGCGAAGGACACCACCTCCGGGTCCAGCTCCGCGAAATCCACCCGTTCCACCGTGCCGTGGACGAGAACCTCCCGGAGCACGCCTCCGTCCCCGCCCCCGACGACCAGGACGGTCCGGGGATCGGGGTGGGCCAGGAGGGCGGGATGCACCAGGGGCTCGTGGTAGCGGTACTCGTCCCGCTCGGAAACCTGGGTTATCCCGTCGATCAGGAGGACCCGCCCCAGCCGAGGGGTCTCCACCAGTTCCAGGTCCTGGAACTCCGTCCGGGTCCGGGCCAGGGTCCTTCCGGCGGAATAGAAGAAGCCCATGCCGGGGTTCAGGCGCTCCCGGATCTCCCGATCCGCCCCGCTCATACCTTGCCGCCCCGGAAATCCAGGTTCCGGCACTCGAAGATCTCCTGGATCTCCTGGACCAGGGCGTACTTGATGCGCTTCTTTTCCTTGGGCCCCAGGTTCTTCACCTCGTCCCCGAACAGGAAATCCCGGAGCTTGATGGCCTTCTTCCGCATCTTGGTGTGGAAGTTGTTGTCCGAGATGATGTTCACGTCGTAGGCGATGTACCGGTCCAGGACGTCCTCGTCGATGTAGTCCTGGATGGAGGAGATGTCCTGGTCGATGAAGAGCTTCCGGCCCCGGCTGTCCCGGGTGAAGCCCCGGACCCGGTAGTCCATGATGACGATCTCGGAATCGAAGCTCTCGATCAGGTAGTGCAGGGCCGACAGGGGGGAGATCATCCCGCAGGTGGAGATGTCCACGTCCACCCGGAAGCTGGCGATCCCGGAAAGCTGGTTGTACTCGGGGTAGGTGTGGATGGCGATGTGGCTCTTGTCCAGGTGCCCGACCACCCAGGGCGCGGGCGCAGGGGCGCCGGAATCCGGAGGGACGGGTTCCCCGGAGATCGGAAGGACTTCCGCGTCCTCGGCCCCGCCTTCCCCCGTCTCCGCGCTTTCCGCCTCCGAGTCGGGCACGACCTGGGCGGGCACCGAGTCCCCCGCGGGCCCCCCGCGGTAGTGGGAGGGGTCGAGGACGGGATGCTCCTCGTTGATGAGGGCCACCACGCTGGCGCCCCGGGGATCGTAATCCTGGGTGGAGACCTGCACGAGCTTGGCGTTGATGATGCGGGTGACTTCCTCGACGATGGACTCCAGGCGGGCGGAGTTGTACTCCTCGTCCACGTATTCCAGGTACTCGATCTGGGCTTCCCGGGACCGGGCGTAGCAGAGGTCGTAGATGTTGAAACTCAGCGACTTCGTAAGATTGTTGAACCCCTCGAGCTTGATCTTCCTTCCCTTGATCCTCTTGACCAATGCTCCGAACCTCCTCGTACCGGACTCCGCGCCGGAATCTCCGGCCGATGAAGGCCCCAGGGGCCGCCCGGACCGCCGCGAGTCCCCCCATTGTACCGGCGGATCGCGGATTCGTACAGGACGCCGCCGGCCGGCCCGGGGAATCAGGGCTCGACCATTGTTTTTATTCTGACCATCGGTTATTATATAATCATCAGTCATATCCGGAGGCGCGGATGGGAATCCAGGAACGGAAGAACCGGGAAAAGGAAGAACGTCGGGCCCTGATCCTGGACAAGGCCAAGGAACTGATCCTGGAGCATGGCATCGACGCCCTGTCCATGCAGGAGATCGCCGACGGGGCGGAGCTGTCCAAGGCCACCCTCTACCTCTACTTCCAGAGCAAGGAGGCCATCCTCAAGGAGATCCTGGCGGAATCCGCATCGGCCTTCGTGGAGTACGTGGAGTCCCGGATCTCCCCGGAGTCCTCGGGGATCGAGGCCCTCCGGACCCTCTGGGCCAGCTACATGAGCCTGTACGGGGAATCCCACGAGGTCTTCGTGCTCACGGGGATCAGCAACTTCCTGGAGCCGGGCTTCCTGCTGGACCTGGGAAGGACGGGTGCGGACCTCGAGACCCCGCCGGGGCGGATGCTGGCCATGATCGCCGCGGTGCTGGAGCGGGGGATCTCCGACGGGACCCTCAAGACGGACCTCAAGCCCCTGAAGCTGGCAAGGACGGTCATCCTCATCGCCACGGCCATCATCGACACCGTGGCCCGCCTGCCCCGCCCGGCCCGGGACTCCCGCATCATCCTCGCGGAAATGAGGAGCGTCTTCGAGCTCCTTATCCGGGGCCTGGCCGCGGAGGGCACGGACCGGGCCCTCCTGGCCCTGCCCGACCTGGAAGCCGGCCGGTCCCGGGGCCGTCGTCCCTAGAACTCCAAGAGAGGAACCGTATGGAAAGATTTTTCCGTAAACCCTGGATCATCGTCGCCGTCCTCGGGGCGGTCACCGTGTTCTTCGCGGCCCAGCTTCCCCGGGCCCGGCTGGACAACAACAACTTCCGCTTCGTGCCCAAGAACGACCCGGAACGCCTGGCGGCGATCCGGATCGACGAGGACTTCGGCAGCCAGATGATGATCCTGGTGGGTCTGGAACGCCGGCACGGCACCGTGCTGGAGGCCGAATTCCTGGACCGGCTCCGGGTCTACGTGAAGGCCGTCGAGGCCCTCCGGGAGGTGGACTCGGTCCAGTCCGTGATCTCCTCGGATTACGTGACCGGGACCCCGGACTCCATCTTCGTGGAGCCCCTGGTCCCGGAGGACTTCTCGGGCACCCGGGCCGAGATCGCGGAGCTCCGGGATCGGCTGACATCCTGGGACCTCTACCGCAGGTCCCTGGTGTCCGACGACTTCCGGGCCACCCAGGTCATGGTCTACCTGGACCTCCTGTCCGAGGACGCCGGCGGCGAGGCCGCTCAACGGGTCTTCGGGGAGGTCCGGCGCCTGGCGGGGGAGGCGGGATTCCAGGACACCGAGATCTACCTGACGGGCATCCCCGTCTTCAGCTCCGTGATCAACGAGGCCATGACGGCGGACCTGGTCTTCCTGATTCCCCTGGTGGTCATCGTGGTCCTGACGGTCCTCTTCCTCTCCTTCCGCAGGGCGGGGGGGATCGTCCTGCCCCTCCTGACCGTCCTGATCTCCACGGTCTGGGCCGTGGGGGCCATGCCCCTGGCGGGGATCAAGCTCTCCATCCTGTCCACGGTGCTTCCGGTCATCCTGGTGGCCGTGGGGAGCGCCTACGGCATCCACGTGGTCAGCCACTACTACGACGAGATGGCCGGGGCGGGCCCCGTGGACCGGGAGGGACACCGCCGTATCGTGTTCCACGCCCTGCGGACGGTCCGCGCCCCGGTCCTCCTCGCGGCCCTGACCACCTTCGCGGGTTTCCTGTCCTTCTGTTTCACCCCGGTAGTCCCCATCTTCGAGTTCGGGGTGTTCTCCAGCCTGGGGGTCCTGGCGGCCTTCGCGGTGTCCGTCACCCTGATCCCGACCCTCCTCATCCTCCGGGGTCCTCCCCGGCGCCTTCCCCGGTTCCGGGTCACGGAGATCGAGAGCGGGTCCGAGGACCCCCTGAGCGCGGCCATCGCGGATTCCCTGTGCGCGATCTCCCGCAAGCGCCGGTCCATCCTGGCCGTCGCGGTACTGGCCGCCTTCCTCTCCTGTTTCGGGGTCGCCCGCCTGGTCATCGACAACGTCCTTGTGGAGTACTTCCGGGAGGACACCCAGATCGTCCGGTCGGACCGTTTCATCCGGGAATACTTCGGGGGCTCGAAGACCATCAGCGTGGTCGTCCGGTCCCCGACCCCGGGGGAGGTCCTCCGGCCCGACGTCCTGTCCGCCCTGGACGGACTATCCGCCTACCTGCAAGAGAGCGTCCCCGAGGTCGGGAAAGCCGCGGGATTCACGGACCTGGTCAAGCGTATGAACCAGATCCTGAACGCCGACGAGGCCCCCGAGGGGATCCGTCCGAAGGGTTCCGCCGGGGCGGGCGGACCCGCCGGGACCGGGGAACCCGCCTTCGGGTTCGGGAACGCGGCCCCGGCTTCGGAGGAGCCGGCCTTCGGGTTCGGCTTCCCGGAATCCGGATCCGCCGGCCCCGTCGCGGCCGGGGATTCCGGCCCCCCGGAAACCGGCCCGGAAACCGGCCCGGAGGACCCGGCCGCGCCCCGTCCGGAACCCCTGGACGCACGGGGCGT
>CALMRC010000134.1 GCA_937873275.1 uncultured Spirochaetota bacterium
GCGGGAGGGTTTGCTTGCGCGATGAAGCCAGCTGTCGTAGAATGGGCGGGCGAGGCGTGAAACCATGTATAAACGGACTGACGGTCGCGAGGATCGCGTTGGCTAATTTCACCCCATCCCCGAACTTTCAGTTCCTCGAAGCTCTCGGGCCGGCTCTGGGGCCGGACCTCCTCGAGCCCGCAGCCCGGGCGGAGCGCTACCTCCCGGAGGATCCTTCCGTCGCGGTTGCCAAGCTCCGCCTCTTCGCGGAAAGAGCCGCAAAAACCGCGGCCGCCCACCTCGGTCTGTATGTGGAGGAGCGCGAGGATTTCTCCGAAACCTTGAGGAACTTGGCCTGGCGGCGGGCCTTCGACGACCGGATGGCCGACCTTTTCCACGCCCTCCGGAAGGACGGGAACCGGGCTATCCATACGGGTCGGGCGAGCGAGCCTGAAGCCCTGCGGGACCTGAGATTCGCGCACCGAATCGCAGAATGGCTGTACCGAGTAGTGAAGGATCCCGCCTTCCGGGCGCCGGCCTTCTCGCCACCCGTCGGGCCGGCCGGGTTGGATGCTGCGCTTCGTGAGGAGCTGACCGAAGCCCGGTCGCGCATCGCCGAGCTGGAGGCCGCGTCGGAGCGCTACGGGGTGGAGCTCTCCCGCGTCCTCGCCGCGGCGCCCGCGCCGGACACCCCGGAGGCCAAGGCCAGGGCAGCCTCCGCCCTGGATTTGGCCTTGTCCATGGAGTTCGACGAGGCGGAGACCCGGGCCATCATCGACGCCCAGCTTCGGGCGGCCGGATGGGACGCGGACACGGAAGTACTGCGGCACTCCCGGGGTTCCCGGCCGGAGCAGGGGAGGAACAAGGCCATCGCCGAATGGCCTTGCGGAGACGGGCGCGCGGACTACGTTCTCTTCCGGGGCCTGGAGGCCGTGGCGGTGGTGGAGGCCAAGCGCGCGTCCCGGAAGGTGTCCGCGATCCTGGACCAGGCGGACCGGTACGCCCGGTCCATCGGGGAGGGGGGCTGGCGCCCCGCCGGAGGACCCTGGCGCGATAGGTCCGTGCCCTTCGTCTTCGCCACCAATGGGCGACCCTGGCTGGCTCAGCTGGCCGAGGAGAGCGGAATCTGGTTTCGGGACGTTCGCCGGGATTCCAACCGGGCACGGGCTCTGGAGGGATGGTACTCCCCCGAGGGCCTCGCGGCCCTGCTCAAGGCCGATACGGCGGAGGCGGAGAGACGGCTGGACGACTTCGGGTTCGAGCTGGACTTTCCCCTACGGTACTACCAGAAGGACGCCATCCTGGCCGCCGAGGCCGCCGTCCGCTCGGGCCATCGGAAAGTCCTCCTGGCTATGGCCACGGGTACCGGGAAGACCAAGACCTGCATCGCCCTTCTGTACCGGCTCCTCGCATCGGGGATGTTCCGGAGGGCCCTCTTCCTGGTGGACCGGAACGCTCTGGGGGAGCAGGCCGGCAACGCCTTCCAGGAGACCCGCATCCGGGGCCTCCGGACCTTCGCGGAGGATTTCGGAGTCCGCGGGATCGGGGACGGTCCCCCGGACCTGGATACCCGGGTCTCCATCGCCACGGTCCAATCCATGGTCCGCCGCCTCCTGGGCGGGGATGGCGATGCCCGGCCCGGAGTGGACGAGTACGACTTGGTGGTGGTGGACGAGTGCCACCGGGGCTATCTCCTGGACCGGGAGCTTTCGGAGGACGAACTTGAGTTCCGCTCCTACGAGGACTACGTCTCCAAGTATCGCCGGGTCCTGGACCATTTCGACGCCGTGCGGATCGGACTTACCGCGACCCCCGCGCCCCAGACCACGGACATCTTCGGGGACCCCGTCCACTACTATCCCTACCGGCAAGCCGTCATCGACGGGTACCTGATCGACCACCTGCCTCCGGTCCGGATCGAGACGAAACTGTCCAAGACGGGGATCACATGGCGGGCCGGGGAGGAAGTCCCGGTATACCTCCCGGGCCGAGGACAGATCGAGCTCTTCCGCACTCCCGACGAACTGTCCTTTGACGTTTCCCGGTTCAACCGGGCCGTGGTCACCCGGGAGTTCAACCGGGTGGTCTGCGGGTACCTCGCGCCCTTGATCGATCCCCAGGGGGACCGGAAATACCTAGTCTACTGCGCCACGGACCTGCACGCGGACATCGTCGTGGAAGAACTCAAGAAAGCCTTCCAGGCCCGGTACGGGGATGTTCCCGACGAGGCGGTCCGGAAGATCACCGGGGCCTCCCCGGAGCCCCTGACCCTCATCCGGCGCTATAAGAACGAGCGTCTGCCCACGGTGGCGGTGACCGTGGATCTCCTCACCACGGGGATCGACGTGCCGGAGATCTGCGGCCTGGTGTTCCTGCGCCGGGTGAACAGCCGCATCCTCTACGAGCAGATGCTGGGCCGGGCTACCCGGCTGTGCGAGCGGATCGGTAAGGAGTACTTCGAGATCTTCGACGCGGTGGGCATATATGAGTCCCTGCGGAGCTTCACGGACATGACGCCGGTTGTCGTGGATCCCTCAATCGGTTTCGAGCAGCTGATCCGAGAGATTTTGGAACCCGGACCCGCGGAGGTTGCGGCACGGCGGACCGCCCGGAGGACGGCCTTGGACCAGCTCCGGGCCAAGCTCCACCGAAAGACCGCCCGGATGTCCGAATCGGACCGGGCCGACTTCGAGGCCCGGACGGGATCGACGCCCCGGGCCTTCGCGCGGAGGCTGTCCGAGGCGGGAGAGGAGGAAGCCGCGGCCCTTCTGGCGGAGTTCCCGGGTCTGGGGGCCTGGCTCGACCGCTCGGGAACCGGGCCCGGCGCGCCCCTGCCCATCAGCGGGCACCCGGACGGGCTCGTCTCGGCTCGGCACAAGTACTTCCTGGCCGACACGGCGGAGGACTACCTGGAGCGGTTTAAGACCTACATCGAGAACCACCGGAACGACATGGCCGCCCTGCGCGCCGTCACGACTAATCCTTCATCCCTGACCCGGAAGGACCTTAAATCCCTGCTCCTGGTCCTGGACGAAGCGGGATTCGCTGAGTCGACCGTCCGGGAGGCCTTCCGGGACATGACCAACGCGGACACGGCCGCTTCTATCCTGGGGTTCATCCGTCGGCAGGCCTTGGGAGATCCCCTGGTGCCCTGGGAACGTCGGGTGGACGACGCCCTGGCGCGGCTCCGGGCCACCCGGAGCTTCACCCCGCCCCAGTCCCAGTGGCTCGACCGGATCGCCCGTCAGCTCAAGACCGAATTGGTGGTGGACCGGGCCGCACTGGACTCCGGGGCCTTCCGCGACCAGGGTGGATTCGATAGGATCAACCACATCTTCGACGGTGGCCTCGAGCGCACCCTGGAAGAACTCAGCGAAACCATCTGGATGGCCCAGTGAACACCCGAGAGATCGTCGACAAGCTCTGGAACCTGTGCAATGTCCTGCGGGACGACGGCGTGACCTACCAGCAGTACGTCACGGAGCTCACGTACCTTCTCTTCCTCAAGATGATGAAGGAGACGGGACGGGAGGATAAACTGCCCGCCGAGTACCGCTGGGACGTGCTGGAGCGGAAGAACGACCCGGACCGGCTGGAGCATTACCGACGGATGCTGATGGAGTTGGGTGCTAAAGGCAACCGACAAGTGCGGGAGATCTTCGCCAACGCCACCAGCTTCATCCGCAAGCCCGCTACCCTGACGATCCTGGTGAAGGCCATCGACGAGGTGGACTGGTACTCCGCCAAGGAAGAGGGCCTGGGGGACCTGTACGAAGGCCTCCTGGAAAAGAACGCCGGGGAAAAGAAGTCCGGGGCGGGGCAGTATTTCACCCCCCGGGTGCTGATCGGGACCATGGTGCGCCTTGCCAAGCCGCGCCTGGGAGAGGTGATCCAGGATCCTGCCGCGGGCACCGGGGGCTTCCTGATCGCGGCCCGGCACTGGATGTCCGAGCGGACCGACCTCTTCTCCCTGCCCGAGGCGGAGTACAACCGGTTCCGGAACTCCACGTTCTTTGGCATGGAGCTGGTCCAGGACACCCACCGCCTGGCCATGATGAACCTCATGCTCCACGACATCGAGAGCGACGGCGAGACCACCGGTATCCGCCTGGGGGATACCCTGTCCAGCGCCGGCCAGGACCTGCCCCGGGCGGACCTGATCCTTACCAATCCGCCCTTCGGCACCAAGAAGGGCGGGGGGCTCCCTACCCGGGACGACTTCACGTACCCGACCTCCAACAAGCAGCTGGCCTTCCTCCAGCACATCTACCGGGGTCTCAAGCCCGGGGGGCGAGCCGCCGTGGTCCTGCCGGACAATGTCCTCTTTGAGAGTAATATCGGGGCCGAGATCCGGCGGGACTTGATGGACAAGTGCGACCTCCACACCATCCTGCGCCTCCCCACGGGGATCTTCTACGCCCAGGGCGTGAAGACCAACGTACTCTTCTTCACCCGGGGGGAGACGGACCGGGGCTCCACGAAGGAGACCTGGGTCTACGACCTCCGGACCAACATGCCCAGCTTCGGGAAGACCGCCCCCCTCAAGGCGGAGCATTTCTCGGAGTTCGAGTCGTGCTTCGGGCCGGATCCCTACGGGCGTTCCCACCGGAAGGACCAGGGGGAATCCGGACGGTTCCGACGTTTCACCCGGGAGTGGATCCGGGAGAAGAAGCAGGATTCCCTGGACATCTCCTGGCTTCGGGACGAGTCCCTGGAGGACGCGGAGTCCCTGTCCGAGCCCGCGGAATTGGCCCGTGCGGCCGTCCTGGAATTGGAAGGCGCCCTGGAGGAGTTGAAGGGGATCCTCTCCGAGTTGGGGGAGGACGAGGAGTAGGTTGAGGTTCCCGACTACGACCACGACGGCGAGTATGATGAACCGGAAGATGATCAGGATGATGGTGATGGCGATGATCATGACACGGATCATCGTGGGGACACCCAAGGAGTAGATCAAATCATGCTTCTAGACTTATGCAAATGTTGATAGAAGTGAATAGGATGCAAATATATTATGTACAATAAAATAAGATATTCAACATCAAATGTTCGCATCATGCTATAATAAATGTCTAGGAGATCTTTCGGCATGTATGACCGTATCCGCCTGGTTCGCCCTGAATTCGACGATGAACTCACGGGTCTCATCATCGACCTGGATTATCTCCGGAAGGGACAGCCCGCGGGGACTACTCCATCGAAGTTCTTTATCCAGCTCAAGGCGATCTTCCTCATGCTGGAAGCCCTGGGATCCGCCCGGATCGAAGGCAACCGGACGACGGTAGCCCAGGCCGCGGAGGACAGGATCGCCCGAAAGCCCGGCGACGGGCCCAGCTCGGACGAGCGGATGCGGGAATACCTCAACGTGGAACAAGCGTTGACATTCCTGGAGACGCTCCCGCAGGAAAGCCTGGCTACCCCGGGCCTCGTCCGGGAACTCCACAAGCGTGTGGTTGAGGGACTTCCCCTAACGGGCGAGGGGTCCGCGTCCCCGGGATCCTGGAGGCCGGGCCCGGTAGCTATAGCCGGATCCCGCCACCGCCCTCCGGACGCAGGGGATGTCCCTGCCCTGATGGACGAGCTTTTCGCCTTTCTAGACGCCCCCGACAACCCCCGGTACGACCTCATCAAGCTGGCCCTGGCCCATCACCGGTTCGCGTGGATCCATCCCTTCGACAACGGGAACGGGCGGGCCGTGCGGCTTTTCACCTACGGTCTGATCCTCCGGGCTGGCTTCCGTGTGGCGGGAACCGGCGGAGACGGACGCATACTCCATCCTACCGCCATCTTCTGCTCCGACCGGGAGGCCTACTATGCCGCACTGGAGCGGGCGGACGCGGGGGACGAAGAGGGGCTCCTTGCATGGTGCCGCTATGTGCTCCGGGGCCTGAAGGCGGAGATCGAAAAAATCGATCGGCTCTCCGATTTCACCTACCTCCGGGACCGAATCCTCCTTCCGGCCCTGGAAGAGCTGGCCCGACGGGATGGAGTCAACGGTCGGGAGTGGGCCATCCTGGAAGCCGGGATCCGGACGGAGGAACCGCTGACCAACGCGCGGGCGCGATCCGCCCTCGGGGGGGATGTCTCCATCGCCTACGTTTCCCGCATCCTGGCGGACCTTCGGGAGCGTCGGCTCTTGATTCCCGAATCCGAGGGTGCCCGGAAATACTCGGTCAATTTCGGCGACAGCCCGCTCCTCCGGACCCTCATCGGCGCGCTGGATCGGGAAGGCTTCCTGCCCCTGCAGGGGGAGATCTAGATCATGGCTGAGAAGTACGCGGAAGGGATGGAAGGAGAAGAGCGAGAGCTGCCTGAGGGATGGAAACAAAGAAAACTTTTAGACTTGGTATCCATTACTGGCGGGAAAACGCCTTCAACCTCGAACAACCAGTTTTGGGACGGTGGCAATATTCCCTGGATCTCACCCAAGGATATGAAAGCAGAAACGATAGAAGATTCTATGGATCATCTCACCGAACTTGCAATTAAAGATGCAAGGTTATCAATTATCAAAAAAGGTTCTGTTCTTATCGTTGTGAGAAGTGGGATTCTTCAACATACACTCCCCGTTTCGATTGCCAATACTGAGGTAACAATTAACCAGGATATTAAAGCATTACTTCCAAAACATGAGCTTTCATCGAAGTACTTATCGTTTTATTTGAAATGTGAAGAGCGGAAGATTTTAAAGGCTACGTCTAAGGATGGAACAACTGTTCAGAGTGTTGAAATAGAAAAACTATTAAGATTTCCCATTCCCCTTCCGCCCCTCCCCGAGCAGGAGCGCATCGCCGCTCGGCTGGACCTCCTCCTGGGCCGCCTCAAGACAGCACGCGCCCGGCTGGATGCCCTGCCGGAAATTCTGAAACGCTTCCGAAAGTCTGTGCTAGCCCGGGCCGTATCCGGGAAGCTCACTCAGGAGTGGCGTGCGGAGCATGCCGCGGAGCTTCCGACCGCGGAGGAACTCCTTGCGCGGGTGCGCGCTGAGCGCCGCGTGGTCTGGGAGAAGGCCGAGCTGGAGAAGCTGCGCGCCAAGGGCAAGGAGCCGAAGGACGATTCCTGGAAGGCCAGGTACAAGGAGCCGGAGCCCGCGGATGCCGGAGAACTCGGGGAACTGCCGGATGGATGGGCGTGGGTG
>CALMRC010000135.1 GCA_937873275.1 uncultured Spirochaetota bacterium
CCGGGAATCCAGGATCTCCTGGATCAGGGTCAGCTTCTCGTTGATGGAGACCTCCTCGTACAGGTCGATGATCCGCTCCGAGGAGACGGAGGATATGAGGCCGGAAAAGGAGATGAGGAGGTCCCAGACGTCGATCTTGGTCCACATCTCCTCCTCCTCCCCGAAGGGAAGGGCCCGCTGGATCTTCTTGCGCTCGATGGTCCACTCGACCTCCAGCTCCTTGGCCTCCATGAGCTCCGAGAGCTTGCGGAATTTCTGGTACTCGATGAGCTTCTCGATGAGATCCCGGCGGGGGTCCTCGATCTCGTCCCCCAGGTCGATCTCCACGGGCAGGAGCATCCGAGACTTGATATACAGGAGCGTGGAGGCCAGGGAATAGAACTCCGTGAGCTCCTCCAGGGAGGTTTCGGCCGCCATGTCCAGGTATTCCAGGTACTGTTCGGTGATCGAGGCGATGGGGATGTCGTAGATGTTCACCTCGTTCTTCTTGATGAGGAAGAGGAGAAGATCCAGGGGACCTTCGAAGTCCTTGAGGCGGAACCGCTGGCCCGAGCCCGACGGCTCGGGGCTGTACTCCGTTAGGTCCGACATGGTCGCGGGTACCGACCCCTTGGCTGGGATTTCGCCGCCAAGCGGCGATCGAGCGAGGTTCCCGGGACCGGGAGGGCGGCCGGGAAGCGGGGGGATTATAGTCCGCCCTCCCCTTCCAGGTAAATACCTTGGTCCGGCAGGGCGGAGGCGAATTCCGCGAAGGGCTTCCCCGTCCGGGGATCCCGGAGCCCCGGAGACAACTCCAGGAGGGGGACCAGGGCGAACAGGCGTTCCGGGAGCCCCGGATGAGGCACGTCCAGACCCGGGAGGGAGAGGACGGCCTCCCCGTACAGGAGAATGTCGATGTCCAGGGTACGGGGACCCTTGAAGACCTCCCGGGACCGGTCCCGGCCGTGGCCGGCCTCCACGGCCTGGAGGGCGGCCAGGAGTTCGAGGGGAGCCAGGCGGGTGCGGCCGGAAACCGCGGCGTTCAGGAAGGGCGGCTGGTCCTCCCGGTACCGGGGTTTCGTCCGGTACAGGGAGGACATCCGCGGGCCTTCCAGGAAGGCCCCCAGGGCTCCGAAGGCGGACCGGAAGATCGCGGCCGTGTCCCCCACGTTGCCCCCGAATCCCAGGAACACGATCGATCCGTCAGCGGTTCCTCCGGTCAGAACAGGCCCTCCTCGTCGGTGCCCGGCTTCGCGGCCGCGGGTTTCGCCGCGGGTTTCGCCGCGGGCTTGGCCGCGGCGGGCCGTCCGGGACCCCGGGAAGCCGCGGGGGGAACCTCCGCGACGGATTCGCCCCGGGCGGCCGCCGGAACGGCGGCGCGGACCGCGGTCGTGCCCGGTCCACCGGCCGCCTTGGGGTCGGGGGCGGCGGCGGCTTCGTCCTTCTTCCCGAAGATGATGTGCCGGACCTTGCGCTCCAGCTCGTCCGCCAGGTCCGGATTCTGCTCCAGGAAGACCTTGACGTTGTCCCGGCCCTGGCCGATTTTCTCCTCCCCCCAGGCGTACCAGGCGCCCTTCTTGTCCACTACGTTGTACTTGACCGCCGCGTCGATCAGGCTGCCCAGGCGGGAGACGCCCTTGCCGAACATGATCTCCAGCTCCACCTTCCGGAAGGGCGGGGCGACCTTGTTCTTGACGACCTTCACCCGGACCTTGTTGCCGATGGCGTCCTCGTCGGCTCCCTTGTCGATGGTCTCGATCTTGCGGACTTCGAGCCGCACGGAGGCGTAGAACTTGAGGGCGTTTCCGCCGGTGGTGGTCTCGGGATTCCCGAACATGACCCCGATCTTCATCCGGATCTGGTTGATGAAGACCAGGATGGTCTTGGATTTGCCGATCGTCGCGGTCAGCTTGCGGAGGGCCTGGCTCATGAGGCGGGCCTGGAGGCCTACGTGGGCGTCCCCCATGTCCCCCTCGATTTCCGCCTGGGGGGTCAGGGCGGCCACGGAATCGACCACGATGACGTCCACGGCCCCGGACCGCACCAGGGATTCCGCGATCTCCAGGGCCTGCTCCCCGTTGTCCGGCTGGGAGACCCATAGCTCGTCGATGTTGACGCCCAGGTTCTTGGCGTAGATGGGATCCAGGGCGTGCTCCGCGTCGATGAAGGCCGCGATGCCGCCGAGCTTCTGGGCTTCCGCGATCACGTGGAGGGCCAGGGTGGTCTTTCCCGAGGATTCCGGCCCGTAGATCTCCACGATCCGGCCCCTCGGGTAGCCGCCCACTCCCAAGGCCTCGTCCAGGAGGATGGACCCGGAGGGAATGACCTCCACCCCCTGGGCGCTGGAATGGGTCCCCAGCTTCATGAGGGATCCCTGCCCGAATTGTTTCTCTATCTGCAGGCGGGCCGCCTCCAGGGCCTTGAGCTTTTCGCCCGTGTCCCCCGGGGCTCCTTCCACGTCGTTGCGTGCCATGGTATCCTCCTGATCCGGCAACCGCTCCGAGAACCGCCGGGCGCTTGCGTCCGCCATTCCGTTCGGGCGTCTACCTCGATGTCGGGCTCAACTATACACGGGATTCACGGACTAGGAAAGCCGGACCCCCGTTTCCGGAGGACGAGGATGAACTTCGATCCGACCCGCCGTCCCTACCCTTCCATCCGGTATCCCGTGTACGCGCGGAACGGCATGGTGGCCGCCTCCACGCCCCAGGCCGCCTCGGCGGGGCTCCATATCCTGCGGTCCGGGGGAAACGCCGTGGACGCCGCCGTCGCGGCGGCCGCGACCCTCACGGTCACGGAACCCACGGCCAACGGCGTCGGCGGGGACGCCTTCGCCCTGGTCTGGATCGAGAAGGACCGCCGGCTGTACGGCCTGAACGCCAGCGGCCGGGCCCCGGGATCCCTGTCCATCGAGGCCGTGCTCTCCCGGAATCCCCCGGAGGGCCGGATCCCCGCCCTGGGCTGGACTCCGGTCCTGGTTCCCGGCGTTCCCAAGGCCTGGGCCGCCTTGGTCCGCCGCTTCGGGCGTCAATCCCTGGCTCGGGACCTCGAACCCGCGGCGGAATACGCGGAGGGCGGCTACCCTGCGGGCCCCGCCCTGGCGGAAGCCTGGAAGCGGTCCTTCGACCGCTATTCCCGGGACTGCCGGGGGCCCGAGTTCGCCGAATGGTTCCGGATTTTCGCGCCGGAGGGGCGGTCTCCGGACCCGGGGGACATCGTCCGCCTGCCGGACCACGCCCGGACCCTCCGCTCCCTGGCCGCGTCGGACTGCGAGTCCTTCTACCGGGGGGACTTGGCCGACCGCATCCTCCGGGACAGCCGGGAATTCGGCGGATTCCTCCGGCGGGGGGACCTGGAATCCTACGAGCCGGAATGGGTCGAGCCCGTCTCGATCCCGTACCGGGGATACGAGGTCTGCGAAATCCCCCCGAACGGGCAGGGGATCGTGGCCCTGGCGGCCCTCAACATCCTCAAGGAATTCCCGGCCGGTCCGGATCCGGCCCCCGAGGACTATCACCGGGCGTGGGAGGCCATGAAGATCGCCTTCGCCGAGGGCAAGACCCGAATCACGGATCCGAGCCGCCTCCGCTCGGATCCTGGGGAACTCCTGGACCCGGACTTCGGGGCCCGCCGGGCCCGGGAGATCGGTCCCGGGGCGGAACTCCGGTCTCCCGCGCCTCCCGCAGGATCCGGCACCGTCTACCTCTGCACCGCGGACGACGAAGGCAACATGGTCTCCTACATCCAGAGCAACTACATGGGTTTCGGGTCCGGAATCGTCGTGCGGGACACCGGGATCGCCCTGCAGAACCGGGGCTACGATTTCTCTTTGGACCCCGGCCACGTGAATCGGCTGGAACCCGGCAAGCGAACCTACCATACGATCATCCCCGGCTTCCTCCGGAAGGACGGCCGGGCCGTGGGCCCCTTCGGCGTGATGGGCGGATACATGCAGCCCCAGGGACACGTCCAGGTCGTCCGGAACCTCCTGGACTACGGGCTGGACCCCCAGCAGGCCCTGGACGCCCCCCGATGGCAGTGGACCGAGGGTCTCCGGTTTCTGGTGGAGGAGGGCTTCCCTCGGGACGTCCGGGAGGAACTCTCCCGGCGGGGCCACGAAGTCTCCGTGTCCCGGGACGCCGCCGTCTTCGGCCGGGGCCAGATCATCCTGCGTCTCCCCGGGGGCGCCCTGGTGGGCGGAACCGAGGGCCGGACGGACAGCAACATAGCCTGTTGGTGAATGCGGCCGGCCGGCCCGGGGCGGGGCGGGAGCGGAGCTCATCGCCGTCGGAGGATCTCCAGGGGCGGCAGGGCCGCGGCCTTCCGGGCCGGGAGCAGGGAGGCCAACCAGGACAGGAACAGGGCCGCCGCCAGAATTCCCGCCAGGGCGGGATACTCCAGGGTCACCGGTATGGATTCCAGGTAATAGTCGGGATTCAGGATCCGGACGGGGGTCAGCGGGAGCGCCCGGGCTGCTTCGTCCAGGAAGGGCCAGGCCAAGCGGTGGAAGAGTGCGGCTGCGGCGCCGAGGACCCGTTCCAGGGCGCCGATCAGGCCGTTGATGTGGATCGCCGCCAGGGTGCCCAAGGCGGTTCCGAGAACCGCGCCCGAAAAGCCCAGGATCATGCCTCCGGCGATGAAGACCCGGCCGATATCCCTCGGACCGGCACCCAGCCCCTTCAGGATCGCGATCTCCTGGGATCGCTCGGTCACCAGGGTCACCAGGGCGCTGGAGATGTTGACCGCCGCCACGGCCACGGTCAGCCCCATGATCAGGAGCAGGAGGTACCGGGTCGTACGGAAGGATTCGTAGAGGTTCCTCTCCGTCTCCGGCCAGGGGTAGGCTCCCCAGCCTTCCGGAAGGGCCTTCCGGATCTCCTCCAGGACGGTATTCAGGGGCGAGAAGGGATCGTCCACCTTGATCCCCAGGATCGTGCGGGAGAGGTCCGGGGCGAGGTATCGGCCCGCATAGTCCCGGGCGACCAGGAACCAGCGGGAATCGAGGTCCCGGTACCCGGAGGAAACGATGCCCCGGACCCGGAAGACGCTAACCCGGGGTAGGACGGAGTCGCCCCGGCGGGACCGCACGCTCAGGAGGTTTACCGTATCCCCCGTTACAGCCCCGAGATCCCGGGCCAGCTCGCTGCCGAGGAGGACGTCGTTCGGCCCGGATAGGGACGCATCCCCTTCGAGGACGTCCAGATAGGCCCGGGTGCCCGGGTCGTCCAGGAATCCGGGATCCAGGGCCCGCACCACGGCCCCTCCCCGGTTGCCCTCCGAGAAGGCCACCCCCACCGCCTGGGTCTCAGCCCAGGCCCCCCGCACCCCGGGGACCCGTCGCAGGGCGTCCAGGACCTCCCGGACGCTCCCCTCCCCCATCCCGCGGTACGGCACGACCTGGACGTGGTACGAGGAGAGCTCGATGTACCGGGACGTGATGCCCTGGATCATCCCGTCCGCCACCACCAAGGTGACGATCAGGGGTATCATGCTGACGGCCACGGAGAGCACCGCCCCCCGGAGAGTCCTGCGGGCGAGGTCCCGCTGGTCGCTCCTGCGGCCGAGGATGTTCCGCAGGGCCAGGAAGAATACCGGTCCCGCCCTCACGGCGTCTCGATCTCCCCTTCGGTAAGCCGGAACCGCCGGTCCGTCCGCCCCGCGAAGCGCCCGTCGTGGGTGACCACCACCAGGGTCGTGCCGTACTGGGAGGCCAGGCCCAGGAGCAGGTCCTCCACGGCCCGGGAGTTGGCCTCGTCCAGGTTGCCCGTGGGTTCGTCCGCAAGGATGACCGCGGGGCGGTTGATCAGGGCCCGGGCGATGGCCGCCCTCTGCCGCTCCCCGCCGGACAGTTTTCCGGGATACTGGTTCTTCCGGTCCCCCAGCCCCAGGTCCGAAAGGAGGGAGGCCGCCCGGGCGAAGGCCTCCGGTCTGGATTCGCCCCGCATGTAGGCCGGCAGGGCCACGTTCTCCAGGGCAGTGAAATCCTTGAGAAGGTAGTGGAACTGGAACACGAAGCCCACGAAGGACGATCGGTATTCCGAAAGCCCCGACTCCCCCAGCTCGTGAAGGTTCCAGGGCCCCACCCGCACCGTCCCTCCCCCCGGGGAATCCAGGCCGCCCAGGATGGACAGGAGGGTCGTCTTGCCGCAGCCGCTGGGACCGGTGATCGACGCGGTCGCCCCGGCCTCCACGGCCAGATCGACGGAGCGCAGGATATGCAACTCCTCCGCGTCGGTCTTGAAAGTCTTGCTCAAGTTCTCGCAGACGATGATCGGTTCACTCATTCCTCAGGACCTCCGCGGGCCGGAACGTCAGGACTCTTCGGGAAGCCGCCCAGGCGGCTGCGGCCGCGCTGGCTGCGCCCGCCGCATAGATGAACAGGACTTCCTCGAAGACCAGCCGGACGGGGACCCGGACCAGGTAGAAATAGGCCGGGGAAAACACCTGAAAATCCCCCCCGGCGCCCCGGGACGCGGCTCCCCAGAGGCGCGAAATACCGTTGACCAGGGCTTCCACCGCCGCGAAGGTCTCGTTCACGTTCACCGCGATGAGGAGACCCGCGGCCAGGCCGCAGGTGGCTCCCAGGAAGCCCGTGACCAGTCCGTCCAGTACGAAGATCGACCGGACCGTCCGGGCGGATCCTCCCAGGGCCTTGAGTACGGCTATGTCCTCCATTTTCTCGAAAACCGTCCTGCGCAGGGAATGGAAGATGTTCACCGCCACCACCGCGAAGATCAACCCGACCAGGATCATCATGGCGGTCTTTTCCATCCGGAGGGCCCCGAAGAAGGACCGGTTGTACGTCCGCCAGGTCACGATTCGGTCGGGATCGACCCCGTACGCCCGGGCCAGCCGGCCGGCGAATTCCTCGTCCCCGAACCGGTCCGCGAGCTTCACGCCCAGGGTCAGGTTCACCGGTCCCCCGAAGGCCCGGGCCGTCTCGAAGGACACGAACCCGAGCCCGTAGTCGAATGCGTAGTATCCGCTGCGGAAGACCTCCTGCACCCGTACCCTCGCGGTGGAGGAGGCGACCCCCTCGGAGGCGGAGATCCCGACGGACAGGAGGGTGACCTCGTCCCCCGGGAAGACGTCCAGTTGGCGGGCGAGTTCCGCCCCCAGAACGATCCCGCCCGG
>CALMRC010000136.1 GCA_937873275.1 uncultured Spirochaetota bacterium
GATACAAGGACATGGGTACCTCCTGGGAGGAGTAAACCTCTCAGGAGGTACCGCTATCTACCTCGACCCTCGATTGCTTCGGGACAAGCTTCGTAACACTACCCGCGGTTTGCGGACCTCTTCCCGGACCGCTATACTCGTCCCATGGTCGTGGAGCCCGAACGAGTATCCGTGCTCAAGCCGGGTCCCCCCCCCCGGGGGGACTATATCCTCTACTGGATGCAGCACGCCCAGCGAGCCGAGGAGAATCCCGCCCTGGAGTACGCCGCCGCGGAGGCGGCGCGGCTGCGCCTTCCCCTGGTCGTCCTCTTCGTCCGGGCCCCCTATCCCTCCGCCACGGAGGCCCACTACCGGTTCCTTCTGGCCGGCTTGGTTGAAACCGCACGGGCCCTGGAGGACCGGGGCGCCCGATTCGTCCTGTGCCGGGGCGATCCCCCCCGGGAGGCGGCGGCCCTGTCCCGCCGGGCCGTCCTGGCGGTCTGCGACGCGGGATGGACGCGTCCCGAGCTGGCCTGGCGGCGGGAGTTCGCGGAACGGTCCGCCTGCCCGGTGATCCGGGTGGACGGGGAGGCGGTAGTGCCCGTGGAGGCCGCCAGCGGAAAGCCGGAATGGTCCGCCTTCACCCTGCGCCGGAAGATCGAGGGAGCGGTCGCCGGATACGCCGGCCGGATCTCCCCCGCCGTGGACCTGCCCCGGGACGGCCGGGGACTGGATATCGAGGGCCCGCGTCAGCTCCCCCGGGAACCGGACGGTCCCATACGGCCCGGGTATCCCGGGGACCGGGTGCCGGAGCAGACGGCCCTGCCCCCTCCGGGCCCTTCCGCCGCCGAGGCCCGCTTCGAGATCTTCCTGGATACCCGGCTGGACCGATACGACGGGGACCGGAACGACCCGAACCTGGACGGGACCAGCGGCATGAGCCCCTACCTCCACTTCGGCCAGATCTCCCCGGTCCGGTTGGCCCGAAGGGTCCTGGAGCGCGGGGGGCCCGGGGCGGCGCCCTTCCTCGAACAGCTCGTGGTCCGTCGGGAACTCGCGATGAACCTCGTCCGCTACCTGCCCGACGGCTACGACCGCTGGGAGGGCCTGCCGGACTGGTCCCGGCGTACCCTGGAGGAGGCTTCGGGGGACCGGCGGGAATACGTGTATTCCCGGGAAGACTTCGAGGCGGCCCGGACCCACGATCCCTACTGGAACGCCGCCCAGAATCAGCTGGTCCGCACGGGAACCATCCACAATTACATGCGTATGTACTGGGGCAAGAAGATCCTGGAGTGGTCGGCGGGACCTCGGGAAGCCTTCGCCTCGGCCCTTTACCTGAACGACCGGTATGCCCTGGACGGCCGGGATCCCGACGGCTATGCGGGGGTGGCCTGGTGCTTCGGACGGCACGACCGGCCCTGGACCGGCCGCCGGGTGTTCGGCACGGTGCGGTACATGAACGCCTCGGGCTTGCGAAGGAAATTCGACGCCGACGCCTACGCCCGGACCTGGGCCTGGGCCTGAGAGGCGGTCCTGGAACGGCGGGGGCGGCGGCCGGGGCGGACGGCGGGATTGCAGCCGCGGCTTCGGGACGTTTCGCCTTCACAAGGGACCGCTCGGACGCTATAGTACTGCGATGGAGGAATCTATGCTCGATACCCTGGAGTATACGAAGGTCGAAGGCGAGAACCGGAAGCACACGGTGACCGTGTACGCCCTCTCCACCTGCGGATTCTGTAAACGGGCCCTGACCTTCCTGGACGCCCACAAGATCGAATACTCCTACATCTACATGGACAAGGTCCCCCTGGAGACCAAGACGGAAGCCAAGAAGATCCTGAAGGACCGGTACAAGCAGGACGTGGCCTTCCCCTTCGCGGTGGTGGATGAGCGGGAGTCCCTGGTCGGCTTCATCGAGGCGGACTGGAAGCGGACCCTGGAGGTCTAGATGCCCGCTCAAAAAACCCTGGAGGACACCCGTCGCTTCGCGGAAATGGTGGCCGCCAAGCAGGGCTGGACCCTGAACCCCGACGCGGAGTTCACCCAGACCCTCCTGGAAGGGCTCACCACGAACTGGAACCGATACGGGTACTACCTATGCCCCTGCCGGGATACTGAAGGGAGCCGGGAGGCGGACGCCGCGGTCCTCTGCCCCTGCCGGTACGCCAAGGCCGACGTGGCCGACTACGGTCACTGTTTCTGCGCCCTCTACCTC
Organism: uncultured Spirochaetota bacterium; assembly: GCA_937873275.1. Lineage (GTDB taxonomy): Bacteria > Spirochaetota > Spirochaetia > Treponematales > UBA12059 > JAAYUR01. Next base: position 2,198 of record CALMRC010000136.1, read on the forward strand.
CGGCCCGACTTCGCGGCCGCGGGTTCCGAGGTCCGGGGAATCCCCGACCGCCGGAACTCCGGCTAGGCGGGGATCGACCGGACCCGCGGCCCTCCCGGCGGACCCGGTCCCCCGTCCGGCGGTCTTGTCGAGCCCGCCGCTACCCTGTATCTTCAAGCGATGCCGCTGACCTATCTGGACTGGGCCGCCACGGCCCCCGTTTCCCCGGAAGTCCTGGAGGAATACCTCCGGACGGCCCGGGACTACCCCGGCAATCCTTCCAGTCTCCATCAGGCGGGAAAGGCCGCCCGAACGGCCCTGGAGGACGCCCGGATGCGCCTGGCCGGCCTGCTGGGCTGCCGGGCGGAGCGGATCGTCTACACCTCCGGGGGGACCGAGTCGGACGGCCTGGTCCTCCTGTCCCTGTTCCGCCGGCCGTCCCCGGGCTCCCTCGTCGTCTCCTCCATCGAACATCCAGCGGTCTACGAGCAGGCCGCGGTCCTGGAGCGCCTCGGGTGGAAGGTCCGCCGGGTGGACCCCGGCCCCGACGGGAGGGTCGACCCCGGGGCCGTGGCGGACGCCTGCGGGCCCGACACGGTCCTGGCGGCGGTGATGGCGGTGAACAACGAGACCGGGGCCGTCCAGCCCCTGGAAGGGATCCGCCGGGCCCTGGACGAGGCCGCCCGGGGGGGACGGCGGATTCGGCTTCATACGGACGCGGTCCAGGCCCTGGGCAAGATTCCGTTCCGCCCGGAGGCGGCCGGGGCGGATTCCGCGGCCTTCAGCGCCCACAAGGTCCGGGGTCCCCGGGGTGTCGGGGCCCTCTACCTTCGGTCCTCCCTGGAACCCCTGGCGGCGGGCGGAGGCCAGGAGGGCGGCGCCCGGTCCGGCACCGAGAACCTGCCGGGGATCCTGGCCTTCGGGAGCGCAGCGGCCGCCGCCGTCTCCTCCCTGGAAGAGAGCCTCCCCCGGGCTCGGTCCCTTTCGGACCGCCTGCTGGAGCATGTCCGGGATATTCCGGACGCGCGTCCCGTCCCCGAGTGCCGTACTCCCGGGGACGATCGGTACTCCCCCTGGATCCTGAGCCTGTCCCTTCCCGGACTCCCCGGGGAGACCGCGGTCCGGGTGCTTTCGGACGCGGGCTTCGCGGTATCCACGGGGAGCGCCTGCTCCTCCTCCCGCCGGAAGCGTCGGGTACTGGAGGCCATGGGGGTTCCGGAGGTCCTGGCGTTCGCCTCGATCCGGGTATCCCTGGGGCCGACCACCACGGCGTCCGAGATCGACGCCTTCGCGCAAACCCTCCGGGACGCGTACCTGCGGTTCCGGACCTGAGGACGACGAATGGAAACCTTGTACCTGATCAAGCCCGGGGAGCTGGAACTCAAGACGGGAAACCTCCGGGAGTTCGAGTCCCGGCTCCGGAAGGACATCGAGCGCAGACTGGACGGCCGGGCCCGGGTCGATATACGCCCGGGCCGGTTCTTCCTGCGCGTGCCGGAGGGCCTGGAGGAGAAAGCCGAGCGGGTGCTGTCCCGGGTGCCGGGCATCGTGGGATACGCCCGGGCCCGGACCTGCGGAAAGACCATGCCGGAGATCGGGGTACTGGCCCTCGAGGTCGCCCGGGAGGGCCGGGAGGCGGGGCACTCGACCTTCAAGGTCGAGGCCCGGCGGGCGGACAAGGGATTCCCCCTGGACTCCTACGGCCTGGCCCGGGAGCTCGGGGGACTCATCCTGGAGAACGTTCCCGGACTTACGGTGGACGTCCGGAAGCCCCAGTTTACGGTATACGTGGAAATCCGGGAGCGGGCCTATGTGCACGGGGTCGTCCGGAAAGGCCAGAAGGGGCTTCCGGCGGGTTCCGCGGGAAAGGGGCTCCTTCTTTTATCCGGGGGAATCGACTCCCCCGTGGCGGGATACCTCATGGCCAAGCGGGGGCTCTCCCTGGAGGCGGTCTACTTCAACGCCTACCCGTATACGTCCCGGGAAGCCTGGGAAAAGGTCCGGGACCTGGCCCGCATCGTGGCGCGGTACGCCGGGGACATGACCCTTCACACCCTCTCGTTCACGGAGATCCAGACCGCCATCAAGCGCGGATCCCCGGAGGACTGCACCACCCTATTCCTCCGGGCCGCCATGGTCCGGGCCGCCCATCTGCTGGCGGGGGAGATCGGGGCGAACTCCCTGGTCACCGGGGAAAGCCTGGGGCAGGTGGCCAGCCAGACCGCGGAGAATATCCGGTTTTCCCAGGCCCAGACGGATCTGCCCGTCTTCCGGCCCCTCATCGGAATCGACAAGGAGGACACCATGCGGACGGCCCGGGAGATCGGGACCTATGAGGTGTCCATCCTGCCCTACGAGGACTGCTGCGTGCTCTTCTCGCCGGAGCACCCGATCCTGAGAGCCCGGCCGGACCGCGAAGGTCCCGCGTACGTATCCCTGGGCCTGGAGGATCTCATCGTAGAGGCCGTCCGGACCCGGGAAATCCTCAAGGTTCCCTGCGAGGTGTAAGCGTCTTCTAGACGAAGCCGTCCGATACGCCGGCGCGGCGAATCGGACGGCCGTGCAGGAGTGCCTTCAGGCCTCGACCTTCAGGATCTCGCTGACCGCCCGCTCTATCTGATTCTGGGGCAGGGCTCCCATGGCGTAGCTGGGATTGCCCTCCTTGGGGACGAAATACAGGGTCGGGATGCTCTGGATTCCGAAGACCCCGGCCAGCTCCTGTTCCGCCTCGGTGTCCACCTTGTAGACGTGGATCTTTCCCTCGTATTTCTTCGCGACCTTCTCCAGGACAGGAGCGACCATCTTGCAGGGACCGCACCAGTCCGCGTAGAAATCGATGATCGCCGGAAGGTCCCCGGCGTATTCCCATTCCTTCTTGGATTCGTAGTCGAACACCTTCTTCTTGAACTCGTCGGTCGTGAGTTTTTCCGGCATCTTCGTCTCCTCGGCGCTGTATGTGGAACTTCTGGATATTCTTTAATATAGTATTTTTCATATGTTTAGGCAAGCGGCAAAAAAAACAGGAGCCGCCGAAGCGGCCCCTGCTCGACGAACACCGCTCCTAGAAGCGGACCCGGGCACCGAACTCCGCGCCGATCCCGACCGAGGGGGCCGGGATGAGGGGGATGGAAAGCACCGGGGACAGGTACAGTTCGAACTTCCGGACCGGCCAGAACTGCAGTCCGAAGGGGATGCGGAGACCGAAATCGAACTCCCCGCCCGCCAAGCCCGCGTACAGCCCCGCGCCGAGGAAGTAGCTCAGGTTGGCCGCCAGGCCTTCCGCGTCGATAACGTAGTAGTCGACGGAAGCCCCGAAGCGATCCGCGGAGAAGTCGTACTGGAGCCCCACGACCGGGAAGCTGGACCACTTGAAGGAGAGTCCGACTCCTCCGCCCACCGCTCCGTTCGTGCTGCCCACGGTTCCGTATACCCCGAGCCCGGTGAGGCCCGCGGGACCCGCGGCGAACGCGGGGATCCCCGCAAGAAGGACGAGGGCGGCTACGATGCCGAATACCTTTTTCATCACGACCTCCGTTATGGTGCTTTCGACGAAATATACCGCGATTCGGTACGGATGCAAAGGGCGCCGCGGGAATTCGGCCGAACAAATAAAAACCGGCCTTGCGGCCGGTTGTACTTGCATCCCCTAGGGGAGTCGAACCCCTGTTGGCGGGATGAAAACCCGCTGTCCTAACCACTAGACGAAGGGGACAGGATCCGGAGGCGGCGCCCCCGGGCGGAGCCCACCTTACCGAAAAACGGCCCCCCCTGTCAAGGGAAGGCGGACCCCCGGGCCGTTTACATCCGGAGCCGCGTGAGGATGAGGGACTTCATCTTGGAAGCCTGTTCGCTCTCCGGGTCCAGCCGCAGGGCGGCCTCGCAATCCGCCAGGGCCTTGGGATAGTCCCCGAGATGGAAATACGCCTGGCTCCTGCGATAGAGGGAGTAGAAATGGTAGGGGTGGATGTCCAGGGCGAGCTCGAAGTCCCGCACGGCCTCGGGATACTCCGTACGGACCGAGCGAACGACCCCGCGGTAATACGCCGCCTTGTAGCATTGGGGATCCAGGTCGAGGGTCCGGGTGAAATCCGCGACGGCCTCCTCGTACTTGGATTCCGCGAAATAGGCCATGCCCCGGTGCTTGTGGATGAGGGCGGCGATCTCGTTCTTGGGGCCCCGGGATAGGATGCCGGTGTAGGTTTCGATGGCGGCGGCGTAGTCGTCCTGGTTGTGGGCGTTCAGGGCCGAGACGAGCATCTCGTCGATGCTGGACTCGCTGCCAAGGTACTCCGATGCGCTCGGCGGGGGCGCGCCCAGGGATAGCTCGTCCGCCCTCTCGGGGAAGAAGGGTTCGTCGATGGACTTCTCGATCTTCCGGAAGAAATTGGTCCGTCGCCGGTCCAGGGCGTCGGTCAGGCGGTGCTGGTAGTCCCGCAATTCCTGGAAGATGATGTCCGAGAGGGACAGGTTCGCGTTCAGGGCGGCCAGCTTCCGCTTCATGGGCTCGTCGAAGGGGTTGAACTCCGCCTTGTAGACCAGCTCGTGCTCCACCTCCGCCCAGGCGTCCTGGAGGATGGTGCGGACCTGGACCTCGAAGATGCCGACGTCCAGCCCCTTGGCGGGCTTCCGGACGTCCGACGGGATTTCCACGAGGATGTGGGTGGATTCGTAGCCGAACTCCCGGAAGGAACGCTCGGCCCCCTTCCGCTCGACCTCCACGACCCGGAAGCAGCGCCCGATCTCGGCCTCCACCTTTTCCAGGTCGCCGATGAAGGGACAGATGACCCTCAGTGCCAGGACGTCGTTGACCGGCTTTACGGTCTTCCGGCCCGCGGCCCGGGCCTGCTGGATCAGGAGCAGCCGCTTCCGGAACCAGCTGGGAAAGGACTTGACCCGAAGTTTGATGGAAGGATGGATCCCCGCCTCCTGGAGACACTTCAGGACGCGGGCCGAAAGATCGTCCAGGACGGAACGGTACACGGGCAGGAGTCTCTCGTAGCGCTCCTCGAGTTCTGCGCGATTCAAGGTGTAGAGGTCGCTCATCGGTTTCATGATACCCGGGAGCGCCGAAAAAGGCAAAAGAAAAGGGCCGCCCGAAGGCGGCCCCGTTCACGGTTCGGGATTCGCTTACTTGGAGGGAGTGAAGTCGGACTTCTGTTCCTGCTTCAGGCTCTCGATGTAGCGCATGACCTGGGAGTTCCCGAAGCGCTGGCTCTCGATCCTCTTGCGCTCGGCTTCCTTCACGCCCACGATGCCCCACACGGACTCGTCGTCGATGTCGGTGACGGGGTCGAGGATGGCCTTGTCGTAGAGGATCTTGACGTCCTTGATGTAGGCCACGAAGTCTCCGCCCTCATGGGCCGCGTCGCGGCTGATGAGGATGCCCCCGAGCTTCACGAAGGGGCTGGTCTTCGGGTAGAGCGGGTAGATCCGGAGTTCCCGGTTGCGGACGTCCCGGATGTACTGGGGGTTGTCCCAGCGCAGCTCGCGCCAGCCGTCGAAGTTGAGGTATCCCATGAAGATGACCTTCTCGTTCGCGTCCTGGTCCTTGAGGATCAGGGACAGGCCGTGCGGGAAGTTGAGGCCCTTGACGGTGACGGCCACGGACTTGATGACCCCCACGTTCTTGACGACGCCCAGGGCGGTCTGGACCTTGGTGTCGGCGTTGTAGGAGCCCTCGAAGCGGGTGAGCCGCGCGTTGACCGGGTCGCCCTCGGCGCCCGCGGCCTTCGGGGTGATGGTCCCGTCATCGGCGATGTCCGCCTTCGGCTCGAAGGAGGGGATCTCGAAGGGCGGGGTGATCCGGGCCCAGGAGTTGAAGGGCTCCAGGGGGAAGTTCACGCGGATGCCCATGACCGTCTGGCCGCCGTACTGTTTCGCGTCCTGGTTGACCGGGGCTTCCCGAGTATAGGAATTCGGGACGGTGACGGCGGAGCGGGAAGACGACGCCAGCACCACGGACCAGTTGGGAATGGCCAGGGAGGTGCGCATCTGCTTCTTCTGATCCTCGGTATAACTCGCCCCCGCGGTGGAAGAGAAATCGATCATCGTCGCGCGGTTCTGGGTCAGCTTGCCCTGCTGCACCGGATCCTCGATGATATCGGCCTTCAGGAGGGAGAAATCGATGAGGACAGCTTCGTCCGCGAAAGCGCCGAGGGCGCCTACCAAGAGAAGCGCCGCGGCCACGATGAGGAACTGCCTTCTCATTAACGTGCTCCTTTCGTATAGCATGCTCAGAATCAAGGAATTACCTGGAATTATAGTCGCCGCAAGTGCTTTGTCAATTATTTTTACTTTTTTTTGGGTTCTTCGGCGGTCCCGAGCCCCAGGACGCCGGGCTCCCGGCCGTCCACGGTGACGACCACGGTTCCCAGGGTCGGAAAATTGTAGCGAAGGGTCTTCCGGACGGCTCGCAATCCCGTCTCCAGGGACGGGTTTTCCGCGAACACCGCCTCCTCGGAAAGGTCCACGTAGAGCCGGCCCCGGCGGTAGAGGATCTCCCGAAGCCGGGTCCCCCGAGGCAGGGCTCCGATCCGGCTCGTATCCTCGGGGCCCAGGAGGAACTCCTCCATCACCATCCGGGCCCCCTCCTCCAGGCCCGCCCCGCCGGGTAGGACCTGCCGGGGTTCTCCCTCCAGCCTCCCGTCCGAGGCCCGGGGGAAGAAGAGGACCGCGGCCCGGGTGGGCATGGGGCGGAGGAGCCAGGCCGAGACGGAGAGCAGGAGGAACAGCAGGAACAACCCCGGCCAGAGGGTCCGAGGGGAGAGGATGCGTTCCAGGATCGACGCGAGCCGTTTCCGAGGGTCGAACGTCATGGGGAGGAAGGTCCTTTGCGGTTCTCGAAGTAGTCGACGAAGTCGACGATGCCAGTATATATGCCGTCCGCGAGGGAGCGCAAGTAATCGGCCTCGGCCAGGAGGGCGGCGTCCAGGGGGTTCGTGAGGAACCCGACCTCCACGAGGACGCTGGGCATCTTGGCGTTCCGGACCACGAACCACTCCTCCGCCCGCAGCCCCCGATTCGGGGAAGCGTCCCTGACGACCGTTCCCATCCCGTCCAGGATGCGCTTGGCCAGGAGGACGCTCTCGGTGGTGAACTCCTCCTCCAGCATGGCGTTCAGGATCGGGGCGATGTCCTTGTCCGAGTCCGGGAGCTCGGAGCCGTCCACCAGCTTGCGCCGGTAGTCCGGATTCAGGTACCAGACCTCGAAGCCCCGGGCGTTCTTGTTGAAGGACGCGTTGGCGTGGATCGAGACGTAGATGACCGCGTCGTTCTTCCCCAGTTCCAGGGAATTGGCGATCTCCACCCGGTCCTCCAGGGTCGGGTAGACGTCGGTCTCCCGGGTCATGAGGACGGTGCGGGTCGGCCACCGTTCCTTGAGCCGATCCCGTATCCGGAGACCGACGGTCAGGGCCAGGTCCTTCTCCACGATCCTCCTCCGGGCGCCGCCGATCACGTGGTCCGCCAGGGCGCCGGGGTCCTTGCCCCCGTGTCCCGGATCGATCAGGATGGCCGCGACGTGGAACTGGGAAGCCTTCTCCTCCTCCTTCCGGGAGAACCAGGACCGGAGGGCCGCTGCGGCTGCCGCGGTCAGCGTCGGAGAACCGTCCCGGAGTTCCACCGGGTCCAGGCGTGCGAGCTCCGTCCCGTCGAGGATCCACGGGGAGACTCCTAGCTTGAAGGCCGCCCGGTGCCCGTTCCGTTCGAGGTACCCCGTGGCGGTCAGGGGATCCCAGGTGAGCCGGGCCCCCAGGTCCGCCGCCGCGGCGGTCAGGGGTCGGGCCGGCGGCGGCGCCGCGGCCCCGGCCGGCGTTCCGGGTCCGGGGGCTCCCTGGGCCGCGGCGGCTAGGACCGCGGCCAGGAGCAGGACCGGGGCCAGGAAGGTTCTCACCCCTCCGCTCCTCAGAGGCTCCGCTCCAGGGAATCCACCGCGTAGGCCGCCCCCTGGTAGCCCCCCCGAAGGAGGGCCTTCCAGAAGGTCGCCCCCAGGACGATGTCCGCCTTCCCGTCGTCCGGGAAGATCCCCGTCCAGGCTTCCACCGTCGAGAGGGATTCCGCGATCGTCCGGCCCTGCCAGTCCCGGGCCCCGTCGCGCTCCGCCCCGGGAAGGGGGGCGTAGGCGATCCGGGGGCGATCCCCCCCGCGGTTCCCGGCGGCTCCGGTCCGGGGATCCGGACCGCGGTCCGGGAGGGCCGCGGCGGCCGACGCCAAGGCCGGGGACACCCGGAAGGCCGAGGGCGGCCAGGTCGTACCGTCGGGATTCCGGATCCAGCCGCCCGCCAGGAAGGCGTCGGTTTCCGGATTCCGGGGGGCCAGCCGGATCCGAACGGCCCGGGCCGCGGCTTCCGCCGCCGCGACCGCGGACGGGCGGTCCGGGGCCTGGGATATCACGTTGCCGCATTTCTCCACGTTGTTGGCCGGGAATACCACCCGGTCCCCGGCCCGGATCCGGAAGAAGACTTCCTTTACGTAGGGCTCGGCCCGGGCCGCCCGCTCCCCGGACACGGAGAGGACCTGTCCCGGGATGCTGATGAAGGCCCGCTCCGCGGAGACCCAGGAGCGCAGGGGCTTCACGTCCCGGGGCGGATCGCCCACGGCTATGTCCAGGGCCCCCGCCGCGGGATCGACGCCGGACGCGTAGGGATAGGTCCAGCCGGACATGTACCCCCCCGAGAGCCGGGCCGCGATCTCGCCCACGAAGCCTCCCCGGGACGTCAGCTTGATGTCCCCCTTGGCCGCCCCGTTCCGGATGCCCAGGGCCCGGACCCCCGCCTCGAAGACCCGGACCACCTCGGCCACGTCCCTTTCCGGGAAGGCCGTGGGCATCGTGTGGCCCATCTCCACGAAGTAGGGGGCGAAGGTGATGTGCCGGTCCGCGATCCCGCAGAGGTGGATCCGGCCCTCGTGGACCAGGGCGTCCAGGCTGAACTCCGGCCCGTCCAGGTACTCCTCCACGATGGCCCGCCCCGAACGGGAATGCCCGTGGGCGTCCGCCAGGGCCTCGGCCAGCTCGGCCCCGTCCCGGACCAGGCGGCAGCCCCGGGCACCCATGTTGTCCACGGGCTTCACCACCAGGGGGAAGGCCAGGTGGTCGGAGAGACCGAAGGAGGGGTCCTCCCGGGAGAGCACCACGAACCGCGGACTGGGGATCCCGGCGGCGGCGAAGACGGCCCGCATCCGGGACTTGTCGCTGGCGTTCAGGGCGGTCTCGAAAGGGATGCCGGGCAGGCCCAGCTGCTCGGCCACCCAGGCTACGGACGCGGAGAAATCCGTGCCGGCGGTCATCACACCGTCCAGCCCCGATTCCGATCGGATCCGCCGGGCCGCCGCCTCCAGGGCCGGCCGGTCCTTGAGGTCGACGTGCACGAACTCGTCCGCGTAGGGGATGCCCGCGGCCTTGTCGCTTCCGTCGGCGGCCACGACCCGCCAGCCCCTCTCCTTGGCGATCCTAAGGGCGGGTATCTGCATGATCCCCGCCCCCAGCACGAAGACTGTACGCACCTAATCCTCCCGTCCCGAGCCCCGGACCCGCCGGGCGTAGCATTCGAAGGTGTCCCCGAGCCCGAGGATCCGCGACGCGGATCCCGCGATCCGGGCGGCCCCGGGCTCGCCCAGGGCCCCGGGGAAGCGTTCCGGATGGTGGCCGGTCACGCGGATACGTTCTACCCGGAAACCGAAGCGCCTGAGAATCCCCGCGGTCCGCCGGGGCTCCCAGACCGTGGCGTGGTCGTCCGGACTCCGATCGAAGAACCCCCCGGGATCGGATCGGGCGGAGATGCCGCCCCCCGAGGGGGTCGAAAAGGCCAGGATGCCTCCGGGCCGGACCAGGTCCGACGCCGCCCGGAGGGCTTCTCCCAGGGTCTCGAAGTGCTCGATCACGTACCACAAGGACAGGCAGTCCAGGCCCCCGGGTAGGGAGGCCCGGACGGCGGGATCCAGGAAGTCCCCGGAGGAGGCCGGAAGGCCCAGGGTTTCCCGGACATACGCCGCCGCGGATTCCGCCACGTCCAGTCCCCGGGCGTCCCATCCCCTCCGGGACGCCTCCGCCAGGAAGGCACCGTAGGCGCAGCCCACGTCCAGGACGACCGGGCGCCGACCGTCCCGGGGAGCCGGCAGGAGCCGTTCCAGGATGTCCAACCGGGACGCCGCGAAGGCCCGCAGGGCCGGGAAGTCCTCCAGGTAGGTCCTCCCGTACTGCTTCCGGTATTCCTCGAAGAAGTAGGATTCCACGTAGGGATTCCCCCCTCCCTCGAAGAGTTCCCGGTAGACCATTCCGCAGGAGGCGCAGCGGAAATAGGTCTTCCGGGGATACCGGGCCCGGGCCGAGCGGTCCGTACTCCCGCAGACCGGGCAGGCCCCGGAGGCCCCGGGGCGGAGGGAGGCCAGGCGTTCCGCGAGGGACTCGGAGGCCGCCGGGGCCGCGGCGGCGGATACGGCCGCCAGGGCGGACGGGTCCGCGAGCAGGCGGCCGAAAGCCCGCCGGTCCGGCCGGCCGATTCCCGCGGTCGGGAATCCGGCCTTCCTGGCCAGGGCCGCGTGGTATCGGCTCGGATTGACCAGGATCACCGCGCAGCCGGCCCAGGCCGCCTCGAAGGCGGTGAGGCCGAACTGGGTGACCACGAGGTCGTAGGAGGCCAGAGTTTCCGCCAGGTCCGGCACCGGGCCGGATCGGCGGATCCCCTCCGGGATCTCCGCCGTCTCCTCCCGGAGGGCGCCGGTCACGAGGGTCAGGGCTCGGGGTTCGAAAAATCCCCACTCCGTGAGCGCCCGGGCCGCGGCCGGACCGAGACCCCGAGGGTCCTCCCCCCCGAAGGCCAGGAGTACGCGCTCGAATTTCCCGGGAGGGGACGACCTCCGGGCGGCCGGAAGGTGCAGGAAGCCCCGGGAGTCCAGATTGGGCCGTCCTGCGGCGGGGATCCGTCCCGCCCGGGGGAGAATGTCGACCAGGAAGGAGGCCGAGGCGACTGCGGATCCCCCCTCGTCCAGGGCGACCGTCGGGGCCCGGGCCCTCCAGCCCGCCTCCTCCCGGAGGGAGGTCCGGCGCCGGTCCAGGACCACGAAATCCCAGGTCCCGGCCTCCGCCTCCGTCCGGGAGCGGACCAGCCGGAGCCCCCGGACACGGTCGGGGAAGGCCTCCTCGATCTCCCGGGCGCCCCGGGACCCGGAGTCCGGATCCTCGGGCAGGAAGACGGCGGAGGAACAGCCCGGGATCCGGTCCAGTTCCCGGGCCAGGGACAGGCAGCGGACCAGATGGCCGGAGCCGTTGCCTCGGGCCAGGGACGGAACCAGGAGGAATCGGGGCACGTCGGCTACCCCCGCCCGGCTCGACCGGAGAACCGGCGGACCAGGGCATCCGAGGGGGGATCGAAGCCGCAATCCTCGGCGGCGGCCCGGGCGGCCCGGTAATCCTCCGGAGTGTCCACGGTGTACCGGGCTTCCGG
>CALMRC010000137.1 GCA_937873275.1 uncultured Spirochaetota bacterium
GGGGGGGCCTACGAGATCGTCCCGGGAGTCGTGGACGTGGAGAACGGGTACGCCGGGGGAGGGCGGGCGAATCCGACCTACGAGCAGGTCGGAACGGGGCTCACGGGGCACGCGGAGGTGGTCAAGATCGTCTTCGATCCCGAAAAGGTCACCTACCCGGAGCTGCTGGACCTGTTCTGGAAGATCCACGATCCTACGACCCTGAACCGACAGGGCGCCGACATCGGGCCCCAATATCGATCCATCATCCTGTATTCCGGCCCCGAACAGGAGGCCGCCGCCAAGGCGTCCATGGCCAAGGCGGCGTCCGGGTTCCGGAACCCCATCGTCACGGAACTGAAGCCCCTCGAGTCGTACTGGAAGGCCGAGGATTACCACCAGGATTACTTCCGGCGGAATCCCGGCCAGGGGTACTGCCAGATCGTCGTGGCTCCCAAGGTGGAGAAGACCCAGGAGTGGATCCTGGAGAAGAAAGAGTGATCCGCACCGGGGCTCGGAATAAGTGCTAAAATAATAGCAATAAATCCTTGACATCCCGTCCCGAAGTGCTAAAATAAAAGCACTTCGGGGGAGGAGTATGTCAAAGAGGTTGGTGGACGAACCCGGAAAGCGGGAGAGGCAGGTCGCGGAGGCTGTGTTCCGCCTGGGGGAGGCGAGCGTCGCCGACGTCCTGGCCTCCATCCCGGACGCCCCCGGGTATTCCGCCCTGCGGGCCACGATGAACAATCTCGTGCGGAAGGGACTCCTCGTGTACCGCAAGGAGGGCAAGCGCTTCGTCTACCGGCCCGCCGTGGAGCCGGAGACCGCCCGGAAATCCGCCCTCCAGCGGCTCCTGGATACCTACTTCGAGAATTCCCCGGCGGCGGCGGTATCCACCCTGCTCACTCTGCACGGCGGGGAGATACGGCCCGAGGAATATGAGGAGCTGTCCCGCCTGATCGACGCCCGCAGACAAGGCGGCCGGTCGTGACCCCCGGCGGATGGCTCGGGTTCTTCGGCTCGAGCCCGATACTCCGCCTCCTCCTGGCCATCCTAGCGGCCGATCTGGTCAAGGGCACCTTCCTCCTGCTCCTCGCGGCCCTGGCCGTCCGCCGCCCCCTGCGGAACCACCCGGCCCGGGCGGGCACGGCCTGGCTGGCCTGCCTCCTGGCCCTGGTGGCCCTTCCCCTGGCCTGGCTCTGGCTTCCCCCGCTCCGGACCATCCCCGTTCCTCCCGGGGATCCGGGGCGGGGGCAGTCCCTCCTCGCCCTGCGCCTCCTGGCGGGGGGCGTGTTGCCGGGCCTGGGGAATACCTCCGGGGCCGACGCGGCCCGGGTCTCCCTGGCCGGCCGAGGCCTCGGGCCGGGGCTCCGCGTCCTGGGAAGCCTGATCGAGGGGGCCTGGCTTGCCGGGGCCGTCCTGGGTCTGGCGAGACTGATCGAGGGAACCCGTCGGGTCCGGACCCTCGCCGTCCTCCCCCCGGGTCCCGCCCTGGCGGCCCTCGCGGAGGAGGTCCGATCCGACCTTGGGGTTTCGCGGCCGGTCCGGGTCGAGCGGAGCCCGGCGTGCGGAATGCCCTTCACCTTCGGAATCCGGGTTCCCCGCATCGTCCTGCCCGCGGCGGCCTCGGAGTGGCCCCCGGACCGGCTGAGGGCGGTGCTCCTCCACGAGATGGCCCACGTCCGGCGCCGGGACTCCCTGTCCGGTTGGGCCGCCTCGCTCATCACCGCCGTCCTCTGGTTCCTGCCCCCCGCCTGGGTGGCGGCCTCCCGGCTCCGGGCGGCCCAGGAACGGAGCGCCGACGAGGTCGTGCTTTCCCGGGGCGTCCGGGCCGAGGACTACGCCCGTACCCTCCTGGAAATAGGAAGATCGTGCCCGGGCGGTCTGGTCGTCCCCGGGACGCAGAGCATGTTCGGGAGGCGTGGAATGCTGAAACGAAGGATCGAAGGGATTCTTGAACTCGGGGAAGGTCCGGGCGCGGGAGCGGGGAATCGCCGTGCGGCCTGGGTATTGCGGGCGTTCTGCCTGGCCGCCGCGCTCTCGGTCTTTACCTGCGCGGCCCCCCTGGGAAAACTCGAAGGGACCTGGGCGCCCGAGGCGGGATCCCGGAACCCGTACAAGTACGCGTACCCCGCGGACGGAAAATGCCTGGCCTTCACCCCCGCGACCTCCTCGATCCCGTCCATGGAAGGACGGTTCAAGGTCGAGAAGAAGTGGTCCGATCCGGACGGCAGCACCTGGTACCGCCTGGACGCCCGTTGGAGCGTGGGTGCCTACGACGAGGCCTCGGCCTCCCAGAACCGATGGTTCATCCTGATCCGGATCGACCCGGACGGGACCCGGATGGAGAGCCAGGCGAGCACCTCGGGATTCCCGGAGAGGCTGAACCCCTCGGACCGGTGGTACGGGACCCATCGGAAGATCTGACGGGTCGCCCCGCCGCCGGAGCGCCCGGAAAAAAATGAAGGGGACTGCCCGTTCGGGCAGTCCCCTCGGCTTTTCCGGCTTGCCTAGCTAGAAAAAGGGGATGCGTCAGTCCCGGAACAGCGCCGCGATGTCCTTGGCGTAGATCTCGTTGATCACGTGGCGCTTGATCTCCTGCTTGGCGGACAGCTCCCGGCCCACCTCGAAGGGGGTCGCCAGGAGCTTGAACCGGAAGATCCGCTCGAAGTTCTTGAACCCGTTCTTCGGGGAGATGAGCTCCTTCACCTCGTAGTCCAGGAGCTCCTGGACCTCCGGCTGCTGGAGCAGGGTCTCGTAGTCCACGATGTAGACGTGGTTGTCCTTGGCCCAGGCGTTGATGGAGTCCGCGTCCGGGACGATGAGGGCCGCCAGGAACTTCTTGTCCTGTCCCAGGACGATGGTCTGCTTGATGTACTCGCTCTCGCAGAGCTTCTGCTCGATGGGCAGCGGCTCGATGTTCTCCCCGCCCAGGAGGACGATAGTGTCCTTGGCCCGGCCGGTGATCTTGATCTCCCCGTTCCGGGTGAGCATGCCCAGGTCCCCGGTGTCCAGCCATCCGTCCGCGGACAGGACCTTCTCCGTCAGGTCCGGGCGCTTGTAGTAGCCCTTCATCACCTGGGGGCCCTTCACCAGGATGAGACCCTTCTGCCCGGCGGGCAGGACCACGCCGTTTTCCCCGACGATCTTGATCTCCGTGCCCTTGAGGGCGGGGCCCACGGTGCCCAGGACGGGCTTTTTCTGCGGGCGCACGCCCAGGACCGGGGCGGTCTCCGTGAGGCCGTAGCCTTCCAGGATGAGGACACCCAGGGCGCCGAAGAACTGGTCCACCGCGGAGGGCAGGGCCCCGCCGCCGGAGATGCCCGCGATGAAGTTGCCGCCCAGCTTCTGCTTGATCTTCTTGAAGACCAGGATCCCTCCCAGGGCGTTCAGGGGCGCCAGGAGGATGAGGGGGAGGATCGGGAGGATCCTGTCCAGGATGGGCACCCGGTTTCCGAAGTCCGGAAGGAGTCCCAGGAGCTGGTTCTTGAAGTGGGAGAAGGCGGATCCCACGGCCACGAAGAAGTGGAAGAGGGCCGCCTTCACCCCGCCGGTCTGGCGGATGTTGCGGTAGATCCCGTCCTTGACGGATTCCCAGATCCGGGGCACCGAGGCCATCCACTGGGGTTTGATCGTCTGGAGATCCGCCAGCATGATCGCCCCGATGGGCTTGGAGTACGCGACCCCCGCGGCGGCGGCCAGGATCATGTACTGGGCGATGCGCTCGAAGGAGTGCCAGATCGGGAGGACCGAGAGGAAGATGTGCCCGGGCTTGATCCCGATGATGGTCAGGATGAAGTCCGTCTGGTAGAGGAAGTTGCCGTGGGTCAGCATGACCCCCTTGGGCTCCCCGGTGGTTCCGGAGGTGTAGATCAGGGTGGCGACATCGTCCCGCTTGCCCGCGGCGGCTTCCTTCTCGTACCGGCCCGGACGCTCGGCCCGGAGCTTCTTCCCGTCCTCCATGGCCTGGGCGAAGGTGCGGACCTCGAGCTTGGCCTTCTTGGCGGCCGCCAGGAGGTCCTCGGGCACGGATTCGTAGACGATGACCTTCTCCAGGAGGGGTATCTGTCCCCGCAGGTCGATCACCCGCTTGAGCTGCTTGTCGTTCTCCACGACCGTCAGGCGGCACTCGCTCCAGGACAGGATGTGCCGAACCTCCTGGTCCGTGGCGTCGCAGCCCCGGGGGACGTCCGCGGCGCCCATGCCCAGGAGGGCCAGGTCCGTGATGAGCCACTCCTTCCGGTTGTCGGAGATCAGTCCGACACGGTCCCCCCGCTTCACGCCGGCTTCCGAGAGGGCTTCCGCGAAGGACGCGACCTCCTCCAGGAGCTGCCGGTAGGTGGTGGGCTTGAATTCGGTTCCGCCGTTCTTGCTGTATTGGGCGTTGAGGTCGGGATAATCGCGGACTTTCTCGAGGAACAACTGGGCAAGGGTCTCGGCCATAGGGTCCTCCCCTTCGGGACATGAGATGGATTACATAATAACGAATAATGTAAAAGTGAGCAAGGAAAAAGGGAAGAGAGGTGAATAGTGAATATGTGAATGGGAGTGATTCCACCGGACACGCCAAAATTCCTCCCGTTCACTTATTTACGGTTCACCTATTCACTTTTTCCCTGTCCCCCGGCACTTCCTCGAAGTACTCCGCCAGGGCTTGCCGAATGGCCTTCAAGTCCGGGGCGTTCTGGATCCTCCAGCGGACATGGTGGGCGAAGGAAAGGTTGTCGCAGTAGTAGAAGAAGAATCTCCGGGCCCGGGAGATGTGGAACTCCGGGGGCAGGTGTTCCTCCAGGAGGCGGAGGAAGGTCTCCCCGACGGCCGCCCGGTCCACGGTCATCCGGTACCCCGGATCCCGTTCCAGCCCCCGGATCAGGGCGAAGATCCAAGGCCTCCGGACGGCTTCCCGGCCCAGCATGATCCCGTCGGAGCCGCTATCCCGGACCCGGGCCTCCCGGTCCTCGGGGCTCCGTACGTCCCCGTTGCCCACGACCGGAATCCCCAGGTCCGCCTTCAGCCTGCGGACGTAGTCCCACCGGCCGGTCCGCCGGAGCTTCTCGCTCCGGAGTCGGGGATGGAGGACGAGCCAGTCCGCCCCGGCCTCGGCCAGACCGCCGCAGAAGTCCCGGAGCCGGGCGTAGTCGTCGTCGTAGCCGACCCGCAGTTTTGCCGAGAGGCTTCCCGGGGAGTACGCGTCCCGGACCCGGGCGACCAGGTCCCGGGCCGCGGCGGGATCCTTCATCCAGGAAACCCCGCCCCCGGACCGCTCGATGTGCGGGGCGGAGCAGCCGAAGTTCAGGTCCAGCCCCGCGGCGGGAATTTCCCGGGCCGCCTTCCGGGCGGCCTCGATCATCCGGGGGGCGTCGGTGGCGTAGAACTGCAGGATCGTGCGCTCCGGCTCCGGGCCGGTGTCCAGGAAGTACCGGTCGTAGGGGGCTCCGGACAGATATCCCGCGGCGCTGGTCATCTCCGTGTACACTCGGTCGCAGCCCCCGAAACCCAGGATGAGCTCCCGGAGGGGCCGGTGGGACAGCCCGACCATCGGGGCCAGGAGGAGGGCGTTCGGGGGCAGGGGGGAGGGGCGGGAGGACATGGGGGGAGTATACGGTGAACGGTGGACAGTGGACAGTGCAGGACCGGGGTCCGAATCCCGCATTCGCTGAAGCGGGGAACGTACCCGCAGCACTACCTGCACTTCCGTTTACTGTCCACCGTCCACTGTTTACCGCTACATTGACTCTTTCCCTCCCTTCCGGTATAACGGTCTTTCGCGGACTCCGGTTCCGTTCACCCCGTCGGGGTCCGAACATTCCGCAAGCGAACCGACGAACCCGTCGTACAGGCACGTAGGAGGAAGACCGTTGAGCGTCAAGATCCGGCTCAAGAAGTTCGGCGCCAAGAAGCGCCCTTATTACCGCATCGTGATCATGGATTCCCGTCTGGCCCGCGAGGGAGCCACCCTCGAGGAGATCGGCGTCTACCACCCCATCGAGTCCGAGGACAAGCAGGTGGTCATCGACGAGGCCAAGGCCCGGGCCTGGCTCGCGAAGGGCGCCCTCCCGTCCGACACGGTGCGCGGCCTGCTCAACAAGAAAAACATCCGCCTCGGCTAGAGGGCGCTCCGGCGCCGCCCGACGCGGGTCCAAGGAGCGAACCGTGGAACGCGACCTCGTCGAATACATCGCAAAATCCCTCGTGGACGATCCCTCCGCGGTCACGGTGACCGCCGTGGAAGGGGACAAGTCCGTGATGCTGGAACTCCGGGTGGCGGAAGGGGACGTCGGCAAGGTGATCGGCAAGCACGGCCGGATCGCCAAGGCCCTCCGGACCATCCTGTCCGCCTCCGCCTCCCACTCGGCCAAGCGGGTGGTCCTGGAAATCCTGGACTGATCCCCGGGGAGCCGCGCGTCGCGGCTCCCCGGAGGCCCCGCGGGACCTCCGGAGAATCCATGCCGAACCCGAATACCGATTCCCAGGAAGACCTTCTCGCCATCGGGCGCCTCGGATCCCCCCACGGGGTCCGCGGCTTCCTGCGCGTCCGGAGCTATTCCGGGGAGACCGGGCACTTCGAAGGCCTGGGGGAGATCCTCCTGTCCCGGGAAGGGGAGCGCCGAACCGTCCGGGTCGAGGAGACCCGCGTCGCGGGACCCGAGGTCCTTCTGCGTCTGGCGGGCTGCGACGGCCCCGAGGACGCCCGGGCCTGGACGGGCTGGGAGATCCTGGTGCCCCGGTCCCGGGCCGCCCCGCTGGGTCCCGGGGAGTACTACATCGCGGACCTCGCGGGCTGCGAGCTGGTCCTTGCCGGCCGGGCC
This sequence comes from uncultured Spirochaetota bacterium, assembly GCA_937873275.1. Lineage (GTDB taxonomy): Bacteria > Spirochaetota > Spirochaetia > Treponematales > UBA12059 > JAAYUR01. Next base: position 6,789 of record CALMRC010000137.1, read on the forward strand.
GTCGGAACCGTCGACGGGGTCCTGGAGGGAGGGGAAGCCCCCCTGCTGGAGATCCGGATGTCCGCCGGCCGGACCGTGCTCGTGCCCTTCCGGAAGGAATTTGTCGGGGATGTGGACGTTCCGGGCCGCCGGATCGATCTTTTAGCGGATTGGATCCTCGAATGAGGCTGACGGTCCTGACCCTGTTCCCGGAGATCCTCCGGGGCTTCTTCGAGACCTCCATCATGAAGCGCGCCGTGGAGCGCGGACTGGTGACCTACGACCTGGTGAACATCCGGGACTACGCGACGGACAAGCACCGCAAGTGCGACGACGAGGTGTACGGGGGCGGCGCCGGGATGCTCATGCTCCCGGGGCCCCTGGGCCGGGCCCTCGACGCCGCGGGCTCCCCCCGGGCGCGGACGGTCTTCGTGACCCCCGGGGGCCGCCTGTTCAACCAGGCCTACGCCCGGGATCTGGCCCGGGAGCCGGAGCTGGTGATCCTCTGCGGCCGGTACGAGGGGGTGGACCAGCGGATCGTGGACAAGTACGTCACCGACGAGGTCTCCATCGGGGACTATGTCCTGTCCTCCGGAGAGGCGGCGGCCCTGGTCGTGGTGGACGCGGTCTACCGTCTGATCGACGGGGTCATCACCGGGGAGTCCCTGTCGGAAGAGAGCTTCGAGGGCGGACTCCTGGAGTACCCCCAGTATACACGCCCGGCCCTTTATGATAGTATGCCAGTCCCGGACGTCCTGGTCTCGGGACACCACGCAAACATCGCGCGTTGGCGCCTGAAGAAGCGGCTCGAGAAGACGCTCGCCTATCGCCCCGAGCTCCTCTCGGACGCGATGATGTCGGACGACCTGCGCGGATTGATCGAGCGAATAGCATCCGAAGGGGGAATCGATGAACCTGATTAAGAAGATCGAGGCTGCGGAGCTCCGCGAAGTCCCCGATTTCAAGCCGGGCGACACCGTCCGCGTCCATTTCAAGATCGTCGAGGGCAAGAACGAGCGCGTCCAGGTCTACGAGGGCCTGGTCCTGTCCATCAAGAACGCCGGAGTCGGCCGGTCCTTCATGGTCCGGAAGAACTCCTACGGAGTCGGGGTGGAGCGCGTCTTCCCCCTCAACTCCCCGAGGATCGAGAAGCTCGAGATCGTGCGCTACGGCAAGCCCCGGCGCGCCAAGCTCTATTATATCCGCGAGAAGGTGGGCAAGAAGGCCAAGGTGAAGGAACTCCTCGGAGGCCGGAAGGCCCCCCGGAAGGAAACCGCCGCCGCCGAGGCTCCCGCCCAGGCATAACGCGGAATGGAACGGATCGGCTCGGACCCGACCCGATCCCCGCCCCTTCGAGGCGCCGCCGGCGTCCCGGGATCTTCGATCCCGGGGTTGCGGGAGGGCGCCTCGATCGTTTTCAAGGCCCTTTCCCCCTCCGCGGAGGGACGCTGGACCGTCCTGGTCCGGGGCATCCCCCTGGACGCCGCGGTATCGACACCCCTCAAGTCGGGACTCCTCTATTTCGCCCGGGCGGAACGCCTTCCGGACGGCGCCTGGGCCCTGCGCGTGCAGGGGCCGGCGGGGGAGGGTAGGGCCGCGGAGTTCCTGCGCTCCGCGGGGCTGCCCGGGGACGCGACCTCGGTCCTGATCCTTCGGGCCTTGATGGCGGAGGGCCTTCCCCTGGATCCCCGGCAGATCACCCGGTTCCGGGCCGCCCTGCTCCGGAAGGGCGCCGACGAGGATCGGGCCGCCCTGCTGGCCCGGGCCCTGGCCAAGAATCTGGATCCCGAAGCCTACGCGGACGCGGTGGACGCCGTGACCGCCGGGGACGATCGGGACCCGGGACCCGGCGGCGGGGGCGCGGGGGACCGGGGC
>CALMRC010000138.1 GCA_937873275.1 uncultured Spirochaetota bacterium
TGTAGATCCCGCCGCCGCCGCCCGCTTTCAAAGCCAACCGGGGGCTGGGGCTAAACGTCAATCCCAGGCTTCCGCCGCCGGCCAGGAGGGTCCCCGCGTCGCCGGCGCCGGTGAGGGGCAGAAGGTCGAAGTCCACGGACACCCGGCCGGACAGGAACCGGGCGAAACCGGGGACGAAGTCCCCCCGGAGGGTCGCCCCGCCGCCCAGTCCGAACATCTGTAGGTCCCCGTCGATCACGGGGCCGATCGGCACGGCGAAGGTGGGAGCGACGGAGAGGTTGAAGTCTCCGGTCTGGGAGACCGCGGGGAGGACCGCGATCAGGGCGATGAGGGTAACGAGGATCCGCGACCGCCGCATGGGGGGCCTCCATGGAAAAGACGTTTCTATGCTGCGAAACCGGGAATGATAATAAAGAATACCACAATAGCGAGGTATTTCAAGGAACAAACTGCAATAGAGCCTTGCTGAAAATCAAGTTAAAGTATTGGAGATATTGTTGCACCCTCATTTCCCCCGCTCGGGCTTCTTGTGCGTCCGGAGGGGCGGCAGGGTGTCCAAGGCGGAAAGGAGCTCACCCGGATCGGAGCGGATCACCAGGTCCGAAAGGTGCTCCCGGCCCAGGAAGCCGGCCTCGACCACACCTTCCAGGAACGTGTGCAGGGGCTCCCAGAAGCCGCCCACCTCCAGGATACCCACGGGCTTGGAATGGTAGCCCAGGGCCCGCCAGGTCCAGGCCTCGAAGAACTCCTCCAGGGTGCCGATGCCCCCGGGCAGGGCGACAAAGGCGTCGGACAGGTCGTGCATCCGGGCCTTCCGCTCCCGCATGTCCTCCACCACGATCAGCTCCGTGAGGTCCGCCTCCGCCACCAGGGCGTGGAGCTTCCGGGGGATGATCCCGACCACTTCGGCGCCCGCGGAGAAGGCCGAGCGGGCCACGGCGCCCATGACCCCGGAGTCCCCGCCTCCGTAGACAAGGCGCAAGCCCCGGCGGGCCAGCTCCCGGCCGAAAGCCCCGGCCGCGGCCAGGTACGCCGGGGAGGAGCCCGAGGAGGCTCCGCAGAACACGCAGACCGACGAGATCATGGACACCTCCCTCAATAATGCGGCGGCCGCTCGTCCCCGGGCGCCGGGGGCTCCGGATGACCCAACTCGAGCACCTTGCGACGGAGCTCGGTCAACAGGGCCTCCAGGCGGTCCATGCGACGGGAGAGGTCCCATACCTCGCCGCTCAGCTTGGACAGGGTTTCCTCCTGGTAGGCGGCCCGGATCTCCAGGGCCTCGAAGCGTCCGTTCGGGTCGTCCATCCGGCCTCCCTCCCGGTCCGGGTCGCCCCGGGACCGACGGTCCACGGTAAACCGCGGGGACGCCCTTTGTACAGCCGGATCGGCGGACCGGAATTCCGCGGCCGTCGCAATTGCATCCCCCGCCGGAACGGTTAGACTTGAAGGAGGGCGGTTTTCCAGGGCCCGCCTCGGTTCCGAGGAATTCCGGGAAAATCCTTCCGGACGGGACGGGTTCTTGGTACCTTGTAGTATATCGGGACCGGCTCGCGGGCCGCTTCCCGGGAGGTGAAAGTTTTGCGCACTTCGAACGCGTCCGGAAATACCGGGCCCCTCGTCCGGCTCGGGGTCCTTGCCGCTCTCCTGCTCGTCGCCGCCGGGGCGGCCGCCGAGGGCCCCTCGGTCTACGTGATCCCCATCAAGGGCGACATCGAGCCCTCCACGGCGGTCTTCGTCCGGAGGAACGCCGAGTCCGCCCTGCGGGAGGGGGCCGGCGTCCTGGTCTTCGACATCGACACCTTCGGGGGCCGGGTGGACTCGGCCCTGCGGATCTCCTCGTACATCGGCTCCATCCGGGAGGCCAAGACCGTGGCCTACGTCCGGTCCGGCCCGGACAGCCTGGGGGTCTCCTGGTCCGCGGGGGCCCTGATCGCGTTCTCCGCCTCCGCCATCTACATGGCCCCGGGGACCAGCATCGGAGCCGCGGCCCCGGTCCTGATAAGCCCGGACGGCCAGAGCCAGGGGGCCGGGGAGAAAACCGTCAGCGCCGTCCGGTCCCAGATGGCCGCCCTGGCCGAGAAGAACGGTCACCCCGCCCTCCTGGCCCTGGCCATGGTGGACGCGGACGTGGAGCTGGTCGAGCTGTCCGTGGACGGCGAGTCCCGCCTGGCCACGGCGGAGGAGGCCGCGTCCCTGGAGAAGACCCGGCCCGGCCGGGTCGAACGGGTCCGCACGGTATCCGCCAAGGGCAAGCTCCTCTCCCTGACCGCCGGGGAGGCCCTTCGATACGGCCTGTCCGAGGGTACCGTGGACGATATCGGAGCCCTGTCCGCCGTCCTGGGCGCCCGGGGGCCGGCCGAGGAGATCTCTCCCTCCGGGGCGGACAAGGCCGTCGTCTTCCTCACCTCCGGCGGCATACAGGCCCTTCTCATCCTGGTGGGCCTGGTGGCCCTCTTCCTGGAGATCAACTCCCCGGGCTTCGGGATCCCGGGGACCGTGGCCATCATCGCCTTCTTCACCCTCTTCGGGACGAACGCCCTCATGGGTTCGGTGGGCTCCCTGGAGATCGTACTCTTCATCCTGGGCATCGGCCTCCTGGCGGTGGAGATCTTCGTCCTTCCGGGCTTCGGGGTCGCGGGCATCTCCGGCATCGTGTTGATCGGGGCGGCCCTGGTATTCTCCATGCAGGACTTCGTGATCCCCACGGTGTCCTGGGAGTGGGACCTTCTGGGCCGGAACGTCATGACCGTGGTGGCGGGCCTCCTGGCGGGCATCGCGGGGATCGGGGTCCTGGCCCTGGCGGGTCCCCGGATCAAGCTCTTCGACCGCCTCATGCTCAAGACCACGATCCAGGGAACCGCGGGGGGCGACCTGCCCGCGGAGCCCGAGTCGGGCTCGACCTCGCCCGCTTCTCCGCCCAGCCCCCTGGTGGGCCGTCGAGGAACCGCCCGGACCGTCCTTCGGCCCTCGGGCCGGGCGGAGATCGACGGGGTTTCCTACAGCGTGGAGACCGACGGACTCTTCCTGCCCGAGGGGACCCCGGTCCGGGTGCTGAAGGTTTTAGGATCCCGGATCGTCGTGGGACCGGATTCGGGTTCATCGGATGCCGCGGGCTGACAGGCCCGAAAGGATACCGGAATGTTGGATTTCATAGGAGGAAGTATGATCATCATAGCCCTGTACGCCGTCATTGCCCTGGTAGCCCTCGGGATACTCGTCCTGTTCTTCAAGTTCTTCGGTTTGTGGTTCCGAGCCCTCCTGTCCGGCGCCCCCGTGGGCATGGGACGCCTAGTTGGGATGTGGCTTCGGCATGTGAACGCTTCCGTGATCGTCGACGCCCGGATCATGCTGACCAAGGCGGGCATCAAGGTGGACTCGGACATGCTCGAGACCCACTTCCTGTCCCGAGGCAATGTCCAGAAGGTAAGCCTGGCCCTGGTGGCGGCCAACAAGGCCGACATCCCCCTGCCCTTCCAGCGCGCGGCCGCCATCGACCTGGCCGGGCGGGACGTCCTGGAGGCGGTCAAGACCAGCGTGAATCCCAAGGTCATCGACTGCCCGGACACGAGCAAGGGCAAGATGACCATCGACGCGGTGGCCAAGGACGGGATCCAGCTCCAGGTGAAGGCCCGGGTCACGGTTCGCGCGAACATCGAGCGGCTGGTGGGCGGAGCCACGGAGGAGACCATCATCGCCCGGGTGGGCGAGGGCATCGTCACCACCATAGGTTCCTCGGAGTCCTACAAGTCCGTGCTGGAGAACCCCGACACCATCTCCAAACGGGTCCTCGAGAAGGGGCTCGACGCGGGGACCGCCTTCGAGATCCTGTCCATCGACATCGCGGACATCGACGTGGGAGCCAACGTGGGCGCCAAGCTCCAGGCCGACCAGGCCGAGGCGGACAAGCGGCGGTTCCAGGCGGAGGCCGAGAAGCGCCGGGCCGCGGCCCAGGCCCAGGAACAGGAAATGATCGCCAAGGTCCAGGAAAACCGGGCCAAGGTCGTCCTGGCGGAGGCGGAAATCCCCCTGGCCATCGCGGAGGCCTTCCGGACCGGCAAGCTCGGCGTCATGGACTATTACCGGATGACCAACATCCAGGCGGACACCCAGATGCGCAAGTCCATAGGCGGCGAGGAAACGGGCAAGAAGTAGGCCGGTATGGACGACGACCTGTTTTCCACGATCCTCTACCTCGTTCCCGTGGCGGCGATCCTCTTCTTCCGGGTCTTCGCGGGAGCGAAAAAAACCCGGGCCGCCAAGGACGGGAAGGCCCGGGAGCTGGCTGCCCGGCGTGAGCTGGCCCGGCGGGTCCGCGCGGACCTGGAAGCTGCGGGCGGTCCCGTACCCCTGTCCCGGATCTCCGGCCGGGAGCCGGAGTCCCAAGAATGGGAGCCCCACTGGGTAACCGAGGAGGATTACCCGGGACCTTCCGCCCCGAGGCCGGTTCCCCCGATCCCGGCGGTCCCGAACGAGGAGGGCCCGGAAGCCCACGAGCGCCTGGCCTTCCTGGACTCCGAGGGCCGACCCCCGGCCGGAAAAGTCGCCCCGGCGCCCGGAGGGGTCGGGGTGGGCCGATTCGACGAATACCCGGTCAGCGGTTCCGGGCCGTCCCTGCTCTCCCCCGCGGATCTCTCCGATGCCCGGGCCGCCGAAGACGCCCGGACGGCAGCGGGTCCCTTCCCGGGCGCGCTGGAGAGTCTGCCGCCCCTGAAACGGGCCGTGGTGATGGCGGAGATCCTTGGGCCGCCCCGGGGTGCCTGACGGCGGCTGTGCCGCCGTCAGGGCGCCGAAGCCCTGAAGGCTTCGGCGATTTAACTGAACCGGCCCGCAGCGAAGCGGACCGAGGCGCGGCCGCCGTTCGGGCGCAAGTCCGGGGATCACTTCGCCGAGGGGGGATCCCAGGGCTTGTTGAGTCCGTACCGGAAGAGCACCTCCACATGGCGCATGACCGCCTTGGTCGGGAACACGATGGAGAAGGCCTGGTTGCTCCGGAAGTCCGTGCTGGAGGGGGTCCCGATGCTCCGGTCGTCGTACCGGACGCTCACCCCCTTGGCCCAGGAGTCCCCGGCGGCCTTCTTCCAGGTCTCGTCCCCGCCCCGCTGGATGGCGAAGATGTCGTACCGGAACGTCACGCCCTGGTACTTCGCCTCCCCTTCCCAGACCTCCATGTCCTTGGGCATCCACTTCAGCGCGTAGGGCAGTACGTCGGAGCCCACCAAGTGGGTGATATGCACGTGGGCGCCGGGGAAGCGCGCGATGAAGCGTCGGACGATCTCGATGGTGTCCGCCCCGTCCCCGATGTCCAGGGGATAGATGAGGGGCTGGAAGACACCCTCGATCTGCCAGCGGATCATCTGGGAACGGTACGCGTACTCGCTGCGTCGGGGCTTGTCGGGATTGTCGTGCCCTTCGGGGATGATGAAGACCAGGGGGGCGGAAGCCTCCGGCGAGGCCAGATAGCGGAGGGCGGCGGCCAGATGGGTCATCTGGAAGGGGTCGAAGGATCCGATGAACAGGGCCGCCCGGATGTCGTACCGGGGAAAGGACAGGACCTGGGGATAGTCCTGGAGGTCCACGGGCTCCAGGGTCCGGTTCTGGATCTTCTCGTCGATGTCCAGGAGGGCGTCCTCGTAGAGGTCCTGGTAGTAAGAAAACTCCCGCCGGTCCCGTTGGTCCAGGCAGGAGTAGGTGTCGAGGCTTCCGAACACGCTCCGCACCTTGCCGAGGATCCGGCGAATTTCGGCGGAACGGGGAGTCCGGGACGGTCCCGCGCGCGGGGGCTCGGTTCGTTCGGTCATCAATCGATATTGTAGGGTCTATTTCCGTTCCGCGCAACGTGAAATATCACAGTCGGCTGTGTTGAAACTCCATACTGCATCCCTCGGCACGGGTCCTGCTGCGGGAAGCCCGGGGTTCGCTAGGTCCTCGGCTGCGCCTGCGGAATCGCGAACCCCGGTGTCTCCGCAGTAAGACCTGTACCGAACGGCTAGTTGTATAAAAAATCCCTCGTTTCTCTGCTTGCCTCTCCCCCTCTCTCCGGTCAGAATGGAGGCATGCGGCGGGCACTGGCGATCGACATGGGGGGCACCAAGACGGCGGCGGGGATCGTGGACGAGGCAGGACGAATCCTGGCCAAGCGGACGATCCCTACCCCCCGGGATAGCCCGGAAGCCGCGGTCCGGGCCATGGCCGCCCTTTCCCGGGAGGTCCTGGTCGAGGCGGGGCCGGCCCGGTTCGCCGGGCTCGCCCTGCCGGGAACCGTGGACCGCCGCACCGGAACCCTCCTCCAGTCGGCTTCCTCGGGATGGAGGGACGTCCCCTTCGGGGACCTGGTGTCCCGGGCCTTGGGCCTACCGGTGTCCTCCCAGAACGACGTGGACGCCTGCGCCCGGGCGGAGGCCCGATTCGGGGGCGGCCGGGGCCTGGACACCTTCTTCTGGATGACCGTCTCCACGGGCATCGGCGGGGCGGTCTTCTCGGGAGGCCGGATCGTGGGAGGCCCGCGGTCCGGGGAGATCGGCCACGTGGTCGTGAACCCCGGCGGAGCGCCCTGCGGTTGCGGGAACCGGGGCTGCCTGGAGGCCGAGGCGGCCGGGCCGGCGTGGAGCCGGCGCGCCCGGGAGCTCCTGAACGGCGGGGCCGCCGCGCCGGGAGGCTACCTCGACCGGGCAGATCGCTCCGCGGACCGAGGAGCCTTTCGCTCTTCGGTGGACGCCCGGACGGTGGCGGAGGGCGCCCGGGCCGGGGATCCGGACTGCCTGCGGGTGGTCGAGGAATGCGCCCGGTACCTGGCGTCGGGGCTGGCGGCGGTGTTCAACCTCCTGGACCCGGACGCGGTCTTCCTGGGCGGAGGCGTCGCCGAATCCTTCGACCTCCTGGAGGATCCGATCCGCCGGCACCTTCCGTCCCGGGTCCTGGACGGCCGGGACCGCACCTTCCGAGTCCTGAAAAGCGCCCTGGGCTACGACGCCGCCCTGGTGGGGGCCGCCGTGCCCGCCCTGTTCCCGGATGAGACCTAGGATACCGTCGAGGAGAAAGGACACCCTATGGACAGAGATTTCTCGGTTCCCCTGGAGGAGTACATCGGCCGCCTGAAATCGACCCTGGACCGCATTTCCCGGGACGAGATCAACACCTTCCTGAACCTCCTGGTGGACGCCCTGGAGGCGGGGCGGACCGTCTTCACCCTGGGGAACGGGGGTTCCGCGGCCACGGCCTCCCACATGGCCGTGGACTTCAACAAGGGCCTGTCCTACGGAAAGGTCCGGCGGTTCCGCTTCCTCTGTCTGGCGGACAACCTTCCCACCCTGACGGCCTACGCGAACGACGTCTCCTACGAGGACGTCTTCGTCGAACCCCTGCGGAACTTCCTGGAACCCGGGGACCTGGTGATCGCGATCTCCGGGTCCGGAAACTCCCGGAACGTGGTCAAGGCGGTGGAGTACGCCAACTCCCGGGGCGCCGTGACCGTGGGGCTCACGGGGTACGATGGAGGAGTCCTCCGGAAGGCCGCCCGGTACGGGGTCCACGTCCCCATCCGGGACATGCAGGTCACCGAGGACCTCCACATGGTCCTGGACCACCTGGCCTACGCGGTCCTGGGGGCGTACCTTCCGGACGAGGCCGACGGGACCGGCGGCGCGGGGACCCACCATGGCTGAGCGCGACTACCGGGCCGTCGGGCCCCTCCCCTCGTCCACCCGCTTCCTGGCCGGCACCTCCGTCGAGGTGGCCCGGGAGATTCCCCGAGGTCCCGCGCCGGAGCACGCCCTCTTCGACTTCGACGGCACCCTGAGCCTCGTCCGGGAGGGATGGATGGACGTGATGGTCCCCCTCCTGGCGGGGATCCTCTCGGAGTATGCCCGGCCCGGGGAGACCGAGGAAGGCATCCGCGCCCTGGTCAAGGACTTCGTCACGGAACTCACGGGCAAGCAGACGATCTACCAGATGATCCGCCTGGCCGAGGAGATCCGGACCCGGGGCGGCGTCCCGAGGGATCCCCGGGACTACAAGGCCGAGTACCACGAGCGCCTCATGGAGCGCATCGCGTCCCGCCGAAAGGGCCTGGCCGACGGAACGCTGCCGCGGGAGGAGGCCCTGGTCCCCGGGTCCCTGGAGATCCTGGGGCTCCTCCGGGACCGGGGGGTCCACATCTATATCGCCTCGGGAACCGACGAGGAGTACGTCCTGGAGGAGGCGGACCTCCTGGGTGTGGACGAGTTCGCCCCGGGCCGGATCTACGGCGCCCAGGCGGACTACGCCTCCTTCTCCAAGGAGATGGTCATCCGGCGAATCCTTACGGAGAACCGGGTGGACGGCCGCCGCCTGGTCGCCTTCGGGGACGGGTACGTGGAGATCGCGGACTCCAAGGCCGTCGGGGGTACGGCCGTGGCCGTGGCCAGCGACGAGTCCGGCCGCTCCGGCCGGCCCGACGCCTGGAAGCGGGAACGACTCCTGGGCGCCGGGGCCGACCTGGTCGTTCCGGACTACCGGGACGCGGAAGCCCTGGTCGCCTACGTGTGGGACGGGGTCGAGCCGGATACCGCCGCGGGCGCGGCCGGCACCCGGCCGTCCGGGGGCCCCGGCCGAGGAGGCCCCGGCCCAGGAGGCCGGCGATGATCCCCGGGCTCGCGGGCTTCGGCCCGGAACGCCTGGAGGAGCTGACCTCCCGCTTCAGATCCCTCCGGGTCGCGGTCCTAGGGGACTACTTCCTGGACAAGTACTACGAGGTGGATCCCTCCCTGGCGGAACCCTCCCTGGAGACGGGACGGACGGCCCACCAGGTCGTCGGGGTCCGGCATTCCCCGGGGGCCGCGGGCACGGTGGTGAACAACCTGGCCGCCCTGGGCGCCGGATCCCTGACCGCCGTCGGGTTCACCGGGGACGACGGGGAGGGATACGAGCTCCGGCAGGACCTGGCCGCCCTGGGTGTGGACCTGGGGCACCTGCATACGGATTCGGCTCGGCGCACGCCCCTGTACCTCAAGCCCCGGGACGCGGGCCGGCCGGGACTGGCGGGGGAGCATTCCCGGTACGACGTCAAGAACCGGACCCCCACGTCCCCGGACCTCGAGAAGGCGATTCTCGGTTCCCTCCGGGCGGTCCTCCCGGCGGTGGACGCCCTGATCGTGATGGACCAGGTGGAGGACGAGGGCCGGGGCGCCGTCACCGCCGCGGTGGTCCGGGCCCTGGAGGACCTCCTTCCCCGGTTCCCCCGCGTCGTAGCCTGGGCGGATTCCCGGAGGCGGATCCACACCTACCGCGGTCTAATCCGGAAGATGAACCAGTTCGAGCTGGCCGGCGTCCACGACCCCGAGCCCGGCTCGGAAATCCCGGACGACCGGATCGTGGCGGCCCTGGAGGCGGCGGAAGACCGGGACGCCGCGGGGGTCTTCGCCACCGTGGGGGAGAAGGGCGTATGGGTCGGAGGGAGGCGCCCCGTCCGGGTGCCCGCCGTCCTCGTGCCGCCTCCCGTCGATCCCACCGGCGCGGGGGACTCCTTTTCCGCCGGCGCCGTCCTGGCCCGGGCCGCCGGGGCCTCCCCCGTGGAGGCGGCCCTGGCGGGCAACCTCGTCGCCTCCATCACCGTCCGCCAGCTCTCCACGACGGGCACCGCCCGGCCGGAGGAGTTGTTCGGAGCCTTGGAACTCTGGAAGGAGCAGAACCCGTGAACCGACTCTTCGACCGCACCCGGATCCGCGTGAAGCCCCTGGCCCAGCGGGTCAACAAGCTGGACATCGAGCGGGACGCCGTGGATCCCTCCACCTACGAAGGCTCCCTCTCGGAAGCCGCCGAGGCGGACGCCCGGACGGCCGCCCGGGAGGCACGGGAAGCCCGCGCCGTGGGCGCCCCGGTCATCCTGGCCTTCGGGGCCCATTCCATCAAGAACGGGCTTTCCCGCCTGATGATCCGCCTCCTGGAGGGCGGGCGGGTCACCCATTTCGCCACGAACGGGGCCGGGATCATCCACGACTGGGAGTTCGCCTTCCAGGGACGGTCCGGGGAGGACGTCCGCCGCTACGTGGCGGAGGGCCAGTTCGGGATCTGGGAGGAGACGGGGTCGTACCTGAACCTGGCCCTGGCGGTGGGAGCCTGGCGGGGCCTGGGCTACGGCGAGTCCGTGGGTGCCCTGGTCGCCGAGGGGGGCCTTCCGATCCCCTCGGATTCGGAGCTGGCCGACGAGATCCTGGCCGGGGCCGCGGGGGACGCGGAGGAGGCGGTCCTCACCCGGGCCGCCGGGGCCGCGGATCTCCGGGCCCTCCTCCGGGCCCATCCGCTTCCGGCGGGATTCCTGCGGGTGGAACATCCCTGGGCCCGATATAGCCTGGCCGCCGCTGCCTATCGGGCCAAGGTGCCCTTCACCTGCCACCCCATGTTCGGCCACGACATCATCTATACCCACCCCTCCGCCCGGGGCGCCCCGATCGGCCGCGCCGCGGAGCCGGACTTCCTTTCCTTCGCGGACTCGGTCTCCCGCCTGGAGGGCGGGGTCTACCTCTCCGTGGGATCCGCGGTCATGTCCCCCATGATCTTCGAGAAGGCCCTGTCCATGGCCCGAAACGCGGCCCGGACCGAGAACCGAAGGATCGAGGACTTCTCCATCCACGTGGTGGACCTGGCGGAATCCCGATGGGACTGGCAGGCCGACGGGGAGCCCCCCCAGGACAATCCGGCCTACTACCTCCGGTTCTGCAAGACCTTCAGCCGGATGGGGGGCCGCATGACCTACGCCAGCGCGGACAACCGCGCCTGGCTCGCGGCGTTCCTTCGGGAGCTGGAAGCTCTGTCCTGAACCACGAGCCGCGCCGGTCGGTCCGCTCCTAGGGTTCCAGCCGGATCTCGACCCGGCGGTTGAGGGCCTGCCCGTCCTCGGCCCGGGTGGCGGGCCGCTCGTCCCCGAAGCCCTCCACGGTGGGATCCTTCCTCGGCTTCCATCCTGCGGCCGAGAGGGCCGCGTACACCGCCCGGGCCCGGTCTTTGGACAGGGCTATCCGCCCCTTTTCCGTGCCCGCGGTGGCGCAGTGGCCGGAGATCCGCACCACGAGTTCCGGGTATCGCGCAAGGAGGGCCGCCACGGTTTCCAGCTTGTCCCGTTGGTCCCGGAGGATCTCCGCGGAATCCGCGGAAAAGTAGATCGTCACCGTCTCTTCCCCCAGGGTCCGGAAAGCCTCCCGGGCGGCCGCGAGAGGGTCCGCCCGAACGGGCGCCTGTTCGGGCACCGGGAAGGCGGCCGGCGGCGGAGGGGAAGCCGCCGCGGGGGCGGCGGGAGCGACGTGCGGCGCGGCGGAGGCCGGAGCCTCCGCCGTGGAGGACGCGGGCGCTGCCGCGGCCGAGGAAGGGGAGGACGGAACCACGGGCACGGCGGGAGCGGCCGAAGAAGCGGGCCCGGAGGGAGTCCGGGCAGGCGGCCGAGCGGGACCCGCGGAGCATCCCCGGATCAGGAGGAACGAGAGCAGGACGGCCGCCGCGGCGGCGGCCAGGATCGCCGCGCCGGTCAGGATCCCGCGACCGACCCCGGCGGCCGGCAACCGGAGGGTCTCCGTCCGTACCGCACGACCGTTCTGGACCACCCGGAACTCCGCGCTCCGTCGGCCGACAAGCCGGGTCTCCAGGTCCAGCCGGCATTCCTTGGAGGACAGGGGAGACAGACCCTCGACGGAAAGGACCCTCAGGGGGACGCGCTCCCCTCCCCGGCCCAGGAACAGAGGTATCTCCGCGGCGGTCTGGTAGTCCTCGATCGTCGTCAGGTGCAGGACGGCCCGCCGGGCCCGGGACGGGTCCAGGGCCTCGACGTACTCGCCGGACTTGATCCGCACGAAGATTTTGTTCTCCATGCGTAAAATACTAACCCGGATTTCGGCAGGGTCAAGCGGCGAGGGAAAAAACTTCCGTTCGAAAGGTCGGCGGCGGGAACCGGGACCGGGGGCGCCGAAGCGTCGCCTCCCTACGTCGCCACCCGCACCGGCTCGCCCTTGGCGGCGGAGGCGAACAGGGCGTCCACGACCTTCATCAGCTTGACCGCCTGGTCGGGGGTGTTCAGGGGCTCCTCGGCGCCTTCCAGGGAGCGCACGAAGTTCTGGACCGAGCGGAGCCGGCCCATGGCGTCGTCCCGAGGAACGATCACGTTCCGGTTGACGTGGCGGCCGTGCTCCAGGGTGAAGAGCTGGCAGCGGTCCACGCTGGTCTCGTCGATCCCGTCCACGCCGAACAGGCGCTCCACCACGCCGCCCGCCTTGGTGCCCTGGAAGGTCACGGACACGGTCTCCCGCTCGGTCATCTCCGCCCAGGAGGACCGTACGAAGCAGACCTGGCCCGTCTTGAACCGGATGAAACCGTGACAGGCCGCCTCGACGTCGATCTTGCCGTCCGGGACGTCGGGGATGCCCCAGGGGCCGCGGAAGTCCCGGTTGTCGATGAAATCCCGGAAGGTCTGGGCCAGGACCCACTCGGGCTCCGGGTAGCCCAGGAAGTAGAGGGCCAGGTCCAGCATGTGCAGCAGGTCGATCACGGGACCGCCCCCCGAGACGGACTTGTCCGTGAACCAGCCGCCGAAGCCGGGAACCCCGCTGCGCCGGCACCAGACCGCCTGGGCCGAGTTGATCCGGCCGATCTCGCCGGCGCGGATGTATTCCATCATCGCGAAGGACTCGGGGCGTGCGCGGTTGTTGAAGTTGAACTGGAGGCGCTTCCCCGCCTTCTTTGCTTCCGCGGCCATGCTCGCCGTATCCGCCGCGTTGAGGGCCGGGGGCTTCTCGCAGAAGACGTGCTTGCCCGCCCGGAGGGCCTGGATGGCCAGGGGGGCGTGGAACTTGTTGGGCGTGAGGATGGACACTATGTCCAGATCCTTGTGCGCCGCCAGGAGCTCGTCCAGGCTCGCGTACGCGGCCGGAATGCCGTGGAGCCGGATCGTCCGCTCCCTCGCCTCCGGGACGGGATCCGCCAGCCCGACGACCTCGACACCCGCGCTCCGGAACCCGGGAACGTGGTACCTCGTCATTCCTCCGGCGCCTACGATGCCGACCTTCAAACCCATGCCCGTCCTCCTTGAACAACTATTCCGAAAAAACAACCACAGAGGCACAGAGAGCGCGAGGCCGGCATATCCGGCCTCGCGGCACCGAAGCTTCGCTTCGGCGATCGCCATGACCGTTTTTCAGCGGGCGTCCCGGTACCTCTGTGGTTCAATTTTTAATTAACTCGGTTTCTCAGAACGGCGCCTCGGGGACGTAGAAGTCCTTGGCGTTCTCGCGGGTCACGAGCTCGGAGGGCAGGATGATCCGGCGCGGAAGGGCGCGGACCTGGTAGACGTTCGGGTTGAGCTTCTCGCCCTTGACCCCGATGACCGCGTAGGAGATGGAGGTGGCGATGACCGAGGGGGAGTAGGTGACGTCCGCCTTCACCAGGGGGTTGGAGTCGTCCATGATCTCCTTGATCACGCTCTTGAGGCAGCCGCCGCCCAGGAAGTACTTTATGTCCTTACGGCCGGACTCCTTGTACGCCTGCATAGCCCCCAGCATCATGTCGTCGTCCGCGGTGTACACGGCGTCGATCTGCTTGTACTTCTGCAGGTAGTTCTCCATGACGGTCAGGGACTTCTGGCGGTTCCAGTCGCCGGGCTGGACGTCCAGCAGCTTGATGTTGGGATACTTCTTCACCACTTCCTTTATCGTGTCCGTGCGGATGGTGTCGATCGGCGAGGGGATGCCGGTGATCAGGAGCAGGTTGCCCTTGTAGCCCATCTGCTTGGCCAGCCACTCCATGCCCTTGCGGGTGTAGGCCTCGTCGTCGTTGGTGATGTAGATGTCGTAGATGCCTTCCTTGGAGACGCCGCGGTCCAGGACGACCACGTACACGCCTTGGTTGAAGGCCTTCTCGACAATGCTGGTCACCGAGGTGTCGTGGGGGAACACCACGAGGGCGTCCACTTTCTTCACCAGGAGATCCTCGATGTCCGCCACCTGCTGGTTGACGTTGCCGGAGAACTTGAGCTCGATCTGGACGGTCTTGTCCCGCTTTTCCCAATCGGTCTTCGCCCTGTTGGCCCACCAGTTCGCGTTGCCCATCCACCCGTGGGTGGCGCTGGGCATGGACACGCCGACTCGGTACACCTTCTGGGCATAGGCGCCGCCTACGACCATGGTGACGATGAGGAGCGCTAACAGTACCTTCTTCATCCTAAGCCTCCCGTAGCCCTTGCTCTTGCGACGCCCCTCTTCGGGGCAGGCCCTCGACGAGGACCCGAAACGCCTCCCCCTCCGGGGGGCGGTATCGCCATGTCTGCAGGCAGGAGTCCGTGGACAGGAGTCGGTAACGACCCCTGTAGGCTGAAGCCTGCCTCGTCCCGGCGGCGGCCTTGGGCCCGGCGCCGGATAAAAACCGTACCCGCTTACTGTCTCTGTTTCTGTATGTACACCGAGCCGATGATCACGATGCCCTTCACCACCCCCTGGAGGTAGGGCGAGAGGCCCGCCATGTTCAGCATGTTCTGGATGAACTGGAGCATGAAGACCCCGATGATGGTCCCCCAGATGGAGCCCCGTCCCCCGGCCATGGCGGTGCCCCCGATGATGGTGGCCGCGATGGCGTCCAATTCGGAACCCAGGCCGAAGTTAGGGGTGGACACGGTGTTGAACCGGGCGGCCAGGAGGGCCGCCGACGCGCCCACGCACATCCCGTTGATCGCGTAGGCCCAGAACCGCACCCGGTCGATCCGCACCGCGGAGTACTGGGCCACCCGGGCGTTGGAACCCACGGCGCAGAGGTAGCGCCCGTACCGGGTGTTGTCCAGGAGGAAGGCCAGGATCGCCGCCAGGGCCAGCATCGTGAACACCGGCACCGGCAGGGAGACCGCCTGGTCCCCGACGGTGAACTCGAAGATCTTGGACATCCCGAAGGTCCCGTACAGCTGGCTCTGGGAGGCGAACTCCCCGGCGTTCGCCATCTGGAGGGACAGGTAGCGGAAGATGCTCATGGTGCCCAGGGTCACGATGAAGGGGACGATCTTACCCTTGGTGATCAGGAGGCCGTTCAGGGCGCCCGTGACGAAGCCCAGGGCGATCATGACCGAGACGCCCCCCAGGATGGCCAGGACCTCGTTGCCTCCGGTCGCCTGCAGGACCCAGTTCATGAAGAGGACGCCGCAGGAGGCCACGAAGGCGGCCACGGCGCCCACGGACAGGTCGATCCCCCCGGATATGATGACGAAGGTCATGCCCAGGGCGATGATCCCCGTGTACGAGGACTGACGCATAACGTTGACCAGGTTCTCGGGGCGGATGAAGTAGGGCCACCCGATTATGGATGCCAGGACGAAGAGCGCGCCCAGGGCGATGAGGGCCCCGTACTTCTCCAGGTCGATCTTCTTGGCGGTCGTAGCGCTCACGATGCGGCCTCCTCTTGGACTCCCGTCGCGTGGTACATGATCTGTTCTTCCGTGATCCGGTCCCCCTCCAGGGTCCCCGCGATCCGTCCGTCCCGCATCACCAGGACGCGGTCGCACATGCCGATGATCTCCTCCAGTTCCGAGGAGATGAGCAGGCAGGAGATGCCCTTCCGGGCGAGCTCGTTGATGAACACGTAGATCTCGTGCTTCGCCGAGACGTCGACTCCCCGGGTGGGTTCGTCCACGATCAGCACCGAGGGGGAGGTGTCGATGGCCTTGGCCAGGGAGACCTTCTGCTGGTTGCCCCCCGAGAGGTTCTCCAGGCGTCGATCCAGGCTGTCCGTCTTGATCCGGAAGGAGTCCACGTAGCCCTGGACCTTGGACTTTTCCGTCCTCTTGTCGATCAGGCGGAAGAAGGAACGGCAGTACTCGCCCAGGGACACCAGGGTCACGTTCCGGGTGACCGAGAAGGTGGTGATGATCCCAGCGCCCTGACGGTCTTCGGAAAGGTAGGAGATGCCGGCGGCCACCGCGTCCGCGGGCTCCCGTAGATCCAGCTCCCGGCCGTCCTTGAGGAAGGTCCCCGCGCTCCGGAGGCGCAGACCCAGGACGGTCTCCGCCAGCTCGGTACGACCCGCCCCCACCAGGCCCGCCAGTCCCAGGATCTCCCCCTTCCGAAGCTGGAAGGATATGTCCTCCAGGACCCCGGGGACCGTGACGCCCCGGGCCTCGAAGACCACCTCGTCCCCGGGCTTCCCCTTGACCGGGAATATGGATCCCAGTTCCCGGCCCACCATCTTCTGGGCCATCTCCACGATGGAAACCTCCGCGGTGGGGCCGTCGTGGACCAGTTCGCCGTCCCGGAGCACCACGACCCGGTCGCAGAGGTGCTTGACCTCCTTGAGCTTGTGGGAGATGTACAGGATCGTCATCCCCTCGGATCGGAGCTTCCGGGTCAGGCGGAAGAGGATCTCGATCTCGAACTTGGTCAGCATGGTGGTGGGCTCGTCCATGATGAGGACCCGGGAATCGAAGGCCAATGCCTTGCAGATCTCCACCATCTGCTTTTCCGCCGCGGAGAGGCCCTCGATCCGGGCCTCCGGGTCCAGGGCCACGTTCAGCTGGGCCAGGAGCTCCCGGGTCCGGGCCTTCATGGACTCCTTGTCCAGGACCCCGGAACGTTTCCGGAGCTCCGCCCCCAGGAAGACGTTGTTGTACACCGGGAGGTCCCGGATCAGGTTGAACTCCTGGGGCACCAGGGAGATCTTCAGGGCCCGGGCCGCGATGGGATCCGCGATCCGGACGGCCTTCCCGTCCACGTAGACCTTCCCCGCGGTGGGCTGGTGGATCCCCGCGAGGATCTTCATCAGGGTGCTCTTGCCCGCCCCGTTCTCCCCGATGATCCCCAGGATCTCCCCGGGACGGACCTCGAGGTTCACGTCCTTGAGGACGGGTCCGCTCCCGAAGTCCTTGACGATGTTCTCTACCCGAAGAATCGCGTCCGGCATCCCGTCCTCACTTCCGCATCGCCGCGTCGAAGGCGCGGCCCGAGGGCGCGAAATCCGCGCGGCGGACGTAGGCCAGGGACTCGGCGGCCCCGTGCTCCCGGTCCATCCCGGCGTCCTCCCATTCCACGGACAGGGGACCCGAATAGCCGGCGGCGTTCAGCTCCCGGATGATGGCGTCGAAATCCACGTCCCCCCGGCCCAGGGACACGAAGTTCCAGCCCCGCCGCAGGTCCCCGAAGGGCAGGTGGGAGCCCAGGATTCCCGCCCGGCCGTCGGGCCGGACGGCCACGTCCTTCATGTGGACGTGGTAGATCCGGTCCCCGAAGTCCCGCAGGAAGAGCTCGGGCTTGACGCCCTGCCACAGGAGGTGGGAGGGGTCGAAGTTGAAGCCCAGGGTCTCCCGCCGCCCGAAGGCGGTCAGGAGGCGCTCGGCGGTGTAATAGTCGAAGGCGATCTCCGTGGGGTGGACCTCCAGGGCGAAGCGCACCCCGCACTCGTCGAAGACGTCCAGGATGGGGGTCCAGCGCCGGACGATCTCCGCGTAGGCGTTCTCGATCATCTCCTCCGTGGTCTGGGGGAAGGAGTACCAGTACCGCCAGATCGGGGAGCCCATGAAGCAGGTGACCACCTTGCAGCCCAGGTTCCGGGCGGCCCGGGCGGTCCGCTTCATTTCCTCCGCGGCCCAGGCCACGATGGCGTCGGGGTTGCCCTTGACCCGGGCAGGGGCGAAGCCGTCCAGCCGGGGGTCCCAGGGATCCCCGACGCACTGGCCGGCCAGGTGGGCCGAGAGGGCCCAGCAGCCGAGCCGGTTCTTTTCCAGGATCCGTCTCCGGCCCTCCACGTACTTGGGATCCGTCGCGGCGGCCTGGACGTCCATGTGGTCGCCCCAGCAGGCGACTTCCACGCCGTCGAAGCCCATCTTCCCGGCTTTTTCGCAGAAGGTCTCGAAGGGCAGGTCGGCCCACTGGCCGGATACCAGGGTCACCGGTCGGCTCATGGTTTCCTCCTTACAGGTCGGCCCGGGCGGAGCCGGCGGAGAACCGGATCGCACCCTTGATGTACCCCCCGGTCCGGTCCAGCCCCGCCTCGTAGGCGGCCCGGGCGTTCTCCAGGGGCTCCAGGTGGGTCAAAAGGCCCTCGTTCGTGACCGCCCCGGCGGCCATGAGGGCCACGGTCCGGGGGAAGAGGGAATCGAAGGAAGGATTCATCTGGGGCTGGATGTTCAGGATGCGCCAGCCCTTGGTGTGCCACTCGTCCAGGTCGAATTCCATGCGGTGGTGGTGCCAGGCGAAGTTCTCGATGATCGCGAAGGGCTTGGCCAGGGCGAAGGCGAGCTCCAGGGTCGCCGGAATGCCCGCCGTTTCCAGGACCACGTCGTAGGACCGGGCGCGCTCGGAAAGGACGGCGGATCCGTCCGGGACGTAGTCCCAGCCGCCCATGTCCCGCCCGAAGTCCCGAGCCTTGTCCAGGCGCCGCGGATCCGGTTCGAAGACCGTAACGCGGGCGGCCAGGGTCCGGCGCAGAAGCTGGAGCATCAGGAGGCCCATGTACCCCGCCCCGACCAGGGCCACCGAGTCCCCGGGCTGGATGCCCGCGTACAGAAGGCCGTTGACCACGCAGGCGACGGGCTCCACGAGCCAGAGGTGGGCGGGCCGGGAGGGCTCCTCCGGGATCGGAGTCACCTTGTCCCGGGAAC
>CALMRC010000139.1 GCA_937873275.1 uncultured Spirochaetota bacterium
CGATCCCAACGGCAAGAGCGACAACGAGATCATGCGCTTCTGCCAGAGCTTCATGACCGAGCTCTTCCGCCACGTGGGTCCGGACACGGACGTCCCGGCGGGGGACATCGGAGTGGGCGGCCGGGAGGTCGGGTACATGTTCGGCCAGTACAAGCGCCTGGCCAACGAGTTCACCGGCGTCCTGACGGGCAAGGGCCTGACCTTCGGCGGCTCCCTGATCCGCCCGGAGGCCACGGGCTTCGGCGCCGTCTACTTCGCCGAGGAGATGCTCAAGCTCAAGAACGACTCCCTGAAGGGGAAGGTCGTCTCCGTGTCCGGCTTCGGCAACGTCGCCTGGGGCGCCTGCATCAAGGCCTCCCAGCTGGGCGCCAAGGTCATCACCATCTCCGGCCCCGACGGCTACGTCTACGACCCGGACGGGATCGGGACCCAGGAGAAGTGGAACTACCTGGAGCAGATGCTGGTCATCGACCGGAACAAGGTCGAGACCTACGCCAAGAAGTTCCCGAACTCCAAATTCTTCGCCGGCAAGAAGCCCTGGGACCAGAAGGTCGACATCGCCATGCCCTGCGCGATCCAGAACGAGCTCAACGGCGACGACGCCAAGACCCTTGTGGCCAACGGCGTCAAGATCGTCGTCGAAGTCTCCAACATGGGCTGCACCCCCGAAGCCTGGAAGCTCTTCATCGAGAAGAAGATCCCCTTCGCCCCCGGCAAGGCGGCGAACGCGGGCGGAGTGGCCACCTCGGGCCTCGAGATGAGCCAGAATTCCATGCGCCTTGCCTGGAGCGCCGAGGAGGTGGACAAGCGGCTCCACGAGATCATGATCAACATCCACCGGGCCTGCGTGGAGACCGCCAAGCAGTACGGCCATGAGGGCAACTACGTCGTGGGCGGCAACATCGCGGGCTTCAAGAAAGTCGCCGACGCCATGATCGCGCAGGGATTGGTATAAGCCGGCCTACAGAGGCATGGCGTCGAGACGCCATGATCGCGCAGGGATTGGTGTAGCCGCGGCGCTTCGCGCCGCGGCTGTTCGGAATCCGCGCCAAGCGCGGATTCCGGCTGCCCAGGATCGGATTTGGCGAGCGCTTCGCGCCGCGGCTGTTCGGGATCCGCGCCAAGCGCGGATCCCGGCTGCCCAGGATTCGATCCGGTCGAGCGATCCGCGGCGCGTCGAGGAGGCGGCCCCGAAGGGGGCCGTCTTTTTTTATGCCCCGGGCAGGGGTTCCTTGCGGGTCAGGAGGGACTCGAAGTCCCGGACGGGGAGGGCGGGGCTGAAATAGTATCCCTGCATCGTCTCCACTCCGAGTCCCGCCAGTACGTCCCGCTGTTCCCGGGTGGCCACCCCCTCGACGACGATGCGCTTGTCCTTGCTGACGATCATCCCGATCATACCCGCCAGGAAGGCCCGCTCCTCCTCGTCCTCCGCCACGTTGTCCACGAAGCACTTGTCGATCTTGATGACCCCCGCTGGAAGCCTCTTCAGGTAGGCCAGGGAGGAATACCCCGCCCCGAAGTCGTCGATGTAGACCTCCACCCCGATTTCCTTGAGCCGGCGGATCTTGCCGATGGCGTCCTCGATGTCCATCATGCTCTGGGTTTCCGTGATCTCCAGCTTCAGCCGTCCCGGCGGAACCCCCTCGGATCGGAGCACCCGGTCGATGTACTCGACCAGGCCCTCCCCGGCGAACTCCTTGGCCGAGAGGTTCACGGAGATGTACCGGTCCCCGAGGATCCCGCTCCACTTCTTTATATGCTTGCAGACCTGGAAGAGGACCCACCGGCCGATCATGATCGTGTCTCCGGATTCCTCCGCCAGGGGGATGAATTCCATGGGCGGAATGTTCCCCATTTCCGGGTGGGCCCATCGGATCAGGGCCTCCGCCCCGACCAGGATGCCCGAGGCGTCCACGATGGGCTGGAAATGGGTCTCGAACTGCTCGGCCACCAGGGCCGTGCGGATGTCGGACCGGAGCTTGGCCTTCCGGAGGGAGGCCCGGTGAAGCTCCTGGTTGAAGATGATCAAGGGCTCGTTCTTGGTTTGGGCCTCCTCCATGGCGGAGAGGGCGAACTTCACCAGGCTCTTCTTGTCCTCCCCGTCGTCCGGAAACACCGAGGCCCCGATGTTGCAGCCGATGTTGATGACCGCCCCCTGGTGGGTGTAGGGGTAGAAGGCCTTGCCCCGGATGTTGTCGGCCACGATGGACAGGTCCGTGCTGCGCTTCATGGTGGTCAGGATGATCGCCAGATCCTTGCCCTCGAATCGGAAGACGTAGTCGGAGGCCCGCAGGGCCTCCCGGATCCGCATGCCCGTGGCCTCCAGAAGGAGGTCCCCGACCTCGTACCCGTACCGGGCGTTGATCTGGGTGAAGTTGCGCAGGTTGACGAAGAGGATGGCCCGTATTCGGTCGGTTCGGGACCGCCGGGCCTTTTCCAGTTCCATATCCAGGACGATGTCGAAGGACCGGCGGTTGAAGAGCCCCGTCGTGGAATCCCGGTACTCGAAGTTGATGATCCGGGTCTGCAGGTCCTTCAGGGCGGAGATGTCGTGGGTGTCCACCATGGCGTGGGTGACCCGGTCGCCGTCCCGGAAGGGGTAGTAGGCGACGTGGACGTACTTCTCCTCGTTCCCGAACTTGAACCGGTCGATGTCGTGGGATTCCGTTCCTCCGAAACACTCGTCCAGATGACGCTTGATCCGGGTCTCGAACTTGCGCTTCCCCCAGACCTCCGCGACGGTCCTGCCCATGATGGCCGCCCGGTCCAGACCGATCTCCCGGCAGTAGGACTCGTTCACGAACTCGTAGACGTAGTCCGTGGACACCAGGGTGATGAAGTCCCGGGACGAGTTCAGGATCTTTTCGTGTACCGTGCTCATGGAAGGCTCCGTCGGGCAGGATTTGCGTATGATGCGAGGATGTGCAGGGGTTCCGGTCCCCCTACGGGGGGAATCCCTCTATGAAATTATACAGAAAACGGGACCGCTTGCCAGGCCACGCCCTTGAAGCGGGAGCCGCGGCCCGACATACTATACTTCCATGTACTTCAACGAGCTCGTCGCGGCCTACGATCAGGAGCGCCGCGACCGGAACATCTTCCACGACCTCATGCGGTACCGGGTCCGGGAGATTCTCCTGGTGGCCAGCCTGTACGACTCCTTCATCCTGGAGACCGACGGGGCCCTGTCGGAGCAGATCTACGGGGAGTACTACCGTCTCAACCTGACCTCCGCCCCCCGGGTCACCTGCGCCTACAGCCCGGAATCCGCCCGGGAGACCTTCCGGTCCGCGCCCTTCGACCTGGTGATCCTGATGGCGGGCATGGATTTCGACGTCCCCTTGGCCCTGGCCCAGGACCTCAAGGCCGTGCGGCCGGAGGTTCCCGTCATCCTCTTGGCCATGAACAACTCCAGCCTCGCGGACCTGGACCCCAAGCGCCCGGAACTGCGGTTCGCGGACCGGGTCTTCGTCTGGAACGGGTATTCCAAGCTGTTCGTGGGGATGATCAAGTACGTGGAGGACCTCCGGAACGTGGACTCCGACACCCGCACGGGCCTGGTCCGGGTCGTGCTCCTGGTGGAGGATTCGGTCCGCTACTACTCCCGATACCTCCCGGTGCTCTATTCCGTGGTCATGCGCCAGATCCAGGCCCTGATCGAGGAGGAGCAGCTGGTGGAGACCTACAAGGTCCTGCGCATGCGGGGACGGCCCAAGATCCTCCTGGCCACCAGCTACGAGGAGGCGGTCGCCCTCTTCGAGCGCTACGAACCCTACATCCTGACCGTCATCTCCGACGTCCGGTACTCCTGCGGGGGCGTCGAGGATCCCCGGGCGGGGTTCAGGCTCCTGGACCACATCCGGGAGAGCAGCCCGGACCTTCCCGTCCTGATCCAGTCCAGCGAGCCCGAGGCCCGCCGGGAAGCCCACCGGCTCGGGGCCGGCTTCATCTCCAAGGGTTCCGAATCCGTCGCCCGGGAACTGGACGGGTTCTTCCGGGAAAATCTCGGATTCGGCCCCTTCATCTTCCGGGGACCCGACGGCGCCGAGTTGGCCCGGGCCCGGAACATGGCGGAGTTCGAGGAGCGCCTGCTCCAGGTGCCCTCGGACAGCCTGCTGCTGCACGGGAAACGCAACCATTTCTCCGCCTGGCTCACCGCCCGGGGGGAGATCCGGTTTGCCCGGATCCTGCGGAACTACCGCATCGACGACTTCAGCGACCCCCAGGAGATGCGGGACTTCCTCCTGCGCCTACTGGACGACGTCCGCCGTTCCAAGAGCCGGGGCCTCATCCCCCACTTCGACGAATCCCTCTGCGGGGACGCCAACGTCATGGCCCGCCTCGCCGCGGGTTCCGTGGGCGGCAAGGGCCGGGGCCTCATGTTCCTCAAGAGCCTCATCGACAACATGGCCTTCCCGGCCTGGGAGGGGAAGCTGGAGATCCGGGTCCCCTTCACGGTCTTCATCGGGATCGACGAATTCGAACGATTCCTGGAATCCAACAGCCTCTGGTCCTTCGCCTACGGGGGCGGCGACTACGAGGAGATCCGCCGCCGCTTCGTGGCGGCTCCGCTCTCCCCGGACGTGAGCGCCGGACTCCGCCGTTTCCTGTCCGTGACGGACAAGCCCCTGGCCGTGCGCTCCTCGGGACTCTTCGAGGACATGCTCATGGTGCCCTTCTCGGGCATCTACGACACCTACCTGATCCCCAATTCCCATCCGGACCCGGAGGAGCGCTTGCGCCAGCTCCAGGACGCCGTCCGGCTGACCTACGCGTCCCTGTTCTCCCCCAAGGCCCGGTCCTACTTCGAGGCGGCCCGGTACAAGATCGACGAGGAGCGCATGGCCATCGTCATCCAGGAGGTCGTGGGGACCCGCCGGGGCCGCTGGTTCTACCCCCCGATCTCGGGTACCGCCCAGTCCCACAACTACTATCCCGTGGCCTACCTGAAACCCGAGGACGGGCTGTGCAACGCGGCCCTGGGCCTGGGGCGCTGGGTCGTGGAGGGGGGCGACACCTTCCGTTTCGCCCCGGGATACCCCAAGCTGGAGATCGTGGCCCAGGAGCACCGGGTGGCCGCGTCCCAGCGCCGGTTCATCGCCATCGACCTGGACCGGGCCGCCCCGGAACTCCTTTCGGGGGAGGACGCGGGACTGGCGGAACTGGACATCGAGGAGGCCGAGGGAACCCCGGAGTTTCCCCTGGTCGCCTCGACCTTCGACCTTGCGGATCGGCGGCTGGTCCCGGGGGTTTCGGCCCGGGGACCCCGCATCCTGGATTTCGCCAACATTCTACAGCACGAGGCCCTGCCCTTCGCGGAGGCGGTGGAAGCCGTCCTGGAGGTGGGGTCCAACAGCATGGGGATCCCCATCGAGATCGAGTACGCCGTGAACCTGGCGGAACCCTCGGGGATTCCGGCCCTGTACCTCCTCCAGATCAAGCCCCTGATCCAGAACGCGAACAAGGTGGTCGTGGACCTGGGGGCCGTGGACCGGGCGGACTGCGTCCTGGCCACGGACCGGGCCATGGGCAACGGCCGGGACGTCTCCATCCGGGACATCGTCTTCGTGGTGCCCGACTCCTTCGACCCGGAAACCACCCAGGAAATCGCCCAGGAAATCTCGGAGTTGAACGACCTTCTGAAGGCGGAAAAACGGAAGTACGTCCTCATCGGTCCCGGCCGCTGGGGCACCCGGGACCGGCGCCTGGGAATTCCGGTCAGCTTCATGCAGATCTCGGGCGCCCGGGTCATCGTGGAGGCGGATCTGGAGGGTTTCCGGGTGGAAGGATCCCTGGGATCCCACTTCTTCCACAACGTGACCTCCATGAACATCGGGTACTTCACGGTGCCCTGGGATTCCCCGAACGCCTTCGTGAACTGGGAATTCCTGAAGTCCACGGTCCCCGAGCGCCGGACGGCGCACTGCGTGCACCTGCGGTTCAAGGAGCCCCTGGAGATCCTGATGGACGGACGCAAGTCCAGCGCGGCGGTCAAAAAAACCGTCACCGCATTGACCCCCGGACCCGATTCCGACAATATAGCCTGCGAATAACGGATAGCGCCGGAGCGTCTCCCGAACCTCCGGAAGATCGGAGCATAGTATGGATACCAAGTCCCTGGTGCGTACCCTGCACCCCCTAGAGATCAAGGTCCTGAGCACGTATGCCCCGGGCCGGGAGCTCTCCGCGGCCCGGCTGGCCGCCGACCTGGGCTACAAGGAGGGGCAGGCCAACCAGGCTTTCAGCTGGCTGACCGCCAAGGGCCTGGCCGAGGAGGCCGGACGGACGGTCCGGACGGTCTACGAACTGACGCCCCTGGGCCTCGAGTGGATTTCCGCGGGCACCCCGGAGGAGCGGATCCTCCGGCACCTCGCGGACAAGGGACCGGCCCGACTGCCGGAGATCTGCGCGGCCCTGGGCCTCGAGCAGAAGGACGTGGGTTCCGCCTTCGGCCTTCTGTCCAAGGAGGGGGCGCTCTCCATGGACGCCGAGAAGCGGGCGGTCGCGGATCCCGCATGGTTCCAGGCCGCCCACGCCTCCGGCCGCAAACCCCGGATCGCCCTCCTGCGGGAAATCCTGGAGCGGGCCAAGGCTGCGGAGGGCGGCATCCTGGAGGAGTCCGCCCTTTCTGCGGAGGAAAAGGCGGCGGTCGCCGGGATTGCCCGGAAACGGGGAGCCGGGGACGCGGGCTTCCGCGTGGCGGACCGCGAGTCCGTGTCCTACCGTCTGACCGAGGCGGCCGGGGCGGTACGGAAGGAACTCGCCGACGCCGGGATCACCGGGGACGAGGCGGGCGCCCTGACCCCGGAAATGCTGGAGACCGGATCCTGGAAGAACGTCCGATTCCGGGCATACAACGTGCGCGGTCCCGCCGCGCGGGTCATCCCGGGCCGGAGGAACCCCTACGTGGAGTTCCTGGAAGGGGTCAAGGACAAGCTCGTCTCCCTGGGGTTCCAGGAATTCGACGGATCCCTGGTGGAGACCGAGTTCTGGAACTCCGACGCCCTGTTCATGCCCCAGTTCCACTCCGCCCGGGACATCCACGACGTGTACCACCTGGCGGAGCCCACCCACGCCCGCGAGATCGAGGAGCCCTTCCTCTCCAACGTGGCCGCGGCCCACGAGAACGGGGGGGCGACCGGCAGCCGGGGCTGGGGCTACGGATTCGACCGGGACTTCACCCGGCGCCTGATCCTCCGGAGCCAGGGGACCGTGCTGTCCGCCCGGACCCTCCCCACGGCGGAGATACCGGGCCGGTACTTCGGGATGGCCCGGTGCTTCCGGTACGACAAGGTGGACGCGACCCACCTTTCCGATTTCTACCAGACCGAGGGCATCGTCCTGGGGCCGGACGTCAACCTGCGGACCCTCCTGGGCTTCCTGGAGATGTTCGCCGTGGAGGTGGCCGGGGCCAAGGAAGTCAAGTACGTCCCGGGGTACTTCCCCTTCACGGAGCCCTCCGTGGAAGTTCACATCAAGCACCCCGTCCTGGGCTGGTTCGAGCTGGGAGGTTCCGGGATCTTCCGCCCCGAGGTGACCGAGCCCCTGGGCGTGCACGTTCCGGTCCTGGCCTGGGGCATCGGGATCGACCGCATGGCCCTCATGGCCCTGGGACTCAACGACCTCCGGGAGCTCTTCAGCCCGGATATCGAAAACGTGCGCCTGCGCCGGGCCAAGATCTAGAGGACAGAGGATAGCGATATGCCCAAGATAGACGTCAACGAGAAACTCTTCTTCGCCCTCGCGGGCCGCACCTACGGAGCCGAGGAACTCGAGCTCGCCCTCCAGGGGGCCAAGGCGGAACTGGACGGCTGGGACTCGAATTCGGGAGTTCCCCCGGAGGAGCGGACCATCAAGATCGAGCTGAACGACACCAACCGGCCGGACCTCTGGTCCACCGCCGGGATCGCGCGCCAGCTCCGGACCCTCGCCGGCGGGGATCCGCCGGCCTATCCCTTCTTCTCCCGGGACGGGGACGCCCGCCCGGCCACCCGGCGAGTGGTCGTGGACCCCTCGGTCCTGGGAGTGCGGCCCTTCATGGCCGCCTTCGTGATCTCCGGAAAGCCCATCTCGGACTCCATGCTCCGGGACGCCATCCAGACCCAGGAAAAGCTGTGCTGGAACTTCGGCCGCAAGCGCGCCAGTGTCTCCATGGGCATCTACCGGACTTCCCTGATCCAATGGCCCGTCCTTTACAAGGCCGTTCCCCCGAAGTCGGTCCGCTTCGTCCCCCTGCAGATGACGGAGACCCTGGACCTGGCGGAGATCCTGGACAAGCACCCGAAGGGCCAGGAGTTCGGCTTCATCAACCGGGGAAAGAAACTTCACCCCCTCCTCACGGATTCCCGGGGCGGGGTCCTCTCGTATCCCCCCATCATCAACAGCGCGGACATCGGGGCGGTCCAGGTCGGGGACACGGACCTTCTGGTGGAGCTCACCGGCACGGATCTGCCGTCGGTGACCCTCTCCGCCTCCATCGTGGCCTGCGACTTCGCGGACGCGGGCTATACCATCGAGCCCGTGGCCGTCGACTACCCCGAGCCCACGGAGTTCGGCCGGACCGTGGTATTCCCGTACTACTTCCAGAAACCCGTTTCCGTGGATTCCGGACGGGTCGCCCGGATCCTGGGCCGGTCCTTCTCCCCCGCCGCCGTGGCGGAGGCTCTGGCCCGGATGGGGGTGCGCTCGGAGATCCACGGCCAGTTCGTCACCGTCTTCCCCCCGGAGTTCCGGAACGACTTCCTCCACCCCGTGGACATCGTGGAGGACGTCATGATCGGGTGCGGCATGTCGACCTTCGAGCCCGAGCGGCCCAAGGACTTCACGATCGGGAGGCTGACCCCGGTGGAGACCCTCGCCCGCAAGGCCAAGGCCATCCTGGTCGGCATGGGTTACCAGGAGATGGTGTACAACTACCTGGGCTCCGGCCGGGACTATATCGATCGCATGAACGTGCCCGGCGACGGGGTCCTGCGCATCGCCAACCCCATGACCGAGAATTTCGAGTTCGTCCGGCCCTCCATCCTGCCGAGCCTCCTCAATTCCGAGTCCGTCTCCGGCAAGGCCGTGTATCCCCATCGCATCTTCGAGGCCGGTAAGGTGGCCTTCAAGGACGATGCGGCGAATTACGGCACCGTCACCCGAACCCACCTGGGCTTCCTGTCCGCCCACGGGGAGGCCAACTACAACGAGGCCGCCAGTCTGGCCGCGGCCCTGCTGTACTACCTGGGGGCGGAATACTCCGTGGAGGACTGCGAGGATCCCCGCTTCCTACCCGGCCGCCAGGCCCGGATCCTGAGGAACGGGACCGCCGTCGGCATCCTCGGGGAAGTCCACCCCCGGGTCCTGGAGAACTGGGGGATCACCGTGCCCTGCGTGGCGGGGGAGCTGGACCTGGAAGCCTACGTGTAGCGAAGGATCGGAGGGCCCGGGCCGTTCCTCGCGGCGAGCCCCCCGGAAGGAACGTCCCATGGATTACAAAACCTATTTCTCCGGCCATCCCGGCTGGGGCTACCGAAACTTCGCCCGGATGCTTTCGGGCATCGCCCGGTCCTACGGGGACGCCCCGGCCTTCCGGGCCCGCCCGGCGGGGAAGGACGAGGGCTACGAGGTCCTGACGTTCCGGGACGTGGAGTCCCGGGCCCTCGCCCTGGCCCGGTTCCTCCGGGCCTCGGGCCTGAAGGCGGGGGATTCCGTCGCCCTCTATTCGGAAAACCGGCCCGAATGGTGCATCGCCTACCTGGCCGTGGTCGCCACGGGACTGGTCGCGGTGCCGCTGGACACGGCCTTGGACGAACGGGGCGTGGCTAATCTCCTGGCCGCCTCCTCCGCCCGGGGCTTCGTATACTCCGCCCGCCTGAGGGACAAGGCCCGGGCGGCCGCCTCGGGAATGGACGGCCTGGTCCGGGTGGACCTGGACGCGGTGGAGGGCGGCCCGGCCCCCGGGGGCGGATCCGAGGCCTCGTACTCGAGAATCCTCGCGAATCCGCCGGCCGCGGCCCTTCCGGATGCGGATTCCATTCCCGGGGACGCCACGGCCGCCGTCATCTTCACCTCCGGGACCACCGGGGTCGCCAAGGGGATCCTCCTCTCCCACGCCGGAATCCTGGCCAACATGGAAGCCTCGGTCCGGGCCCTCCGGGTGGACGGACGGGACAACATCCTTTCGGTCCTGCCCCTGCACCACACCTACGCGACCACCTGCACCTTCCTGGCACCCCTGGAGGCGGGCTGCTCCGTCACCTTCGTGGAGAAGATCGTCCCCTCCGTGGTCCTGCGCCACATCGGGGAATCCCGGGTGACGGTGCTGATCGGAGTGCCCCTCCTCTTCGACAAGATCCGGGCCGGGATCGAGGCGGAACTCCGGAAGCTTCCGGCCCCGGCGGGCGGGGCCCTCCGGGGACTTCTCGAAATGTCCCGCTTTCTGACCGTGGACTGCGGATTGGACGCGGGACGCGCCTTGCTTGGATTCCTCCGGCGGAAGGCCGCCCTCGACTCCCTGCGCCTGTGCGTCTCCGGAGGAGGCCCCCTCCTCCCGGGCACGGCGAATTTCTTCGACGCCCTGGGATTGCGGATGGTCCAGGGCTACGGCATGAGCGAGAACGGTCCCCTGATCTCCGTCAACCTGCCCATGTACAAGGATAACCGGTCCGTGGGGGTCCCGGTGTGGAACACCGAGGTCCGGATTTTCGAGCCCGGTCCGGACGGGGTCGGGGAGATCCAGGTCCGAAGCCCATCCCGAATGAAGGAGTACCTGAACGATCCCGAGGCGACCTCCCGAGTCCTGACGCCGGACGGATGGCTGCGAACCGGCGACCTGGGCCGGATCGACGGCCGGGACTTCATCTTCATCACCGGACGTTCCAAGGACCTCATCGTCACCGAGGGGGGCAAGAACGTCTATCCCGAGGAGATCGAGCAGAAATTCGCGGATTCCCCGTGGATCGCCGAGGTCGTGGTCCTCGGCCGGGGGCGGGGGGAGGGTCACTCCGGAGAGGACGTGGCGGCCCTGTGCTTCCCGAACTACGAAGCGATCCGGGCCGCCCATCCGGACCGGGATACCGATCCGGAATTCGTCCGGTCCCTGGTCCGGGGGGAGATCCAGCGGGTGAACAAGTCCCTGCCTCCGTACATGAAGGTCTCGGACTTCCGGATCCGGCAGACCGAGTTCGAGAAGACCAGCACCCGGAAGATCAAGCGGTTCCTCTACAAGGACTCGTTCTAGGAGGCCGCCTCCCGGACCGCGTTCGCGCCCGGGGGCTTTCCGCTTTACCGTCGATCCTCTAGGGAGTAGTATATGGACATGGACACCGCGGCACCCATCCTGCTAGTCTCCCGCCTGGCCGTGACCGCCGTGGCGACCTTCCTGGCTATCGTGCTCTGGTCCCGGACCCGGGACCTGGCGTGGATGCTCATGGTCGTGGGCACCGTGGCGGGATACGCGGACATCCTCTACGGTCTCCTGTTCCGCTTCGGTATCGTCCCCGAGGGGCCCCAGGTGGCGCCGGGGGTCCCCCTGGCGGTCCTCATCCTCTCGAACCTTCCGACCCTGCTCTACGGAGCCGCCTTCGCGGTCATGGTCGCCCGCAAGCGGCTGCGCTGACCCAGGACCCCGATCCGGCCGTAGAACTGCGAGCCCCGGGACCGTCCCCTCAACGCAAGCGCCCGGCCCGATTCCGGGCGGTATCCCCCCGGAGGATCCCATGGAGGTGTTCGCGTTCGCCCCCTCGGGCTTCGAAGGGGGACTCGTGCGGGTCGAGGTCGACATACGCCAGGGCCTGCCCGCCTTCGACCTCACGGGCCTGCCCGACGACGCCGTGCGGGAGTCCCGGGACCGGGTCCGCACCGCCATCCGCAACGCGGGATTCGAGTTCCCCCTGGACCGGGTGCTCGTCAACCTGGCCCCCGCGGACCTTCGCAAGTCCGGGGCTTCCTTCGACCTGCCCATCGCCCTGGGAATCCTGGCCGAGAGCGGCCAGGTCCCGGAATCCGGCCGCCCCCTCCTGGCCTTGGGCGAACTGGGACTGGGCGGGGAGATCCGTCCGGCCCGGGGCGCCCTTTCCGCGGTGGCCTGCGGGCTCTCCGCGGGAATCGAGGATTTCGCGGTGCCCCGGGACAATCTGACCGAAGCCCGCTCCCTCGGCCGGGGCAACGTCCGGGGGGTGTCCTCCCTCGGGGAGTTCTGCGTCCTCTTTCCGCCTTCGGGCACCCCTCCCGATACGGAGCCGGATCCCCGGTCCCGGAAGGGGCCCGAGGAGGAAGACCCGGCCGGCTCCGAAGGGGCCCCGGACGGCGGGCTGGGAGACTTCTCGGATATACGGGGCCAGCCTCGGCTCCGCCGGGCCCTCGAAATCGCCGCCGCGGGGGGACACCACATGCTGCTCTTCGGTCCTCCGGGGGTGGGCAAGACCCTGGCGGCCCGGCGCCTTCCGACCATCCTTCCCGACCTGAGCGGACGAACATCCGTGGAGGCGACCCGGATCCACTCCCTGGCGGGACTGCTGGAGCCGGGTTCGGGACTCCTCCGGCGACCCCCCTTCCGGAGTCCCCACCACGGGGCGTCCGCGGAAGGCGTCGTCGGGGGCGGACGGTACGTGAGACCCGGGGAGATATCCCTGGCCCACGGCGGCGTACTTTTCCTGGACGAAGCCCCCGAGTTCCGGTCCGACATCCTCCAGGCCCTCCGGGAACCCGCGGAGGAGGGACGCATTTCCATCGCCCGGGCGGAAACGACGGTCTCCTTTCCCGCCCGGTTCCAGCTCGTCCTGGCCGCGAATCCCTGCCCCTGCGGGGCCCTGGGCAAGCCGGGGGGCGTCTGCCTCTGCTCGGTCCAGGACCTCCGGAGGTATTGGAAGAAGCTCGGCGGCCCCCTCCTGGACCGGGTCGACATCCGGGTGCCGGTGAAGTCGTCGACCTTTCGGGACCTCGTCGGCCGGGAGGAGACCTCCGGAACGGTGCGCCGTAGGGTCGAGGAGGCGCGCCGGATCCAGGCATCCCGGTACTCGGGCCTGGAGTTCGACCTGAACGGGCGAATTCCGGCGGGATCGATGGAACGGTTCTGCCGGGTGGACGCTGCGACGTCCTCCTTCCTGGACCGGCAGGCCGAGGTCCTGGGACTGTCCTCCCGGGCCCTTCATTCCGTCCTTCGGGTCTCCCGCACCATCTCGGACCTGGAAGGGTCCCCGGAAATTCTCCTGCGCCACGCGGAGGAGGCTGTGGAGCTCCGGAGATACGGGGATGAGGATCCGTTCTGGAGGATTCCCTGATGAATTCCACGAATTCCGTTTTCCTCCGATTGACACTCCCCGTACGGATCGGGTAGGGTAGCGCTCGCCTCGTCAAACGGC
>CALMRC010000140.1 GCA_937873275.1 uncultured Spirochaetota bacterium
GCGCACGCTGAAGGCCGTGGAGGAGAAGAAAGCTCAGGGTTAAACGAGAAGAGAACCACAGAGGCACGGAGGCACAGAGGGAATATGGGAGAGAGGAATGAGGGAAGCGAAAAGGAGACGAGCTTGAATCCTGGCCCTCTATCTTCTATCTCTCGCTTTTTCTCTCCCTCCTATCTCTGTGGCTCTGTGTCTCTGTGGTTCGGATCTGTACGGTTCAGTTCTGTGCTTGTGGTTCGATAGTCGTTGGTACTTTCGGCATTCAGGCTTCGGATTAGCTGCCGTTCCTGTCTGCCGTTGATGCGCGGGAAGCGATTCCCGCGCAAGCCGCCCGTAGGGCCGGCTAGCGTTACGTGTAGGAGAAGATAATATGGCAGCGCTCAGCAAGGATCAGATTCTCGACGCCATCGCGAACATGACCGTTCTCGAGGTTTCCGAGCTCGTCAAGGCCATGGAGGAGAAGTTCGGCGTGACCGCCGCCGCCCCCGTCGCCGTGGCCGCCGTCGGCGCCGGCGGCGCCGCCGCCGCTCCCGCGGAGGAGAAGACCGAGTTCACCGTCATCCTCAAGGGCGGCGTTCCCGCGGACAAGAAGATCGCGATCATCAAGGAAGTCCGCGCCATCACCGGCCTGGGCCTCAAGGAGGCCAAGGACCTGGTGGAAGCCGGGGACAAGCCTCTCAAGGAGAACGTCTCCAAGGACGAGGCCGAGAAGGTCAAGAAGCAGATCACCGATGCCGGCGGCGCCGTCGAGGTGAAGTAAGCTCTTGGCGGACGAGACGAGTCAACCTCTGCCCCCGCGGCCGTCCCCGGCCCCGGGGGACGGGTTCCGGGCGTAAGCCGCCCGGAACCCTTTCGCGCTGGAAGGCGGTCGGAAGGCCGGCGGTTCGCCGCCGGCCCCCTCCCGCCGGAAGGCCGTCCGGCTCCCTGGGGCGGTTGCCCCAGGGCCCTGCAGGATGCCGGCAAGCCCGGTCGGGTTTGCGGTCATCCTGCAAGGTATCGGTCGAATCGGGCGCGGCGGGTCCCCGGGATCCACCGCGCGGGCATGTAAAAACGCGCGCTCGAGCTGCAGCTCTCACGAGGGGGGTACGGATGGCGTATACCGAGAACAAGATAAAGAGATCGTATATCGGCAAGGATTACGAGGAGGCGATCGAGCTCCCGGACCTGATCGGCATACAGCTTTCCAGCTACGAACGGTTCCTCCAGCGGGAGCGCATGCTGGGCGGGGATCGGCCCCTGCCCGCGGGGCTCGAGGAGGTCTTCCAGACCACCTTCCCCATCGAGAGCCCGAACGGGGACATGCTGTTGTCCTACGAGACCTACTCCCTGGACGAGGGGGCCATGAAGTACTCCGAGATGGAGTGCAAGCAGAAGGGCCTCACCTACGCCGTACCCCTGAAGGCCCGGATCAACCTGATCTTCCAGAAGACCGGGGAGATCCGCCAGAAGGAGATCTACCTGGGGGACATCCCCCTCATGACGGACCGGGGAACCTTCATCATCAACGGCGCCGAGCGGGTCGTGGTCTCCCAGATCCACCGCTCTCCGGGCGTCATCTTCTGCCACGAAAAAGGAATCTACTCCGCCCGGATCATCCCCTACCGGGGAAGCTGGCTCGAGTTCGAGATCGACCAGAAAAAAGAGCTCATCTACGCCAAGATCGACCGGAAGAAGCGGATCCTGGGCACCATGTTCCTCCGGGCCCTGGGGTTCGAGACCCGGGAGGACATCCTGTCCGCCTTCTACGCTTCCCGGAAGATCCACCTGTCCGAGGCCCGGGAGGACCGGGAGGGCGCGGTCAACAAGGTCCTGGCCAAGAGCGTCTGGGGCGAGAACTCCGAGGGTGAGAAGCAGAAGCTCTACCGGGCCGGCGACAAGCTCCACCTCCACGAGGTGGACGAGCTGGTGGCCCGGGGCATCCAGGAGGTCGAGGTCATAGACTTCCAGGGGGAGGGTTCCCTCCACTTCGACATGATCCTCAACTGCCTGGAGCGGGAGGATATCAAGCTGGTCAAGGAGGATCCGACCCAGGACGAGCCCACCAAGGCGGACGCCCTGGCCGCGGTCTACGCCACCCTCCTGCCCGGCGAGCCGATCACCGTGGAAAACGCGGAGCGGGACCTCCACTCCATGTTCTTCACCACCCGGCGCTACGACCTGGGGAAGGTCGGCCGGTACAAGCTCAACAAGAAGTTCGACTACGAAACGCCCATCGCGGAATTCACCCTGGCCAAGTCGGACATCATCGCCACCATGAAGTACCTGATGAGCGTCTACTACGGCGAGAGCAACATCGACGACATCGACCACCTGGGCAACCGGCGTGTCCGATCCGTGGGCGAGCTCCTGGCCAACGTCATGAAGAGCGCCTTCAGCCGCATGGAGCGGATCGCCAAGGAGCGGATGAGCCTCAAGGAGACGGACACCATCCGGCCCCAGGACCTCGTGTCCATCAAGCCGATCGTGGCGGCGGTCAAGGAGTTCTTCGGCTCCAGCCAGCTTTCCCAGTTCATGGACCAGGTCAACCCCCTGGCCGAGCTGACCCACAAGCGCCGCCTCAACGCCCTCGGCCCCGGCGGCCTTTCCCGGGACCGGGCGGGCTTCGAGGTCCGGGACGTCCACTACACCCACTACGGCCGCATGTGCCCCATCGAGACCCCGGAAGGTCCGAACATCGGCCTCATCGTCTCCCTGGCCACCTATACGACGGTCAACGAGTACGGCTTCCTGGAGACCCCCTACCGCAAGGTCAAGGAGGGCAAGGTTACCAAGGATATCGAGTACTTGTCCGCCATGGACGAGGACAAGTATTACATCGCCCAGGCCAGCGCCAAGATCGACTCCAAGGGCAACTTCCAGGAACCCTCGATCTCCTGCCGCCACCAGGGCGACTACGCCATGCGGGGTCCCAAGGAACTCCAGTACATGGACGTCTCGCCCAAGCAGATCATCTCCGTGTCCGCGGCCCTGGTGCCTTTCCTGGAGCATGACGACGCCAACCGCGCCCTCATGGGCTCCAACATGCAGCGCCAGGCGGTGCCCCTGGTCTTCCCCGAGGCGCCCCGGGTGGGCACGGGCATGGAGCGCAAGACCGCCTACGACTCGGGAGTCCTGATCAAGGCCAAGCGGGCCGGCACGGTGGACTTCGTGGACGCCTTCAAGGTGGTCATCGTCCCGGACGACGCCCCGGGCCTCAAGGACGAGTACCCCCTGATCAAGTACGCCCGGACCAACCAGGACACCTGCTACACCCAGCGGCCCATCGTCAAGAAGGGCGAGAAGATCCTGAAGGGCCAGGTCATCGCCGACGGACCGGCAACCCGGGACGGGGAGCTGGCCCTGGGCCGGAACATCCTGGCGGGCTTCGTGCCCTGGAACGGGTACAACTACGAGGACGCCATCCTCATCTCCGAGCGGGTGGTCAAGGAGGACATGTTCACCTCCATCCACATCAAGGAGTTCCAGACCGAGGTCCGGGAGACCAAGCTGGGACCCGAGCGGATCACCCGGGACATCCCGAACACCAGCGAGAAAAGCCTGGACTCCCTGGACAGCGAAGGCATCATCCGGGTCGGCGCCAAGGTCAAGGCCGGGGACATCCTGGTCGGGAAGGTGACGCCCAAGAGCGAGACCGAGACGACCCCGGAGTTCAAGCTCCTGAACTCGATCTTCGGGGAGAAGGCCAAGGACGTCCGGGACTCCTCCCTGCGGGTACCCCACGGGATCGAGGGCACCATCATCGACGTCCAGCGCCTCAAGCGCTCCGCCAACGACGACCTGTCGCCGGGTGTGGAGGAGGTGGTCAAGGTCCTCATCGCCGCCAAGCGCAAGCTCAAGGAAGGCGACAAGATGGCTGGCCGGCACGGAAACAAGGGCGTCGTCGCCCGGGTCCTGCCGGTGGAGGACATGCCCTACCTGGAGGACGGAACCCCTCTGGACATCTGCCTGAACCCCCTGGGCGTGCCGTCGCGGATGAACATCGGCCAGATCATGGAGACCGAGCTGGGCTGGGCCGCCACGACCCTGGGCGACTGGTTCTCGTGCCCGGTGTTCCAGTCCCCCTCCCAGGAGCAGATCGAGGAGAAGCTCAAGAAGGCGGGTCTGCCCGGAAACGCTAAGGTCTGGGTCAAGGACGGCCGGACCGGGGAGGCCTTCGTGAACCAGGTGACCGTGGGGGTCATCTACTTCATGAAGCTCCACCACCTGGTGGACGACAAGATGCACGCCCGGAGCACGGGCCCGTACTCCCTGGTCACGCAGCAGCCCCTGGGCGGCAAGGCCCAGTTCGGCGGCCAGCGCCTGGGAGAGATGGAGGTCTGGGCCCTGGAGGCCTACGGGGCCGCCAACACCCTGCAGGAGCTCCTGACCATCAAGTCCGACGACATGACCGGCCGGGCCAAGGTCTACGAGGCCATCGTGAAGGGCGAACCGCACGCGGCGGCGGGCATTCCCGAGGCCTTCAACGTCATGGTCCAGGAGCTCCGGGGCCTGGCCCTGGACATCCGGGTCTACGACGCCAAGGGCAAGCAGATCGCCCTGACCGAGCGCGACGAGGACCTGATCAACAAGCAGGGAACGTTCTGAAAGACTGCGTTTGAAAAGACGAACCACAGAGGCACAGAGACACAGAGGAAAGAAGAGAGAGAAGAGAGAGAAGATTGATTGGAAGAAGGAAGAATGGAGATGGATATGGGACTCGAAAGAGCGGTCTTTGCGCTATCCTTCACCCCTTTCTTCTTCTCCCTCCGATCTCTGTGCCTCTGTGTCTCTGTGGTTCAAATCGTGAACATAGCCCGATTCGACCAGATGAGGGGGAGTTGATATGAGAGACATCCAGGATTTCGATAACATAATGATCCAGCTGGCCTCGCCGGACATGATCCGCGCGTGGAGCTACGGCGAGGTCAAGAAGCCCGAGACCATCAACTACCGAACCCTGCGGCCCGAGAAGGACGGCCTCTTCTGCGAGCGGATCTTCGGCACCACCAAGGAATGGGAGTGCTACTGCGGCAAGTTCAAGAGCATCCGCTACAAGGGCGTGATCTGCGACCGCTGCGGCGTCGAGGTGACCCACTTCAAGGTCCGCCGGGAGCGCATGGGCCACATCGAGCTGGCCTCCCCGGTTTCCCATATCTGGTTCTACCGCTCCGTGCCCAGCCGCATGGGGCTTTTACTGGACATCCCCGTGGCCGCCCTGCGCTCGGTCCTCTACTACGAGAAGTTCATCGTCATCGACCCGGGCGACACGGACCTCAAGAAGATGCAGCTCCTCACGGAGGAGGAATACTACGAGGCCCAGGACCGCTACGGCGGGGCCTTCTCCGCGGGCATGGGCGCCGAGGCCATCCGCTCCCTCCTGGAGCAGATCGACCTGGAGCAGATGGCCGCGGAGCTCCGGGTCAAGATGATCGAGAAGGGCGCCAAGAGCGACAAGCGCCTCCTCAAGCGCATCGAGATCGTGGAGTCCTTCCGGACCTCCCAGAACCGGCCGGAGTGGATGATCCTGGACGTGATCCCCGTGATTCCCCCGGAGATCCGCCCCATGGTCCAGCTGGACGGGGGACGCTTCGCCACCTCGGACCTCAACGACCTCTACCGCCGGGTGATCAACCGGAACAACCGCCTCAAGCGCCTCCAGTCCCTGAACGCCCCGGACATCATCATCCGGAACGAGAAGCGCATGCTCCAGGAGGCGGTGGACGCCCTCTTCGACAACTCCAAGAAGAAGCGGGTGGTCAAGGGAGCCTCGAACCGGCCCCTGAAGTCCATCTCGGACATGCTCAAGGGCAAGCAGGGCCGGTTCCGCCAGAACCTCCTCGGGAAGCGGGTGGACTACTCCGGCCGCTCCGTGATCGTCGTCGGGCCCGAGCTCAAGATGCACCAGTGCGGCCTCCCGACCAAGATGGCCCTGGAGCTCTTCAAGCCCTTCATCATGAAGAAGCTCGTGGAGAAGGACGTCGTCTACAACATCAAGAAGGCCAAGATGCTCGTGGAGCAGGAGACCCCCGAGGTCTTCGCGGTCCTGGACGAGGTCGTGCGGGAGCACCCGGTGCTCCTGAACCGCGCCCCGACCCTCCACCGCCTGGGCATCCAGGCCTTCGAGCCGGTCCTGGTGGAAGGGAAGGCCATTAAGCTCCATCCCCTGGTCTGCCACGCCTA
Source organism: uncultured Spirochaetota bacterium (assembly GCA_937873275.1). Lineage (GTDB taxonomy): Bacteria > Spirochaetota > Spirochaetia > Treponematales > UBA12059 > JAAYUR01. The sequence goes on from CALMRC010000140.1 coordinate 6,157, forward strand.
CAACGCGGACTTCGACGGCGACCAGATGGCCGTCCACGTCCCCCTGACCCACGCGGCCCAGGCGGAGTGCTGGACCCTGATGCTCTCCAGCCGGAATCTCCTCAACCCCGCCAACGGCAAGACCATCGTCTTCCCCTCCCAGGACATGGTCCTGGGGATCAACTTCCTGACGAAGGACAAGGCCCAGGGCAAGGGCGAGGGCCGGCGCTACTCCTCCGCGGAGGAGGCCGTCATGGCCTGCGAGGCCAAGGCCCTGGACTGGGAGGCCCTGATCAAGGTGCCCCTGACCAAGACCCCGGTCTGGACGGGGGTGGGCAAGGAGACCGAGGTCAAGGACGGGATCGTCACCACCACGGCGGGGCGGCTCCTGCTGAACGACGCCCTTCCCCCGGAGGTCCCGTACATCAACTTCCAGATGGGCGACAAGGAGCTCCGGTCCCTGATCGAGAAAATCTACAAGTCCCGGGGCCCCTACGTCTGCGTGACCATGCTGGACGCCATCAAGGACATGGGCTTCCGGTACGCCACCTTCTTCGGGGCGACCATCGGCATGGACGACATCGTCGTGCCCGCGGAAAAGCAGGGCATGATCGAGGAGGCCAACAAGCAGGTGGAGGCCATCCAGAAGCAGTACCTGGCGGGCCACATCACCCAGGAGGAGCGGTACAACCGCGTCGTCGAGGTCTGGTCCAAGACCAACGAGGACCTGACCGCGGTGATGATGAAGGTCCTGGAGAAGGACAAGGCGGGATTCAACAACATCCACATGATGGCCCATTCCGGCGCCCGGGGAAGCCGCAACCAGATCCGCCAGCTGGCGGGCATGCGGGGCCTGATGGCCAAGCCGTCCGGGGACATCATCGAGCTCCCGATCCGGTCGAACTTCAAGGAAGGCCTCTCGGTCATCGAGTTCTTCATCTCCACGAACGGCGCCCGGAAGGGCCTGGCCGACACGGCCCTCAAGACCGCGGACGCCGGCTACCTGACCCGCCGCCTGGTGGACATCTCCCAGGACGTCGTCATCAACGAGGTGGACTGCGGCACCATCAACGGCATCGTCCAGAAGGCCATCAAGGACGGCGAGGAGATCGTCACCTCCCTCAAGGAGCGCATCGTCGGCCGCTTCACCCTGGAGCGGATCAAGCACCCGATCACCGGGGAGGTGATCGTGGACGTCAACGACGAGATCACCGAGGACATCGCCCAGGCCATCGAGGAGGCGGGGATCGAGCAGGTCACCATCCGCACGGTCCTGACCTGCGAGGCCCGCCACGGCGTGTGCCGCATGTGCTACGGCCGCAACCTGGCCACCGGCCGGGCGGTCGAGATCGGGGAGGCGGTGGGCATCATCGCGGCCCAGTCCATCGGCCAGCCGGGAACCCAGCTGACCATGCGCACCTTCCACATCGGCGGCGCGGCCACCAAGGCCTCCGAGGAGAACCGGGTCTACATGAAGTACCCGATCCTGGTTACGGACATGCAGGGCACCTTCGTCCAGACCAACGGCCGCTACCTCTTCACCCGGAAGGGCTTCCTCCAGGTCTGCAAGGTCTTCGCCTCCCACGAGCTCGGCAAGGGGGACAAGATCCTGGTGGAGGACGGCCAGCGCATCCTCAAGGACCAGGAGATCCTGAAGCGGAAGGGCGGGGAGATCGTGAAGTCCCACGACATCGCGTACGCCCGGATCCTGCCGGACGCCCTCCTCCTCATCGCCCAGGAGAGCCGGATCGAGGTCCGGAACGGCTCCGAGGTGGTCGTGAAGGTCGGGGAGGTCGTCCCCGCCCAGGCCACCATCTCCACCTTCGACCCCTTCTCGGACCCCATCATCAGCGAGTACGAGGGATACGTCCGGTACGAGGACATCATCCCGGGCTCGACCTTGAAGGAAGAGATCAACGAGGAGACGGGGAACGTCGAGAAGAAGATCGCCGAGTTCGCCGCCGAACGGGACGCCAAGCAGCCCCGCATCGTCATCACGGACGAGGCGGGCAACGAGACCTTCACCTACTTCCTGCCCGGCGGGGCCTACCTCAACGTGGAGGACGGCGAGTTCGTCAAGGCCGGCCGGACCCTGGCGCGTACCCTCAAGGAAAGCGCCAAGGCCATGGACATCACCGGTGGTCTTCCCCGGGTCAGCGAGCTGTTCGAGGCCCGCAAGCCCAAGACCCCCGCGGTCCTGGCCACGGTCGGGGGAACGGTGGCCTTCCAGGGCATCGTGAAGGGCAAGCGGGTCATCGTGGTACGGGACCTCTTCAACAAGGAGTTCAAGCACCTGGTGCCCATGGGCCGGCGGCTCCTGGTCCGGGACGGCGATACCGTGGAAGCCGGGGACAAGCTCTGCGACGGGAACCAGAACCCCCACGACATCATGATGATCCTGGGCGAGCACGCCTGCCAGCGCTTCCTCATGGACGAGGTCCAGCAGGTCTACCGCCTCCAGGGCGTGACCATCAACGACAAGCACATCGGCGTCATCGTCCGCCAGATGATGAAGAAGGTCGAGATCGTCCAGCCCGGGGACACCCGGTTCATCTACGGCCAGCAGATCGACAAGTACAAGTTCCACGAGGAGAACCGGCGGGTCCAGGAGGAGGGCGGCCAGCCCGCCGTGGGCCGGCCCCTGCTCCTGGGCATCACCCGGGCCTCCCTCAAGATCGACTCCTTCTTCGCCGCGGCCTCCTTCCAGGAGACCACCCGGGTCCTCACGGACGCCGCCATCGCGGGCGCCTCGGACGGCCTGCGGGGCCTCAAGGAGAACGTCATCATCGGCCACCTCATTCCCGCGGGCACGGGCATGAAGAAGTACCGGGACATCCGCCTGTCGGACGGGGAGAACGACGACCTGGACGCCTACGTGGAGGAGATCCTGGAGAAGCGCCGCAAGGAAAAGGAACTCCAGCCCCTGATGGCCCTGGAGGACAGGGCGGACCTGAATGACGCGGTCTTCGACGAGGATACCGCCTTCGACGACGACGAGGGCTTCTCGCCGGTCGACGAAGAGGAATGACGTCGCTTCGCTCCGTCATTCCTCTTCGTGCAACGAAGCAAGGCGGGACGTGGTCCCGCCCTGCTTCGTCGAGTTCTCCCCCGGGGTTGCGTCGCCGAGGCTTGCTTCGGCGACGTCAGGCCGGCTTCGCCGGCCTGACGCGGACGGGTTGACACGGGGGGGGCTTGGAATCTATTGTGATGGTCCGCGCGTCCGATGGGCGTGTCGGTTCCATATACTACTTCGCGTACCGAATTCTTTAACCGGGCGATGCTGACGCCCGGGCGAACAGGAGAACGAGCGTAATGCCTACGATCAACCAGTTGATACGCCTGGGTCGAAAGAAGAACGTCTGGAAGACCAAGGCCCCGGCCCTCCACGAGTGCCCCCAGAAGCGCGGCGTTTGCACGCGCGTCATGACGGTGACCCCGAAGAAGCCGAATTCGGCCCTCCGGAAGGTCGCCCGCGTGCGCCTGGCCAGCACCGGGGTGGAAGTCACCGCCTATATCCCCGGCGTCGGCCACAACCTCCAGGAGCACTCGGTGGTCCTCATCCGCGGAGGCCGCGTGAAGGACCTCCCGGGCGTTCGGTACCACATCATCCGGGGCGCCAAGGATACCCTCGGTGTCGCCGACCGCAAGAAGGCCCGTTCCAAGTACGGCGCCAAGCGGCCGAAGGCGTAAGGGGGGACGGACATGGGCCGCAAGAAGAAGACCGTGGACCGGGGGCACCAGCCCGATCCCAAGTACAACAGCGTAACCGTCACCCGGTTCGTCTGCCGGATGATGTGGGAGGGCAAGAAGGCCACCTGCTCCCGGATCATGAACAACTCCCTGGCGATCCTCCAGGAAAAGGCCGGGGTTCCCGCCCTGGACGCCTTCCTGAAGGCCCTGGACAACGTGAAGCCCCTGGTGGAAGTGAAGTCCCGCCGCGTCGGCGGCGCCACCTACCAGGTGCCCATCGAGATCCGGGAGGTCCGCCGGGAGGCTCTGGCCATGCGCTGGCTCCTGGCCGCGGCCCGGGGCCGGTCCGGCAAGTCCATGGCCGAGCGGCTTTCCGCGGAGCTCCTGGACGCCTTCAACAACACGGGTACCGCCGTGAAGAAGAAGGAAGACACGCACCGGATGGCCGAGGCCAACAAGGCCTTCGCCCACTATCGCTGGTGATTCTGGCGGGAGGCGCCCGGCGCTTCCCGGGTTTTTGCGGGTGCGGACCCGCCGGCGGGCCCTTGCCAAGATGTGAGGGCGCCGCTATAATGCCGTGTCCTTAAAGGCGCGAGCTGGATCGTTCCGCATATAGTTAGAGGAGGAAGTTCAATGGCCAAAGAGAAGTTCGAGCGTACCAAACCTCATATGAACGTCGGTACGATCGGCCACATCGACCACGGCAAGACCACCCTGAGTGCCGCCATCACCATGTATTGCGCCAAGAAGTTCGGCGACAAGGTGATGAAGTACGACGATATCGACAACGCCCCGGAAGAGAAGGCCCGCGGTATCACCATCAACACCCGGCACCTGGAGTACCAGTCGACCAAGCGGCACTACGCGCACATCGACTGCCCCGGCCACGCCGACTACATCAAGAACATGATCACCGGCGCCGCCCAGATGGACGGGGCCGTCCTGGTCGTGTCCGCTCCCGACTCCGTCATGCCCCAGACCCGCGAGCACGTCCTGCTCGCCCGCCAGGTGGGCGTGCCTTCCGTCCTGGTCTTCCTCAACAAGGTCGACCTGGTCGACGACGCGGAGCTGATCGAGCTGGTGGAGCAGGAGATCATCGACCTCCTCAACTTCTACGGCTTCCCCGGGGACAAGACCCCGATCATCAAGGGTTCCGCCTTCAAGGCCATGTCCGAGCCCGACAACGCCGAGGCCACCAAGTGCATCCAGGACCTCCTGGACGCCATGGACTCCTTCTTCCCGGACCCCGAGCGCCTCACGGACAAGCCGTTCCTGATGCCGATCGAGGACGTCTTCACCATTTCCGGCCGCGGCACCGTCGTGACCGGCCGCGTCGAGCGCGGGATCGTGAAGGTGGGCGAGACCGTCGAGATCGTCGGGATCAAGCCGACCAAGAGCACGGTCGTCACCGGCGTCGAGATGTTCAACAAGCTCCTGGACGAGGGGCAGGCCGGCGACAACATCGGCACCCTGCTCCGGGGCGTGGAGAAGAAGGACGTCGAGCGCGGCCAGGTTCTGGCCAAGCCGGGTTCCATCACCCCCCACACCAAGTTCAAGGGACGGATCTACTGCCTCAGCAAGGACGAGGGTGGACGTCACTCCCCGTTCTTCTCCGGCTACCGGCCCCAGTTCTACTTCCGCACCACGGACATCACCGGTTCCGTCAAGCTGCCCGAGGGCCGCGAGATGGTGATGCCCGGGGACAACACGGAGATCTTCGTCGAGCTGATCTACCCCATCGCCATGGAGCAGGGGCTCAAGTTCGCCATCCGAGAGGGTGGCCGGACCGTGGCCTCCGGCCAGGTCATCGAGGTCCAGAACTAGTTTAGGGATTCCGGGCGCGCGGCCCTGACCGGCCGCGCGCCTTTTCCTTCGAACCCGGGCGTAGAGCGTCCGGATCCGAAGGGGCGCTCCTTCCGGGAGGTCGGAGCGTAGTTCGTCCAGGCGCGGCCGCCTTAGGCGGTCCGGCCTAAAGGTTTTGCGGGGGCCCAATCCCCCGCTGCATCCGGCCCTCGGGGTACGCCCTCCCGGGAACGGCACGCAAGGACCGGAAGCAAGAGATCTTTGGAGGAAGCATGAAAGACAGGATCCGCGTAAGGCTCAGGGGATTCGACGTCCGTCTCATCGACGATTCCGCTCGGTCGATCGTGACGACGGTCCAGAAGGCGGGCGCGAAGGTCGCGGGACCCATTCCGCTGCCGACCCGAATCAACAAGTACACGGTCCTACGTTCCCCGCACGTCCACAAGAAGTCGCGGGAGCAGTTCGAGATGAGAACCCACAAGCGCCTCATCGACATCATGGATCCGACCGCCGACGTCATGGACGCGCTCATGAAGCTGGAGCTTCCTGCGGGCGTCGACGTAGAGATCAAGCAGTAAACGCCCGGTTTCGTACCGAAGCGTTCAACGCTAGGAGCATCGAATGATCGGAATTATCGGACAGAAGATCGGCATGACCCAGGTCTTCGACGAGACGGGGAAAATCACCCCCGTCACCGTCCTCAAGATCGCGCCCAACGTCGTGGTCGGCCGCAAGGACAAGGAAACCTTCGGGTACGAAGCCGTGGTCTTCGGATTCTTCGGAATGAAGAAGAAGAACGTGACCAAGCCCTACGCCGGGCAGTTCCCGGAGGGCGTGGCCCCCACCCGGATCCTTCGGGAGTCCAAGGATTTCCAGGGCGACGTCGAGGTCGGCAAGAGCGTCGGCGTGGAGTATTTCGAGGGCGTCCGCTTCGTGGACGTGTCCGCGAACACGAAGGGCAAGGGATTCCAGGGCGTCGTGAAGCGCTGGGGGTTCGGGGGCGGCCGCGCCACCCACGGGTCCAAGTTCCACCGGGAGCCCGGCTCGACCGGCCAGCGCACCTATCCGCACAAGACCTTCAAGAACGTCAAGCTTCCGGGCCGCATGGGCAACGAGAAGGTGACGATCCTGAACCTCAAGGTCATCCGGGTGGACGCGGAAAACGGTGTTCTCCTGGTCCGCGGCGCCGTGCCGGGTCCGCGGAACTGCGCGGTCGTCGTGCGTCCCGCGGTCAAGAAAGCGAAGCGAGGGTAGGTGACCGAGATGGAAGGCAAGCTATATTCCGTACAGGGCAAGGAGCTCGGGACCGTCCAACTGGACGACGCCGTCTTCGGCCTGCCCATCAACGAGGACGTGATCTACTACGCGATCCACAACGAGCTGGCCAACGCCCGGGTGGGCGCCGCCTGCACGAAGGGACGCTCCGAGGTCCACGGCACCAATCGCCGGCCCTACGCCCAGAAGGGAACCGGCCGGGCCCGCCAGGGCGACGTCAAGTCCCCCCTCTACGTGGGCGGCGGCATCGTGTTCGGCCCGAAGCCCCGGGACTATTCCTATCGGATGCCCCGGAAGGCCAAGCGCCTGGCGATCAAGACCATCCTGAGTCTCAAGGCCCAGGACAAGACGCTGAAGGTGGTCCAGGACTTCACCGTTCCGAACGGGAAGACCAAGGACCTGGCGTCCATCCTGAAGACCGTCCTCCCCCGGGAGAAGGACGAGCGCACGGTGGTCATCCTCAAGGACGACGACGCGGACCTGAAGCGGGCCGGGCGGAACATCCCCTGGCTCCACTTCCTGTCCTTCAACCGCCTTCGGGCCCACGACCTGTTCTACGGACGCTCCGTCGTGGTTCTCGAGTCGGCCGTGAAGAGCCTCAACGAGTTCTACTCGGGAAATTGAGGAGAGGAAGATGCAGTACGAAGATATCCTGATCGAACCGGTCCTCTCCGAGAAGACCAACGAAATGCGGGAGAACGGAAAGTTCGTCTTCCGCGTGGATCCGCGGGCCACCAAGACCCAGGTCATGGAAGCCGTGCGGAGGCTGTTCCAGGTTCACCCGGTGTCCTGCACCGTGATGAACGTAAAAGGCAAGCCGAAGCGCCTCCGGAATCGCGCCGGCTACACTCCCTCGTGGAAGAAGGCGACGGTGCGTCTGGCCGCGGGCGAGACGATCAAAGCCTTCGAGGGCGCGTGAGCCTTCACGGCAACTAAGGGGAAGATATGGCTATCAAGACGTTCAAGCCGATAACCCCGGGACTCCGGCACCGGGTCCAGGTGGTCAACACGGAGCTCACCTGCGGCAACGAGCCGGAAAAGGCCCTTTCCAGGGGAAGCAAGCGCTCCTCCGGCCGCGCCTCCAACGGCCGCATTTCCATGCGGCGCCGGGGCGGCGGGCACAAGCGAAAGTACCGGGAGATCGATTTCCTCCGGGACAAGATCGGGATTCCCGGGAAGGTCGCCTCCATCGAGTACGATCCCAACCGGAGCGCCAACATCGCCCTCATCAACTACGTGGACGGCGAGAAGCGCTACATCATCGCGCCGAAGGGCCTGGCGGTCGGGCAGAAGATCCTGTCCGGTCCGGACGCCCCCATCGAGACGGGCAACTCCCTTCCGCTGGAATCCATCCCCGTGGGCCTCACGGTCCACAACGTGGAGCTGAACCTGGGCCGGGGCGGCCAGCTGGCTCGGTCCGCCGGTGCCGGCGCCCTGATCGCCGCCAAGGAAGGCGACTACGTCATCCTCAAGCTGCCCTCGGGTGAGCTCCGGATGGTGTTCAAGAAGTGCTCCGCCACGATCGGGTCCGTCGGCAACGACGAGCACATGAACGAGCGGATCGGCAAGGCCGGGCGGAGCCGGTGGATGGGCATGCGCCCACGGGTCCGCGGCGTGGCCATGAACCCCGTCGATCACCCCCACGGCGGCGGCGAGGGCCGGGGCAAGGGCTACAAGCAGCCCGTCACGCCCTGGGGCCAGCCGTGCAAGGGCTACAAGACGCGCGACGCCCACAAGCCGTCGGGCAGCTTCATCGTCAAGCGCAGGAAGGGATAGGAGCCTACCGTGTCGAGATCTATCAAGAAGGGGCCTTTCATCGAGGCCAGCCTGTATAAGAAGATCGTCGAGATGTCCAAGGGCGGGGACAAGAAGATGGTGAAGACCTTCTCCCGCACCTCCACGATCATCCCCGAGATGGTCGGCATGACCATCTCGGTCTACAACGGGAAGACCTGGGTGCCGGTGTACGTAACCGAGAACCTGGTCGGTCACAAGCTCGGCGAGTTCGCGCCCACCCGCATCTTCCGCGGACATGCGGGCAGCGACAAGAAGGCCGAGAAAAAGTAGGGGATGCCATGAACGCAGGATACGTAGCCAAGGCAAAGTTTCTGATAGCGTCGCCCTCGAAGATCCGGCCGGTCGCGGACCTCGTCCGCCGCAAGCCGTACACCGAGGCGGTGGCCATCCTGGACAACATGCCCCACAAGGGCGCCCGGCTGATCCGGAAGGTAGTCATGTCCGCGGCGGCCAACGCCCTGGACCGGAACCGGAAGCTGGCGGAGGACATGCTCTTCGTCAAGGAGCTCCGGATCGACGACGGTCCCCGGATGCGCCGCGTCTGGTTCCGCGCCCGCGGCCGGGCGGACATGCAGCTGAAGCGCATGTGCCATATCAGCGTGGTCGTGGACGAAATCGGAAGGACGGAGGCGTAACGTGGGCCAGAAAGTAAATCCGATCGGGCTCCGGCTCGGCATCAACAAGGACTGGAAGTCCCGCTGGTTCGTCGACCCCCGGGAATACGCCAAGACCCTCCATGAGGATCTGGCCCTCCGCAAGCGCCTGGGCGAGCTTCCCGAGGCCAAGAACGCCGACATCTCCGAGGTGGAGATCGTCCGGCACCCCCAGCGGGTCACCATCGTGATCCATACGGCGCGCCCCGGCGTGCTCATCGGGGTCAAGGGCGCCAACATCGAGAAGATCGGCATGGAGCTGCAGAAGTCCGCGACCAAGAAGGTCCAGATCAAGATCAAGGAGATCAAGAAGATCGAGACCAACGCCCAGGTCGTGGCCCAGAACATCTGCCGCCAGCTGGAGACCCGGTCGAGCTTCCGCCGCGCCATGAAGATGGCCGTCACCAACGCCATCAAGGGCGGCGCCCAGGGCTGCAAGGTCCGGATGTCCGGCCGCCTCGGCGGGGCCGACATGAGCCGCACGGAGGAGCACAAGGAAGGCCGGACCCCCCTGCACACCCTGCGGGCGGACATCGACTACGGGTTCTCCGAGGCCAACACCACCTTCGGGAAGATCGGCGTCAAGGTCTGGATCTTCCAGGGCATGGTCTACAGCACGGACAAGAACGAGGACGCCGGAACCCTGGTCCGCAAGCAGCGGCACGACCGCGAGGGCGGACGGGACGACCGGCGCGATGGCGGACGGGACGGCGGCCGCGGCCGCTACGACCGGGGCGATCGCCCGGAGCGCCGCGAGGCTAGGAGCTAGATATGCTTTCACCCAAGCGAGTCAAGCACAGAAAGGTCCAGCGCGGCCGCATCCACGGCGAGGCGACCGGGGGCAACGAGGTTTCCTTCGGGGAGTTCGGCCTGGTCTGCCTGGAGCCGATGTGGATCACCAACCGCCAGATCGAGGCCGCCCGCGTGGCCCTCAACCGCTACATCAAGCGGGGCGGCAAGATGTGGATCCGGATCTTCCCGGACAAGCCCTTCTGCAAGAAACCCCTGGAAACCCGCATGGGCAAGGGCAAGGGCGGACCGGAGTACTGGGTTGCCGTGGTCAAGCCCGGCACGGTCATGTTCGAGCTGGCCGGCGTGGAGCGCGCGACCGCCGCCGAGGCCATGCGCCTGGCGGGTTCCAAGCTCCCCATCCGGACCAAGTTCGTGGCCCGCACGGACCTGGAGATGGAGTGATCCGATGAAGAATTCGTTCAAGGAACTGAAGTACGAGGAGCTCCTGGTCAAGCGCGAGGAACTCCGGAAGAAGTACATGGATCTCCGCTTCAAGATGGTGATCGGCCATGTCGAGAACCCCCTGGAGAAGCGGAACATGCGCCGACAGATCGCCCGGCTCAACACGCTGATTCATCAGCACGAGTCCGAAGCGGCCCGGGCCTAAGGCGAGGAGAAGAACGTGGAACAGGTCGTACAGAACGTCAGGAAGGGCAAGCAGACCCTGACCGGGATCGTGGCCAGCGACAAGATGGACAAGACCATCGTGGTCGAGGTGGTCACGAGGAAGCTGCATCCTCTTTACAAGAAATACGTGAAGAGTTCCAAGCGCTTCAAGGCCCATGACGAGAACAACGAGGCCCATATCGGCGATACCGTCCGCGTGATCGAGTCCCGGCCCCTGAGCCGCGACAAGCGATGGCGTCTGGTCGAGATCCTCGAGCGGGCGAAGTAAGGCGAGGGTAGGGACACGCTATGATCCAGGTTGAATCCATGCTGAACGTGGCGGACAACTCGGGCGCCAAGACGGTCAAGTGCATCAAGGTGCTCGGCGGGTCCAAGCGCCGCTACGCGGGCGTCGGCGACATCGTCGTCGTGGCCGTCCGGACCACGATCCCCAACTCCGCCGTCAAGAAGGGAACCATCGAGAAGGCGGTCATCGTGCGGACGCACAAGGAATACCGCCGCCCCGACGGCACCTATATCCGGTTCGACGACAACGCCTGCGTGCTCGTCGACGCGAACAAGAACCCCAAGGGAAAGCGCATCTTCGGCCCCGTGGCCCGGGAACTCCGGGAGAAGGACTTCATGAAGATCGTGTCGCTCGCTCCCGAGGTCCTCTAGGAGATCAGGATGATGGAGAACAACGCGAAGTTCAAACTCCGAAAGGACGACCTCGTCCAGGTCATCGCCGGGAAGGATCGGGGCAAGCAGGGCAAGATCGTGCGCATCGACCGCGACAAGTCCCGCGCCATCGTCGCGGGGGTCAACATGGTCAAGAAGGCCATGCGCAAGAGGAACCAGAACGACCGCGGCGGCATCGTCGAGATCGAGGCGCCGCTCCAGCTTTCCAACCTCATGATCGTCTGCAAGAAGTGCGGACCCACCCGCATCGGGTACAAGATCACGGGCGAGGACAAGGCGCGGGTCTGCCGCAAGTGCGGGGAGGCTCTGTAACTATGGCTGATAAGAAGAACTACGTGCCCCGGCTCAAGAAGGTCTACCTGGAGAAGGTGGCTTCGGAGCTCAAGGAGGAGTTCGGCTACTCCTCCGCCATGCAGGTGCCGCGGCTGGTGAAGGTCGTGGTGTCCATGGGCGTCGGCGAGGCCAAGGAGAATAAGAAGATCCTGGACGCCGCCGTCGAGGACCTGGGACACATCACCGGCCAGAAGGCCGTGAAGACCAAGGCCCGCAAGTCCATCGCCACCTTCAAGATCCGCCAGGGCCAGGAGATCGGCTGCCGGGTCACCCTCCGGGGCGCCCAGATGTGGGAGTTCCTGGACCGGTTCATGAACGTGGCCCTCCCCCGGGTCAAGGACTTCCGGGGCGTGAATCCCAACGCCTTCGACGGCCACGGGAACTACGCCATCGGCCTCACGGAGCAGATCATCTTCCCGGAGATCGACTTCGACAAGATAGAGAAGATCATGGGACTGAACGTCGCCATCGTCACGACCGCCCGGTCCGACAAGGAAGCCAAGAGCCTCCTGGGGCGCATGGGCATGCCCTTCCGGAAGTAGGAGGAAGTCAGATGGCTAGGAAAGCGATGATACTTAAGGCTCTTAAGAAGCCGAAGTTCAGTACGCGTCTGGTGCGCCGCTGCAAGATCTGCGGCCGCCCGCGCGGATATATGCGCAAGTTCGATATGTGCCGTCTATGTTTCCGGGACCTCGCCAGCAAGGGCATGATCCCGGGCGTGGTCAAGTCGAGCTGGTAGGAGGAAGGCATGAGCGTTTCGGACCCCATTGCCGATATGCTGACGAAGATCCGCAACGCGAGCTCCGCTCGCCATGAGAAGGTCGACATTCCGACCTCCAAGCTCAAGCTCGAGATCGTCAAGATCCTGAAGACCGAAGGGTACATCAAGAACTTCAAGAAGATCGTGAACGAGGGCCAGAACTTCATCCGGATCTTCCTGAAGTACGACGAGGAGAACGATCCCGTCCTCCACGGCGTGGACAAGGTCTCCCGGCCGGGCCGGCGGGTGTACGCCGGGTACAAGACCCTGCCCCGGGTGCACAACGGATACGGCACCGTCATCATCTCCACCTCGGAGGGCGTGACCACGGGCCGGAAGGCCGTCGAGAAGAAGGTCGGCGGCGAGCTGATCTGCACGGTCTGGTAAGAGGGGATAGCCATGTCGAGGATAGGAAAACTGCCGATCGCGATTCCCCAGGGCGTCAAGGTGACCGTCCAGAACCGGACCGTCACCGTCGAGGGCCCCAAGGGGAAGCTTTCCCAGGACTTCAACGATTCCGTGGAGATCGCCGTCAAGGACAACCTGGTGGAGGTCACCCGTAAGGACGACCAGAAGCCCACCCGGGCCTTCCACGGGCTCTATCGGAACCTGGTGAACAACATGGTCCAGGGCGTGTCCCAGGGCTTCTCCAAGGCGCTCCTCATCAACGGAGTCGGGTACAAGGCCGAGCTGCAGGGCAACATCCTGGTCCTGTCCCTCGGGTATTCCAATGACGTGATGGTCGGCCTTCCCAAGGGGATCTCGGCGGCCGTGGAGATGAACGGCCAGAAGATCGTCGTCTCCGGCCACGACCGGCAGCTGGTGGGCAAGTTCGCCAGCGAGATCCGGGGCCTCCGGAAGCCCGAGCCCTACAAGGGCAAGGGCATCCGCTACGAGACCGAGACCGTCCGCAAGAAGGTCGGCAAGACCGGCGTGAAGTAAGGCAGGCACCGATGAGCACGAAGGAACTGGATTCCAAGCTCCGCAGGCGCGACCAGCGCAAGGCGCACGTCCGGAAGAACCTGGAGGGTACCCCGGAGCGCCCTCGGATGACGGTATACAAGAGCAACCGCTACCTGTACGTCCAGGTGATCGACGACCAGGCCGGCAAGACCCTGGCCTCCGCCTCCACCCTGGAGGAAACCCTCAAGGCCGTGAAGGCCACCGTGGAGGGAGGCTCCAAGCTCGGGGAGGAGATCGGCAAGCGGCTCAAGGACAAGAAGATCGGGACCGTGGTCTTCGACCGGAACGGCTATAAGTATCACGGCATCGTGAAAGCCATCGCCGACGGGGCCCGCAAGGCCGGCATAGAGTTCTAGGGGGAAACCGTGGAGAACAGAGGAAGAGACAGGGATAGGGGAGACCGCGATTCCCGGAACGACGGTTTCGTCGAGAAGCTCGTGAAGCTGAACCGCACCGCCAAGGTCGTCAAGGGCGGCCGGCGCTTCTCCTTCTCCGCCCTCACGGTCGTGGGCGACCGGGCCGGCAACGTCGGTTTCGGATTCGGCAAGGCCAAGGACGTGAGCGAGGCCATCCGCAAGAGCATCGACAAGGCCAAGCGGGCCATGGTCCGCATGCCCGTCAAGAACGGCACGCTCCCCCATGACATGATCGGGGAGTACAAGGCCTCCAAGGTCATCATGAAGCCCGCCTGCCCCGGTTCCGGCATCATCGCCGGGGGCGCCGTGCGGGCCGTCATGGAGGCCGGCGGAGTCACGGACGTCCTGGCCAAGAGCGTCGGCTCCCGGGCCCCGAACAACGTGGTCCGCGCGGTGTTCGCCGGCATCGAGGAGATGATGGACGCCAAGGTCGTGGCCAAGAACCGCGGCAAGACCATCAAGGACATGTGGGGTTGACGCGATGGCCAAGAAGAAGACCGAAACCAAGAAGATCCAGATCAAGCTCGTCCGCAGCGTGATCGGGCAGAAGCCCGAGAAGAGGGCCACCGTCCGGTCCCTCGGCCTGCGGAAGATTAGTTCCACCACGGTTCAGGAAGCGTCCCCCGCCATCCTCGGGATGGTGGCCTCGGTGGCGCACCTCGTGGAAGTCAAGGAGATCGAAGGATGAGCGACTTCAACCTTCACCGCCCCGAGGGGGCTACCCACGCCAAGAAGATCGTCGGGCGCGGGCAGGGCTCGGGTCTGGGCGGAACCGCCGGCAAGGGCAACAAGGGACAGAAGTCCCGGTCCGGCGGGAAGACCTACCCGGGCTTCGAGGGCGGCCAGATGCCCCTGTACCGGCGCCTGGCCCACCGGGGGTTCTCCAACTATCCGTTCAAGAAGGAATACCAGGTCGTGAACCTCGGGGCCATCGAGTCCAAGTACCAGGCCGGGGACACCGTGGACGCGGTCACCCTGCTCAAGTGCGGGCTGGTCAGCAAGGCCGGTTCCCCGATCAAGGTGCTCGGCTCCGGCGACCTGACGAAGGCCCTGACCTTCGTGGTGGACAAGGTATCCGCCTCCGCGGCCGACAAGATCGCCAAGGCCGGCGGCAAGATCGAGTCCCGGTAGGCCGGACGCGGCGAAGGAAGGTAGGGATCCATGGCAGGCAATCCGTTAGGCGACATCTTAAGGATCAAGGAACTCCGGGACCGGATCACGTACACCCTGTTCTGGCTCTTCGTTTTCCGCGTTGGGGCGTACCTGCCCATCCCCGGCATCAACGCCGGGGCCCTGGCGGTGTACTTCAAGAGCCAGACCTCCGGCGGCGGGATCACGGACTATCTCGACTTCTTCGCGGGCGGAGCCTTCAAGAACTTCTCGGTGTTCATGCTGGGCGTCATGCCCTTCATCTCCACCCAGATCATCATGCAGCTCCTCATCGTGGTCTTCCCCAAGCTCAAGAAGGTCGCGGAGGAGGAGGGCGGACGCAAGAAGATCGCCCGCTGGACCCGCATCGGCGCGGTGGGCGTCTGCATCGTGCAGTCCCTGTCCGTCATCGCCTGGGCCAAGACCATTCCCGGGGCCCTGACCATCAGCGAGAGCATGTACACCTTCGTGGCCATCGTCACGGTGACCACGGGCTCCATGTTCCTGATCTGGATCGGCGAGCAGATCACCAAGCGCGGCATCGGCAACGGCGTGTCCCTGCTGATCTTCGCGGGAATCGTGGCCCGTCTGCCCAACGCCCTCTTCGCCCTGTGGCAGAGGATCGCCAGCAACGAGATCAACCCGGTGTTCGCCATCGTGGTCCTGCTCCTGTTCGCGGCGGTCATCGCCCTGGTCATCTACGAACAGCAGGGCCAGCGCAAGATCCCGATCAACTACGCCAAGCGCGTGGTGGGCCGGAGGATGTACGGCGCCCAGAACACCTACATCCCCTTCAAGATCAACCCCTCCGGGGTCATCCCCGTGATCTTCGCCTCCTCCCTCCTGACCCTGCCCCTCCAGCTCCTGGGCGGTCCGGCGGCCAAGGCCAAGTGGATCCGGGATTTCACCGCCTGGCTCTCTCCCTCGGGAGTGTGGTACCAGGTGTTCTACATCCTGCTGATCATCTTCTTCGCCTACTTCTACACCCAGGTGACCCTGAACCCCCAGGAGATCTCCAAGAACATCCGGGAGAACGGGGGATCCATTCCGGGCATCCGGAGCGAGAAGATGGAGGAGCACCTGACCCGGATTCTGAACCGGATCATCCTGCCGGGATCCCTGTACCTTGCGCTCATCGCGCTGATACCGACCGTCGTGCAGCGCCTCTTCAACTTCCCGAGCGAGCTCGCGTACCTGCTGGGCGGAACCTCGCTCCTCATTCTGGTCGGCGTCGACCTGGACACCATGAGCCAGGTGGAGGCCCTGTTGAAGATGCACCACCACGACGGGCTGACCCGGAAGGGGCACATAAAGCCCCGGAACCTGTAGCCGGACGGGCGTCTATGGACTCGGAAGGCTATAGCGTGGTACAAAGAAGACTTATCGGACCGTGGAGGAAGGCATGAAAGTCAGGACCAGCGTCAAGCGCATTTGCGATAAGTGCAAGGTGATCAAGCGGAACGGCATCGTCCGTATCATCTGCGACAATCCCAAGCACAAGCAGAAGCAGGGTTGAGGAGGAATACCCCATGGCACGTATCGCGGGAGTGGACCTCCCCAACAAGCACGTAGAGATCGCCCTCACCTACATCTTCGGCATCGGCCGGACCAGCGCCCGCAAGATCTGCGACAGCGTCAAGATCGATCCGGACAAGCTGATCAACGACCTGTCCAACGAGGAGATCAACGAGCTCCGCAAGGTGATCGAGAACGACTACAAGGTGGAGGGCCGCCTCCGCTCCGAAGTCGCCCTGAACATCAAGCGCCTCATGGATATCGGCTGCTACCGGGGCCTCCGCCACAGGAAGGGCCTCCCGGTCAACGGCCAGCGAACCCGGACCAACGCCCGCACCCGGAAGGGCAAGCGGAAGACCGTGGCCGGGAAGAAGAAGGCCTAAGGTAGGGAGGATAGAGAAGTGGCCGTCGCCAAGAAGAAGAAAGAGAAGAAGAGCGTATACGAGGGGAACGTCTACATCCAGGCGACCTTCAACAATACCATTATCACCGTGACCGACCTCAACGGCAACGCGATCTCCTGGGCCTCCTCCGGAGGCATGGGATTCCGCGGGGCGAAGAAGTCCACCCCCTTCGCCGCCCAGTCCGTGACCGAGGTGGCCGTCCAGAAGGCCCTGAACGTGGGCCTCCGGGAGGTGCACGTCTACGTGAAGGGCCCCGGAGTGGGCCGCGAGTCCGCGATCCGCCAGCTGGGAGCCCTGGGCCTCAAGGTCAAGAGCATCAACGACGTGACGCCGATTCCGCACAACGGCTGCCGCCCGTCCAAGGCGCGCCGTATCTGAGGCGGGGGGAGGAAGCATAGATGGCCCGTTACACCGGACCCCGATGCCGGCTCTGCCGCGCGGAGGGCAAGAAACTATTCCTCAAGGGCGAGCGCTGCAAGAGCGACAAGTGCCCGATCAACCGGAAGCGACCCGCTCCCGGCAAGAATCCGAAGGCCCGGGCCGGCAAGGTCTCCGACTACGCCGTCCAGCTCCGGGAGAAGCAGAAGCTCAAGAGGACCTACGGCCTCATGGAGAAGCAGTTCCGGCTGGCCTACGAGAAGGCCCTGCGCATGCCCGGGAAGACCGGCGACAACCTGTTCGCCCTCCTGGAGCGCCGCCTGGACAACGTGGTCTACCGGCTCCGGTTCGCCACCTCCCGGTCCCAGGCCCGCCAGCTCGTCCTCCACGGCCACGTGACCGTGAACGGCAAGCGCGTGAACGTCTCCTCCTTCCTGGTCAAGCCGGGTGACGCGGTGTGCATCCACCCGACGTCCCAGAAGATCGAGCTGATCAAGGGCGCTCTCCAGGAGTACACCCGGAGCGGCGTGATGCCTTGGCTTTCCGTGGATCCCGACGCCCTGGCCGGCAAGTTCGTGGCCGTGCCCGCGCGCCAGGACATCACCGACATGGGCGACATCCGCGAGCAGCTCGTCGTCGAGCTTTACTCGAAGTAAGGAGAGGACATGGCGCGAAAGAACCTGCTCAAGGGATTCAAGCGGCCGAAAGGCATCACCTACGAAACGAGCGAGAGTTCCTCCACGTACGGCAAGTTCATCGCGTATCCCTTCGAGCCCGGGTACGGCACCACGATCGGCAACACGCTGCGCCGTATCCTCCTCTCCTCGATCCAGGGCTACGCCATCACCGCCGTGCGCATGGTGCGGACGGACGCGGACGGCGCCCAGCACACCGTGACCAGCGAGTTCGAGACGATCCCCGGGGTCGTCGAGGACACCATCGAGGTCCTGAACGCCCTGAAGCAGCTTCGCCTGCGGCTCCCCAACGACGAGGAGCAGGGGACGTTCCTCTTCGAGCTCGCCGGACCCGCGGAGGTCACGGGCGCCTCCCTCGGCCAGGACAAGGGCCTGGAGGTCCTGAACCCCGAGATCCGGATCTGCACCCTCATGGACGGCGTCAAGCTGGACCTGGAGATGCAGGTGGACCTGGGCCGGGGCTACGTGCCCAGCGAGGTGAACGAAAAGTACATCGAGGTGGTCGGGACGATCCCGATGGACGCGATCTTCTCCCCCGTGAAGAAGGTCAAGTACTCCGTGGAGCCCACCCGGGTCGGCCACCGCTCGGACTACGACAAGCTCCTCCTGGAGGTCTGGACCGACGGGACCCTTCGGCCCGAGGACGCCCTGGCGGAGGCAGCCAAGATCGCCAAGGACCACTTCTCCATCTTCGTCAACTTCGACGAGGGGGAGATCGGGGCCGACGACGAGAACGACGAGATCGAGGAGAGGATCCGCCAGATCCTCAACACCCCCGTCGAGGAGCTCGAGCTCTCGGTCCGTTCCTCCAACTGCCTGAAGAACGCCAACATCAAGACCATCGGCGACCTGACGCGCAAGACCGAGGACGACATCGCCAAGACCCGGAACTTCGGGAAGAAGTCCCTTCAGGAGATCAAGGACAAGCTCAAGGAGTGGAACCTGGATCTCGGCATGCCGGACTACACGGAACTCCGGAACCACCTGAAACTGACGATGCAGAAGGAAGAGTCGAATGAATCATAGGAAGGGCTTCAACAAGCTGAATCGGAACGCCGCCCACCGCAAGGCCCTGATGCGGAACATGATGACCGTCCTCTTCAAGCACGAGAGGATCGTGACCACCAAGGCCAAGGCCCTCGAGGTGCGCCGTTTCGCGGAGAAGGAGATCACCCGGGCCAAGATCGACAGCGTGCACCACCGCCGCCTGGCGGCCCGCAAGATCATGGACGAGGCCGTGTTGGTCAAGCTGTTCCAGGACATCGCCGTCCGCATGAAGGACCGGCCGGGCGGATACACCCGCATCCTGAAGATCGGTTTCCGGAAGCAGGACGCCGCGGAGATGGTGGTCCTCGAGCTCGTGGACCGCAAGGTCGACGACGAGAAGAACGCCAAGAAGGCCGCCGCCAAGGCCAAGAAGGCCGAGAAGAAGGCCGCAGCGGCCAAGGCCGAGTAGGGGAGGGTAGAACATGTCCAAGGCTCATCGCGGGAAAGGCGTGCGCGACCAGGTCGCGGGAGGCCGCGGCACCTGCCCGGTCTGCAAGCGGGAGGGCGTCAAGATCCTCTACGAGCAGGAGATCGAGGGAAAGAAGACCAAGATCTGCAAGACCTGCAAGGCGACCATCGCCAACAAGAAGTAGCCTCCGGGCTACCCCCAGAGCGGCCGCCCCCGGGCGGCCGTTTCGTTCTTCGAGGAGTCGTCATGGAAAAGCCGGACCGGGAACCCCGTTCGAGCGAGGCGCAGGGCATCCTGTTCGGGATCGCGGCCTTCGGAATGTGGGGACTCTTTCCCGTCTACTGGAAAAGCCTCTCCGCCGTGCCATCGTTCCAGATCCTCGCGCACCGGATCATCTGGGCCTTCGTCTTCACCCTGGTCGTGATGATTGTCCTGCGCCGGGGCCGCAACCTGGCGGTGGTCTTCCAGTCGTGGAAACGTCTGGCCTCCGTGATCGGCGCGGGCGCCCTGATCAGCGTCAACTGGGGCATCTACATCTGGGCGGTGAATTCCTCCCATATCCTGGAGTCCAGCCTGGGGTACTATCTCAACCCCCTCGTGTCCGCGGCCCTGGGTGCCCTGGTCCTGCGGGAGCGTCTGGACCGGGGGATGATCCTGTCGTACCTGGTCGCGGGACTGGGCATCGCCGTCCAGGCCGTCTCGTACGGCCGCTTGCCGTGGATCGCCCTTTCCCTCGCCGCAAGTTTCGCCCTGTACGGCCTGGTGAAGAAGATGGCCAGCCTCGACGTCCTGACGGGGCTGACCCTGGAGACGGCGGCGGCCTTCCCCTTCGCCCTTGCCTTCCTCCTGCTGGAAGCGAGGGCGGGCCGGGGCGCGTTCGGAAACCTGGGTGCCTTGAACACGACCCTCCTGGCCCTGGCCGGGCCGGTCACGGCGATCCCCCTGCTGTCCTACGCCGCGGGGGTGGTCCGGCTCCCCCTGTCCAAGATGGGCCTCCTGCAGTACATTTCGCCGACCCTTCAGCTCGTGCTGGGAGTACTCGTGTACCGGGA
>CALMRC010000141.1 GCA_937873275.1 uncultured Spirochaetota bacterium
CGATCCGGCCCAGGCGGCTCGCCCCCCGGTAGGAGATCCAGGCCGAGGTTCCCGGGGCCCGGGGGAGCGGCATCCCCCGGTTATCGACCCGGAATGACGCGCGGAGTTCGGGGTTCCCGTCCCGGGTCGCCGGGGAGAGGGAGGGACGCAGGGCCTCCGGATCCGCCGCGAGGACCCGGTCCCGGCGCCGCCCCTCGGCAAGGACCCCGGCCAGGGTCGCCAGGACCGCCGTCCCGAGGCCCGCCCCGGAAAGCAGGGCTCCCAATTCCGAACGGGCAAGGCCGGCCGCGAGCAGGCCGGCCGCGAGCAGGGAGAACCCCAAGCCCCGACTCGTCGGTCTCGGGCCGCCGCCCGGGACCTTCCGGAATCCTCCGCGCTCCCGGGAATCCGTCATTCCCGGCCTAGACCCGGGGGAGGGGATCCGTCCGGGCGGCCGCCTCTTCCCGGAGCCATCGGTCCGCGTCGAACCCGGGATCCCGGGCCCGGATCCGGTGGGCCAGCACCGGGGCGGCCAGGTCCACGACGTCCTGGGCGACCAGGAAGCCCCGGCCGTCCTGGAGGGCCCGGGCCCGGGCGGCGGCCAGGAGCCCCAGGGCGGCCCGAGGGGAGGCCCCCAAGAGGATGCCCGGATGGGACCGGGTCACCGCCGCCAGGTCCGCGACGGACTCGAGGAGGGCGGGATCCGCCCAGACCGACCGGGCGGTCCTCCGGACGAAGACCAGGTCCTCCACCGACCTCCGGGGAGCGAGGCCGGCCAGCACCGTCGAGGAGGGGTCGTCCCGGAGGATGGAGACTTCCGCGTCCCGCCCGGGATAGCCCAGGGAGGTCCGCATCAGGAAGCGGTCCAGCTGGGCGGCCGGGAGGGGATAGGTTCCCTCGGTTTCCACGGGATTCTGGGTCGCCACGACGAAAAAGAACTCCGGCAAGGGCCGGGTCCCCTCGGACGTCGTGACCTGGCCCTCCGCCATGGCCTCCAGGAGGGCGGACTGGACCTTCGGGGGGGTCCGGTTGAGCTCGTCCGCGAGGAGGACGTTGGAGAAGACGGGGCCCGGGTGGAAGACGAAGGCCCGGGCGTCGGGATCGAAGACGTCCACCCCGGTCACATCGTAGGGCAGGAGGTCCGGAGTGCACTGGAGGCGGCGGAACAGGGCCGGGGAGTCCGGTCCCCGGGAAAGGAGGGCCGCGAAGGTCTTGGCCGCCGTGGTCTTTCCCAGGCCTGGCAGGTCCTCCACGAGGAGGTGGCCTCCCGCGGCCGCGCAGGCCAGGAAGTCCCGGACGAAGGCGTCCTTGCCCCGAAGGACCGTGCCCATTCCGGCGGCCAGGTCCGCCAGGATATCCGCCGCGGCGCGGACGTCCTCGATCGGAGGTTCTTCCCCGGTTCGGTTCATGGATCCACTATAGCACGGCCCGGGGAGGGGCACAAACGCGGGCCGCGGATCAGAGTCCCTTCCAGGCCTCCTCGACGTTCCGGGAGAACCATCGGAACAGGGCCTCCGCCCGGTTCCCGAAGGAATCCTCCAGCTTGCCCCGAACGCCCGGCACGACCGCGGCCCGGGCGCTCGACACGGCCCAGAACAGGATGCCCTCGTCCGTGTTCAGCACGAGGACCCGGACCTTGAGACTTCCCGGGGAAGCCACGGGAACGAATTTGTAGTACATCCGGGTGAGGTTGACGGATTCCAGGAGGATCCCGTCCGGTGCGGAACGGTAGTCCAGGCGGTTCAGGTTCCCCCCGAAGGAGAGGTCCTTCTGCCAGACCGTGAAGGTCTCCGAGGGCGGCACCGCGGCGACGCGCTGGTCCGGGATCCGGGTCCGATCCTCCGGGGAGACGACCCTCCAGGACTCCTCGTAAAAGAGCCGCATCGTCTGCCGGCTGGCGGACCAGTATTCGATGCCCTGGAGGGACCCGACGGCCCGAAGGACGTTGTAGACCGCGAGCACCTCCGCGTCCGCCGGAACCGGACGCGGCTTCTTCCAGAGGTAGAGGGTTTCCACGACCACGTCCGGCTCCTCCGCCCGGAGGTCGGACTGGACCCGGACCGCCAGGGGATGGGCGGGGGCCCAGGTCACAGCCGCCTCCCGGCCGGTGGCCGAGCGGCGGAGCTCCTCGCCCCGGACGAGGGCCGCGGCCCGGTCCCCGGGCACCCGTAGGGCCAGGGGGTCCGCGGCCAGGGCGGCCGCCGCTATGAAAAGTAGGAAGACGGCCGCGGCCGTACGAGTCGGGATCGCTGTCCGCATCGGATCGCTCCATGAACGGTATTACGGGATGTCCGGACCCCGCCGGGTTTACGGAACATGCCTCCACCGGAATATACCTCGGAGCGGGTCGGTTCGACTGCCCCCGGCGCCTCCGGCCCCCGGGAACCCTATGCAAGGATTGCGCAAGAATTGTATAAAATCCCTGTCCATCCATACCCCACCGGAACCTCGAACGCGGGAGAGCCCATGACCGTCTTCACCCTGACCTTGGAAATGATCGGGGCCCTGGGATTGTTCCTCTACGGGATGAAGGTCCTGTCGGACGGGATCCAGCGCGCCGCCGGGGACCGCCTGAAGGGCGCCCTGAACCAGATGACCCGGAGTCCCATGGCGTCGGTCCTGACCGGCCTGGGAGTCACCACCCTCATCCAGTCCTCCTCCGCGACCACGGTCATGGTCGTCTCCTTCGTGAACGCCGGACTCCTGACCCTGATCCAAGCCGTGGGCGTGATCATGGGGGCCAACATCGGCACCACCATCACCGCCTGGATCGTCTCCCTCATCGGGTTCAAGTTCAAGATCACCCTCCTGGCGGTCCCCATGGTCGGCGTGGGTTTCATCCTGTCCACCTACATCCGGGGCCGGAACAAGGCCCTGAGGAGCTACGGGGACGCCCTTATCGGCTTCGGAATCCTTTTCATCGGCCTGGATTTCCTGTCCCACACCCTGCCGCGGCCGAGCCCCGAGGTCCTTCACTTCCTGGCGCGGTTTTCCGGGATGGGCCTGGTCTCCGTCCTCGTAAGCGTGCTGGTGGGAACCATCCTGACGATCCTGGTCCACTCCTCCAGCGCCTCCACGGCCATCGTGATCACCCTGGCCCTGGAGGGGGTCGTGGACTTCCGCATGGCCGCGGGGCTGGTCCTGGGCTGCAACATCGGGACCACCATCGACGCGTTCCTGGCCTCCCTGGCCGCCAAGGTACACGCCCGGCGAGCCGCCTGGGCCCATATCCTCTTCAACGTCGCGGGCACCGTCTGGGCCGTGATCCTCTTCGATCCCTTCCTCCGCCTCGTGGAAGCCGTGACCCCGGGCGGCACGGAAGGGAACGTGGCCACCCACATCGCCATGCTGCACACGGTATTCAACGTGGCCAATACCCTGATCCTCTTCCCCTTCGTGCGGCGGTTCGCGGCCCTCCTGGAGCGGCTCATCCGGGAACGGCCCGGGGAGGGAGCCGCCCCGGAGCGCCTGCGGTACGTGGCCGGCCCCATCATGGACTCCCCGGAGATGAACCTGGTCTACGCCCAGAAGGAGATCGCCGACATGGCCGCCCTGGCCCGGGACATGTTCGTCCGGTTCCGGAACGCCCTGAAATCCCTCCCGGGAGACCTGGAACCGGAGATCGAGGCGGCCGCGGCCATGGAGGACCGGGCGGACCAGATGCGGGAGGAGCTGACCGGCTTCATCCTGGAATGTGTCTCCCACGAGATGGGCGAACGGGCCCGGCGGGACCTGGCCGCCTCCCTGCGGATCGTGGACGACCTGGAGAACATCACGGACGACTCCCTGAGCCTCATGCACCTCCTGGACCGGGGGCGGAAGCGGAAGCTTCCCACCGACGCCCTCAAGCCCGAGGAACTGGGGCCCTACACCTTGCTGGTGGAGAACTTCCTGGGTTTCGTGGTGGCCAACATGAACAAGCACATCTCCGAGGAACAGCTGGCCCAGGCTTCCGAGTACGAGGACCGGATCGACGACCTCCGGGCCACCCTCAAGAAAAGCGCCCGAAAGCGGCTCAAGGCCGGGGCGGACGTCAAGCTGGAGCTCCTGTACATCGACCTGGTGCGGCACGTGGAGAAGATCGGCGACCACGCCTACGGAATCGCCCACGCCCTCCGGGAGATGCGGTAGGGCGGACCTCGGCTGGCGCTTTCCGTTTCGATCCTATATATACTTGTCTTGATCCTATTCCACCGGGGAGTTCCTATGACGTTTTCGTTCGGCAAGATCCTGATCGTCGACCTGGGCGCCCGCTCCGTCCGGATAGAAACCCTGGAAGACTCCGTGATCCGGGCCTACCTGGGCGGCTCCGGAATCGGCTCCTGGCTGCTGGCGCGGCACGTGCCCCCGAGCGCGGATCCCCTGGGGCCGGACAACGCCGTGGTGTTCGCCGTGGGGCCCTTCTGCGGCACCTCCGTGCCCACCTCGGGACGCCACCAGGTCCTGGCCCGGAGCCCGCTGACCGGCGTCTTCGGGGAATGCGACGTCGGGGGAGCCTGGGGTTCCGCGTTCCGCGCCACGGGATTCGACGCGCTGGTGATCACGGGGGCCTCGGACCGGCCCGTTTCCCTGGTCGTGCGGGAGGACGGCGCGTCGATCGAGGACGCCGGGGACCTCTGGGGCCGGGACACCTTCGAGACCTACGAGACCTACGCGTCCCGGATGCCGGGCTCCGAGACGGCCTGCATAGGACCTGCCGGGGAGAGGTTGGTCCGCATCGCCGCGGTCCTCCACGACGGGCGCCACGCCCGGGCCGCGGGGCGCTGCGGGATCGGCGCCGTGATGGGATCCAAGCGTCTCAAGGCCGTGGTGGCCGCCCCCGAGCGCCGCGACCCGCGGCCCCTGCACGACGCGAAAGCCCTGGCGGAAGCCTGTACGGCCTTCGCGCGGGAGATGCCGGGCAAGACGGAGCGCCTGGTGAAGTACGGCACCGCGGGAATCGTCGTCAGCTCCCAGGATCTGGGGGACATCCCGGTCCGGAACTGGAAGGAAGGGAGCTTCGGGGACCGGGCCGCGCCCCTGTCCGGACAGCACCTGGCCGAGAGCGGCCGGCTCAAGAAGCGGTTTTTCTGCGGTCGCTGCCCCATCGGCTGCGGCCGGACCGTGGAGCTCTCGGACGGAACCCTGGGGGCCGGGCCGGAGTACGAGACGGCGTGCATGTTCGGCTCCAATTGCCTGGTGGACGATCCGGAGGCGGTGATCGCCGCCAACGAGCTGTCCAATCGCCTCGGCATCGATACCATTTCCGCGGGGGCCGCCGTGGGATTCCTCATGGAATCGTACGAGATGGGCGAGACCGCCGGGATCGACCTGGGGGGCGTCGTGCCCGCCTGGGGCGACGGGAAGGCCCTGGTGGAGCTCGTGCGGATGATCGGGGAGCGCCGGGGCCCGGGCGAGATCCTGGGGGAAGGCGTCCTCCGGGCCTCCCGGGTCATCGGCCGGCCGGAGTACGCCATCCACTCCAAGGGACTGGAGTTCCCGGCCCACGATCCCCGGGCCTTCAACAGCCTGGCCCTGTCTTACGCCACAAGCAACCGGGGCGCCTGCCATCTCCAGGGCTTCACCTACGTCTTCGAGAAGGCCGTCACCATGCCCGAACTCGGCTTCCCCGCGGCCCAGAACCGGTTCGGGACGGAGCGCAAGGCGGAGCTTGTCATCGCCTCCCAGGACCTCATGGGCCTGTTCGACAGCCTGAAGCTCTGCAAGCTGGCCATGAACGGGGGGGTCGGCGCGACCGCGGCCCTGGAATGGCTCAACCTGGCCACGGGATGGGACATGGGCATGGACGAGTTCCTGACCGCCGGGGAGCGTATCTTCAACCTGAAGCGGGCGTTCAACTGCGCCCTCGGGGTCTCCCGGAAGGACGACACCCTGCCGGACCGGATCCGCTTCCAGCCCAAGGGCGGAGGCGCCGGGGACAACCTGCCCCCGGACCTGGACTCCTCCCTGGACGAGTACTACCGGCTCCGGGGCTGGACCCCGGAGGGCATCCCGAGTCCGGAAACCCTGGCAAAGCTGGGGATCGAGGTCTAGGTCCCGAACGAGAGAGGTCCCCCGTTTCCCGCGCCGCCGCTCCGGGCCGTCCCGGGACGGCGGCGCCTCAGGTCCGGGCGGCCTTCCAGGCGTCCAGCGCGGAAAGCCTCTCCGGGGTCAGGGGGGTCGCCCCTCCCAGGAGGGCCGTGAACAAGGTCATCTTGGCAGCCGCCTCCAGGACCTCCAGCCGGTCGTAGGCCGAAAGGAGGGTCGGACCGACGGTCAGGATCCCGTGGTTCTCCAGGATCACCACGTCGGAGCTCCCCAGTCGTTCGGCCACCCGCTCCGCCAGGTCCGGGGTGCCCATGAGGGCGTAGGGCGCCCGGGCGGGAACCCCCAGCACCGTATAGGCCTCCGCCGTAAGGGTGGTGTCGATTCCGCCGGACCGGGCCGAGAAGCTGGTGGCGGTCACCGGGTGGGCGTGGACGACGGCCCGGACATCCGGCCTCGCCCGGTAGGCCGCCAGGTGCATCCCCGTCTCGATGCTGGCCTTGAGGCGAGGCGTCCGGTTTTCGCCGTCCAGGGTCACGAGCCCCACCTGGTCCCCCGTGATCCGACCCTTGTCCAGGGCCGAGGGGGTCACGATCACGTGGTCCTCGTCGATCCGGACGCTCAGGTTGCCCCCGGAACAGGTCGTCAGGCCCCGCTCGTAGAGACGGCGCATGAAATAGGCCAACTCCTCCCGGGCTTCCCGGCAGGATTCGTACAGGTCCCGTGCGTCCATTTCGTCTCCGTTCCCCCGGCGGCCCGCCGCCGGCGCGCATTCCGGGGACGGCGCGGAATTCCCGCCCCGGTTCGGATACAATAGTACCATATCCCCGACGGGGAGGAGGAACCATGGCGGACCGGAAGACCGCATCCCTCAAGAAGAAGCTGGCCCCGAAGAAGCCCAAGTCCACCCGGGCGCCCGGGAAGCCGGACCCGAAGTTCCTGGACCGCCTGTCCGAAGCCCTGCGGGCGGAACTGGAAGGGGCCGGATCTCCGGCCGCCGAGCCGTCCCAGGTAGGCCGGACACCGTCGGCGACGAAAGCTCCGGCGGCGCCGGAGGCCCCCGCCCGCGGAAGGGGCAAGACCCCGGCCGCGCCCGTCGAGGAACCGGTTTCCCGGAGTCCGAAGAAAGCCCCGAACCGCACGGCCCCCGCGAAGGAAAAGCCGGCCTCGACGGGAAAGGCCCGCCGCGGTGCCCTTCTCAAGGAGCTGAAGTCCGTCCTCGAGGAGCTGGACGAAGAGGGCCTCGATTTCCTCCTGGAGCAGGCCCACGTCCACCGCTACAACATGGAGGTGGACCGGCTCAACGAGGCGGAGGAGCGGCGGGAGGCTTCCCGGGCGGAGGCGCCGGCACGGGGCGGGAAGCGCGCGGCGGCGGGAACGACGGCCTCGGCCCGGGTCCCGTCCCTGCGGATCGAGCGATCCAAGGACGGAAACACCTACCACGTGGTTTCCGGCGGGCGCTACAAGATGTTCGACGCGGAGGAGATGCTGTCCCTGGTACGGATCGCCCACGCGAATCCCGATCCCGCCGAGGCGGGGCGGGGACTCCACCGGTGGATGTCCCGGGAGCGCACGGACGCCCTGGCGGACCTGGGATTCGCGGGTCCCTCGGACCCGGGGCTGGCGGCCCTGGCGGCCCTGCTCCGGAAGTCCTTCGCGGCCCCTCCGAAGCGGGCGTAGCAGCGCCGGTCAGCCGTAGACGAAGAAGCCCCGGCCCGACTTGCGTCCCAGGTATCCCGCGCGGACCATCTTCACCAGGAGGGGACAGGGCCGGTACTTCGGATCCTTGAATCCCTCGTACAGGACTTCCATGATCGCCAGGACCGTGTCCAGGCCGATGAAGTCCGCCAGGGTCAGGGGCCCCATGGGCTGGTTCGTCCCGAGCTTCATGGCCTTGTCGATATCCTCCGGGGTGGCCAGGTTCTCGTAGACCGCGAACGCCGCCTCGTTCAGCATGGGCACCAGGATCCGGTTCACGATGAAGCCGGGATAGTCCTGGGCGGCGGCGCTCTCCTTGCCGACCTTGGCCGCCACCTCCGCGACCGCGGCGTAGGTCCCGTCGCTGGTCTCGTGCCCCCGGATCAGCTCCACGAGCTTCATGAGCGGGACGGGATTGAAGAAGTGCATCCCGACCACCTTGCCGGGCCGCTTGGTGACCGATGCGAGCTTGGTGATGGAGATGGAGGAGGTGTTCGAGGCCAGGATCGCCTCGGGTCCCAGGATCCCGTCGAGCTTCCGGAAGATGTCCAGCTTGAGGACCTCGTTCTCGTTGACCGCCTCCACCACGAGGTCCGCGGCCGCCATCGCCTCCAGGTCCGAGACGGTCTTCACCCGCGCCAGGGCGGGGTCCACGGCGGCGGGGTCGATGCCGCCCTTTTCCGCCAGTTTCCGCAGGCTCTTCTCCATGCCCGCCTTGGCCTTGGCCAACTGGGCCTCCACCACGTCGAACAGAATCACCTCGTATCCCGCCTGGGCGCAGACCTGGGCGATGCCGCCCCCCATCTGGCCGGCTCCGATCACGCCGATCTTCTGGATCATGGTTGACTCCTCGAAAAAATAGAATCCCGGGGGGAGCGCCGCTCCCCCCGGGAAGGAGCTAGGATGTCGAACTCAGACGATGCCGATGCTCCCGAGAATGATGACGAGCACGCAGGTCAGGACGGGGATCACCACGGAAACCATGCCGATATCCGCATAGCCTTCCTTGTGGGTGATCTGGGTGATGCCCAACAGGGTCACGACCGCGCCGTTGTGCGGGAGGCTGTCGAGGCCGCCGCAGGCGATGGCCACCACGCGGTGCAGGACCTCGGGGTTGATCCCCCGGGCCAGGGCCTGCTGATAGAAGGTCTCGCCCATGGCGCCCAGGGCGATGCTCATGCCGCCGGAGGCGGAGCCCGTGATACCGGCCAGGACGTTCGTGGCCAGGGCCGCGGTCACCAGGGGGTTGTCGGAGATGGACAGAAGGGCGGCCTGGACGATGGCGAAGGCGGAGAGGGTCTTCACGACGTTCCCGTACCCGACCTCGCTGGCGGTGTTCAGGATGGGAAGCATGGAGCCGAACACGCCGGCGTTGACCGTTTCCTTGACCTTGAGGTGCTTGAGGTTGGTCACGATGGCCACGACGATTCCCGCGATGAGGGCGATGATGAGACCCCAGTTGCCGCGCACGGAGTTGATGTTCGTCTCGAAGGGCTTGGCCTTGAGGTACTCGTAGGCGGGGTTGTTCGCCGTGTAGATGAAGGTGACGATGATGTAGTTCAGCACCAGGACGATCAGGATCGGCAGGAGCGCGACGACCAGGCTGGGCAGGTTGGCTCCGTCGAATTCCTTGATCTGCTCGTTCGGGTGACTGCCGTAACCTTCGCCCTTGGCGTTCAGCTTCTTCGCCCGGGCCATGAGCCACAGGGTTCCGCCGGCGAACATCACCAGTCCGCCGATGATGCCCAGGACCGGGGCCGCGTAGACGGTGGTCTTGAAGAAGGGCATCGGAATGGCGTTCTGGATCTGGGGGGTCCCGGGGAAGGCCGTCATCGTGAAGGTGAAGGAACCCAGGGCGATGGCGCCGGGGATGAGCCGCTTGGGAGTCCCGGCTTCGCGGAAGAGGTGGGCCGCGATCGGGTACACCGCGAAGACGACCACGAAGAGGGACACGCCGCCGTAGGTCAGGACCGCGCAGGTCAGGACCACGGCCAGGATGGCCTTGTCCTTGCCCAGCTTGGTGGCGATCGCGTGGGCGATGGCCTTGGCCGCCCCGGTCTCCTCCATCACCTTCCCGAAAATGGCCCCCAGCATGAACACGGGGAAGTACAGTTTCAGGTAGTTGGCCAGGTTCGGCATGAAGACCTGGGTGTAGGTGGCGATGAGCGGCATGCCCGAGAACACGGCCGCGAAGAGGGCCAGGATCGGGGCGAGGATCAGGACGGAGATGCCCCGGTACGCCAGGTACATCAAGAGTCCCAGGGAAACGACGATACCGATGACTCCTAACATGTTCGGTACTCCTTTGATGGCAGGTTTCGTGTTCGCATCCGCGAATCGGAGCGCAGGTCCCGGACCGGACGCACTCCACGCCTTGCAGGGGCTCGGCCCTTCTTCCTCTCGTTCTTCCGGTTTTCCTCCTTGCTCGAATCTTTAAACGGCCGGCGTCGTCCTGGGGGACTCCGCCGGCCGTACGGTTACCGTATCCGCTTGAGCACGCTGACCGCGTTCGTGGCTCCGGAGCCGCCCACGTTCAGGGTGGCGGCCACCTCGGGGGCCCCCTTGAGCCGGGGCTGTCCGATGGGCTTGCCCGTCATCTGCTTGTACAGCAGGACGTGCATGGACGCCCCCGTCGCTCCCACGGGATGCCCCTTGGCCTTGAGCCCGCCGGAGAGGTTGACCGGGCAGTCGTCCCCGGGGCCGAAGCGTCCGGCCTCGTACTCGAAGCCCGACTTGCCGTCTCCGGAAAGCCCGAGGGCCTCGGTGCACAAAAGCTGGGTGATGGTGAAGCAGTCGTGGACTTCCGCGGCCTGGACATCCTTGGCGCCGATCCGGGCTTCCGCGTAGGCGGCCTGGACGGCCTTCTTGGCGGCGATGAGGTCGTACATGTTCACCCGGTCCTTGATCGCGATACGCTCCGTGGCGTGCCCGATCCCCGCGATCTCCACCGCGGGACCGGCCCGGCGCTTGGCCTCCTCCGTGGGGCTCAGGACCAGGGCGGCGGCTCCGTCGGTCACCAGGGAGCAGTCGTGGAGCCGGAGAGGCTCCGCGATCATGGGATTCTTCTCGTCCGGCAGCCCCAGGATGTTGGCGGCCTCGAACAGGCCCAGCTTGTCCGAGGGACCGCCCTTTCCGAAGTGGGCCAGGGGATTCTCGAGCCCGTTTTTGTAGCAGAGTGCCGCGACGACGGCCAGGATTTCCCGGAGCTTCTGGTCCGAGAGGCCGTACTTCTTGGCGTACCCCTTGGCGTACTCCGCGAAGAGGCCCGGGAAGGTCATCCCGACCCCGCCCTCGGTGGGCCAGTACGAGGCGCCCGCCAACGCGTGGGTCACCCCGGCGGTCTTGAGGAGGTTCATTTTCTCGACCCCGACCACCAGGACGTTCCGGAAGCGTCCGCTCTCGATCGCGTACAGGGCGTTGTAGAGGGCCATGGAGGAGGAGGCGCAGGCCCCCTCCACCCGCTGGGTGGGCTTGAACCGGAGGGCATCCGGGAAGGATTCCAAGGCCAGGGGACCCAGGTGGTCCTGGTTGGTGAAGACCCCGGGGGCGAAGGACCCGACCCAGACCCCGTCGATCTGAGCGGGATCCAGGCCCGCGTCCTTGACGGCCCCCTGGGCCGCCTCGGCCATCAGCTCGTAGAGGGAGCAGGTGTCCGTTATTTCTCCGGTTTCCTTGTTCTTGCTCACGAAGGAACCGAACTTCGTATTGTAGGCGCCGACGATCGAGACCTTGCTCATATCCGCCTCCGTTTGAATTGTCCAAGGTCAATGACTGCGGTCATTGGCCTCGGTCATTCGACGGTATCCCGGGTCCTGGAATCTGTCAACAAATTTCTTGCGTCGGAGCGAATTTCGATGACTGGAGTCAATAAAAATATATCGGTACCCCCGGATCCGGGAGGAATGCGGACGATGCGGATAAAATAATATCTAGATCGGGGCTATCGGGCCGTATCCGGGGCCGCGCCGTTTCCGACCGGGGGCTCTTCGGAAGCCCGGGTCAGCAGGGCGGGACACATGATGAGCTTGCAGAACTCCACGCCGTCCTTGACCAGGTCGAAGGCGTTGTTGGATATGGCCCAGTCCAGGAACACCGCCCGGTGGCCCCGGGTATACAGCAGGGCCAGCCGGTCCGCGGACACGTCGGTCCGGAAGAGCCCTTCCTGCTGCCCCTCCTCGATGATCCTCCGGATGAGGCCGTGCAGGAAGCGGTTCTGGTCGATCAGGATCTTCTCGGTGCTGGGTTCGATGATGTTGTTGGAATAGAGGATCTTCAGCATCTCCAGGCCCACCTGGTCCCGAACGTACCGCATCTGCGCCCGGTTGAAGGCGTAGATCTTCTCCAGGGCGTTCGGGTACCGGGACAGGGTCTTCTCGAACCGCTTGTAGTAGTCGTCGATGGCCCGGAATTCCTCGATGATGATGTCGCTCTTGGTCCGGAAATAGGTGTAGAAGCTTCCCTTGGCGGTGCCGGCCCGCTGGGCTATGTCCTCGATGGTGACGGAGTTGTATCCCTTCTCGTTGAAGAGGGTTATGGCGCTCTCGAACAACGCGGCCTTCGTGGACGCCGCCTGCTCTTGTCGCTTGTTCGTACGCTTGGTCATGAACCCTCCGCAAACGAAGCATACCACAATCGTCCGATCCATATCAAGAAACCGAAAAAGGGCCTCGGCCGGAATAATTCCTTGCCGAGGCCCGAGTTGCATCCGATATACGGAATCCGTTCTACTTGCCCCCAAGCCCCATCGGTTTGTCCGAGAAGATCCTCGGGTCCATCAATCTCGGGGTACCCCGCACGACGGGTTTGAACTCCAGGAGGTCCAGCACGTCCTTCTGGAGATCCACCCCCGGGGCGATCTCCGTGAGCTCGAGACCGTCCCGGGTCAGGGTGAAGACGGCCCGCTCGGTGATGTACATCACCGTCTGCCCGACCTGGGCGGCGTACTCGCCGCTGAAGGTCTTGTGCTCCACGGCCTTCACGAACTTCTTGACCGACCCTTCCTGGACGATCTTGAGCTTGCCGCCCTCCACCGCCACCTCCAGGCCCCCCGCGGTGAGGGTTCCCAGGAAGAAGACCTTTTTCGCGTTCTGGGTGATGTTGATGAAGCCTCCGGCCCCGGCGAACTTGGGTCCGAACTTGGAGACGTTCAGGTTTCCCTGCTCGTCCACCTGGGCCAGCCCCAGGAAGGCCAGGTCCAATCCGCCGCCGTCGTAGAAGTCGAACTGGGACGGCTGGTCGACCAGGCATTCCGCGTTCGTGGCGGCCCCGAAATCCAGGCCCCCCGCGGGAACCCCGCCGATGGGACCGGGCTCCACGGTGAGAGTGAAGGCGTCCAGGATGCCTTCCTCGGCGGCGACCATGGCCACTCCCTCGGGCATGCCGATCCCCAGGTTCACGATGGTTCCCGGATGCAGCTCCATGGCCGCCCGGCGGCTGATGATCTTGCGCTCCGACATCTCCATGGGCTTCAAGGAAGCCACCGGGACCCGAACCTCCGAGGCGTAAGCCGCGTTGTACTGGGTGGCGAAGGTCTGCCAGTGGTTTTCCGGCTTGGCCACGACGACGCAGTCCACCAGGATCCCGGGAACCGTCACGTCCTTAGGGTTCAGGAAGCCGTCCTCCACGATCCGCTCGACCTGGGCGATCACCACCCCGCCGGAATTGTGGACCGCCTGGGCGATGGCCAGGTTTTCCAGGTACAGGGCTTCCTTCTCCATGGAGAGGTTCCCCTTGGAATCCGCGGAGGTTCCCCGGATCAGGGCCGCGTCCACGGGGAAGGTGCGATACCGGAGGTATTCCTTCCCGTCCAGCTTCAGGAGCTCTACGATGTCCTCGGTGGTCTTCGCGTTCATCTTGCCGCCCCCGTTCCGGGGGTCCACGAAGGTCTTCAGGCCCACGTGGGTGATGTGGCCCGGGCGTTTGCCCGCGATGGCCCGGAACAGGTGGGAGACGCATCCCTGGGGAAGGTTGTAGGCCTCGATCTTGTTCTCCATGGCCATCTTGCCCAGGGCGGGAGCGAGTCCCCAGTGCCCCCCGATGACGCGCTTGACCATGCCCTCGTGGGCGAAGTGGTTGAGCCCCCGGGTCTTGCCGTCCCCCTGCCCCGCCGCGTAGACCAGCGTCAGGTCCCGGGGAGCCGCGGTCTCCTTGAACCTCTGTTCCAGCGCCACGGCGAGCTCTTCCGGGAAGCCGTTCCCCACGAAGCCCTCGGTGGCCACCGTGGCACCGTTCTTGATGCGCGACACCGCGTCGGCGGCGCTCATGATCTTGCTGATTTTCATGGTGACTCCTTCAACCGCTCTGCTTGCGGCGGGGTCCGCTCAGGGCCCCGCACGGGGTGAGGTAGTCGGGAGGGTTCGTCCGGTCCGTCTACTGTATAATCCGGAAAACCGGAAAGATCAAGATTTTTTTTGACAATTCCGGAAAAAGGGCGATACAATGACCGCAGTCAACAAACGTGGTCATTGACCATGGTCATTTACTTTAGGAGGAAACCATGCAGATCAAGGGATCCGTCGCGGTCGTCACCGGCGGCGCAAGCGGTATCGGGGAAGCGGTCGCCAAGACCCTGGCGTCCAAGGGCGCGTCCGTGGTGATCGGGGACATGAACCAGGCGGGGATCGACCGGGTGGTCGGGGAGATCCGGAAGGCCGGGGGCAAGGCCGCCGGAAAGGTCCTGAACGTCACGGACGACGCGGATACCGCGGCGTTCATGGATTTCGCGGTCAAGGAATTCGGCGCCATCAACGTGGTGGTCCCCTGCGCGGGCATCATCAAGGACGGTCTCATGATCTCCCCGGACAAGGAGACCGGCAAGGTGAAGAAGGTCCTGTCCACCGCGGACTTCCGGGCCGTCATCGACGTGAACCTCGTCGGCCCCTTCATCACCATCCGCGAAGCCGCCTCCCGGATGATCGACAACGGGTGGAAGGGCG
Source organism: uncultured Spirochaetota bacterium (assembly GCA_937873275.1). Taxonomy (GTDB): domain Bacteria; phylum Spirochaetota; class Spirochaetia; order Treponematales; family UBA12059; genus JAAYUR01. Next base: position 14,637 of record CALMRC010000141.1, read on the forward strand.
TCCTCATCACCATTTCCTCCATCCAGAAGCAGGGCGGGGTGGGCCAGATCAACTACTCCTCCACCAAGGCCGCCATGGCCCTGTGGCCGAAGATCCTGGTCGGCGAGTTCCAGATGAAGGGCATCTCCGGTATCCGCGTGGCCTCCGTCGCCCCGGGCTACGTGGGAACCCCCATGGTCAAGGGAATGGACCAGGGAGCCCTGGCCAAGATCGTTTCCGGAGTCCACATCGGCCGGTTGATCGAGCCCGAGGAGATCGCGGAGACCATCGCCTTCATCGTGACCAACGACGCCGTCGACGGGACTTGCATTGAGGTCGCCGGCGGCATGATCAGCGGGCTGATCGCCAAATAGCGTGAAATGGCCGGCCGTGGCCGGCCATTTCACGGCAACGAAGCCCCGAGGGGCTTCGTCGAGGTTTCAGGAACCAACCACAGAGGCAGAGAGAGCGAGAGGTCGGCTGCGCCGGCCTCCCGGCGCCGAAGCAAGCTTCAACGATTTGGTATTGAGCCAATATCGGCGAAGCCTTGAGGGCTTCGCCGCCGCGAGCCGAAGTCCCCTTCGGCTCGCGCGACTCCGTGCTCTCCGTGACCTCTGTGGTTAGATCCGGATATCATCCGTCGTTCAGCTCACCCGCCGCTTTGAACAGTTCCGGCAGGCGGTAGACGTCTTCGGCCCCGTCCACGAGCACGGCGCCCATGCCCAGTTCCAGGGGAACCGCCAGGTCGACGTCGAACCGGTCCCCCACGGAGACGCAGTCCTCCACGGCGGCTCCCAGCCGCCGGGCCGCCAACTCGAAGGGTTCCCGGGCGGGCTTGGATATCATCGTGTCGTCCAGCCCTACGACGGTCCGGAAGCTTTTTCCCACCCCCAGGGCCTCCAGGGTTTCCAGCCCCACCGAACGGGGATTGTTCGTCACCACCGCCAGGGAGAGAAATCGCGAGAGTTCCTCCAGGGCCGAGGCCAATTCCGGATCCGGGGACAGCCATTCCCGGGGTCGGATCAGCCGCTCCCGCCAGGCCACACTCGTGGGAATGTCGACCCCCAGTTCGGCCATCGCGTTTCCCAGGGACGTGACCTTCCCCGTCTCCGCGGCGATCCTCCGCCGGGCCGCCTCCACCTCCTCCCGCACCGATTCCTCCGACGCTTCCCGGACCCGGGCCAGTTCCCGGATCAGGACGTCGGACTGGAAGGCGGCGTACTCCCGGTGGGTATACAGGGTAGCGTCGAGATCGAAGAGCAGGGCCCGCGGGGAGGAAGGGAGGCGGAATACCCTCATTCCTGGAAGAGGTTTCCCTGGGGCGGACAGGAGGACTGCTGGGACTTCTTCAGCATCTTGGCGATCAGGCCCCGGTTGTCCAGCATGGGCGACAGGGAATGGTTGTGGTACACCAGGGATATGATCTGGGCGAAGAGGGTCGAAACGTCCGCCTGAACGTACCACTCCTTCTTGAGGAGTTCGTCGTGGTGGATGGCGTTGGTTCCGATGATGCGGTGGAACCGGCCCTCCCGGTAAGCCTCGTCGAAGTCCTGGATCGCGGTGGCCGAGAACATGGGCAGGGACACGGCGCAGATGACCTGTCGGGCCCCCTGATCCTTCAGGAACTGCATGGCCTTGAGGAGGGTGCCCCCGGTGCCCAGCATGTCGTCCGCCATGAACACGATCTTGTCCCGGATGTCCCCCAGAAGCTTCATGTCCGTGATGTTGGACTCCGAGGCGTTCTTGGTGACCCGGGAATAATCCCGCTCCTTGTAGATCAGGGCCAGGGGCTTCTGGAGGGTGGAAGCGTAAAACTTGTTGCGGTCGATGGCCCCGGTATCCGGAGAGAGGACCACGAGGTCGTCGCAGTTCACGTCCACCACCCCGGCCAGCTTCTGGATCACCTGGTAGCTGGCGTGCAGGTTCTCCAGCCGGAGCTTGTTGAAACAGTTCTCGATCTCCCGGGAATGGATGTCCAGGGTGATGATCCGGGACACCCCCAGGTTCTCCAGGATCTGGCCGATCCGGGCGGCCGTCAGTCCCTCCCGACCCTTTTTCTTGTGCTGCCGGGAATACGGATAGGTGGGAACCACGACGGTGATCCGGCCGGCGCCCGCCTGGATGGCCGCGTCCACCGCCACGAAAAGGTTGAAGACGTGGTCGTTCACGGACAGGATCCTCTCCTCCCGGCCGTCGTCGAACTTCACCGGCAGGTGGTTCTCCACGTCCTGGACTATGTACAGGTCCTTCCCCCGGACCGAGTCCAGGATCTCGGTCTTGATCTCCCCGTTGGCGAACAGGGAATGCCGGGCGTTGATCCGGAACCGGGGAGCCCGGAACTTGTTCACGTCCCCGGGGATGTAAAGAAGGGGGGACTGGATGTCGTTGGCGAAATTGCTCTTCCGGATGACGAGTTCGGAGGAAATGTGGTACCGGTCCGCCAGGACCCGGGTCTTCCGCTCGAACCTGCGTTTGTAGATGGTGGCGAGGCGCTGGAGCACGAGCTCCGTGAATCGTTCGCCGCCCGGACAGGCCAGGATCCCGAGTCTCGAGGGGTCGGAGTAGTTCATAGGGTTCGCCTTGGGGAGAGGATGACAAGAAACTACACCCCGCCGGAAGCGTTGTCAATAGATCGGCCCTTCCGCGGAGCGGGGCTTCATGGTACTGTGATGATCAACTCTCAAGGAGGAACGATGAAGCGGACCGTGCTGGCCATGCTGGAAGAGGCCGAACGCGCCTATCCGAACGTCAACTACGTGCTCAAGAAAACGGATACCGGCTGGGAAGGCTGGACCTTCGGCCGGGTCCGATCCGAAGCCCGGGCCTTCGCCTCCTTCCTCCTCGGCCGGGACCTGAAGCGGGAGGATACGGTGTGCCTCCTGGCCGAGGGGAGCCCCGAGTGGGTGACCGCGGAGTTCGGGGTGCTCATGGCCGGAGGAATCTCCGTTCCCCTCTCCATCAAGCTCCTCTCCGAGGAGATCCCCTTCCGGGTCAAGCACTCGGGGGCCAAGGTCTGCGTGACGACGGGCAACCAGCTGGAAAAGGTGCTCTCGGCCCTGGTCGCCGCGAACGCCTCCAAGACCCTCGTGGTCTACCTGGACGAGGATGTCGAACGGCCCGACGCGGTCTGCGCCAAGACCGGATTCCCACGGAAGAACATCGTCCGCTTCAAGGACGCCCTCATGGAGGGCCGCGCCTCCCTGCCCTTCCGGACTCCCGCCCTGAAGGACCTGGAGGACGCCGTCTCCGAGGACGACACGGTCACGATCTGCTACACCAGCGGCACCACCGGCGACCCGAAGGGCATCATGCTGACCCATTTGAATTACTGGGCCAACTGCAAGGACGGAATCGAGCTCTTCGAGAAGCCCTACTACTTCACGACTCTCATCATCCTGCCCGTGGACCATTCCTTCGCCCACACCGTGGGCATCTACGCGGCCCTCCTCTGCGGGATCTCCCTCTACTTCGTGGATCCCCGGGGCGGGGGCATCGCCATCCTGCGCAACATCCCGATCAACCTCAAGGAAGTCGAGCCCATGTTCCTGCTCACCGTCCCGGCCCTGTCGGGAAACTTCATGAAGAAGATCGTGGCGGGGATCGAGGAGAAGGGCGGCTTCATCGAGAAGCTCTTCAAGGCGGGGATCGCGGCGGGGATCGCCCTGAACGGGAACGGGTTCAATCCCGTCCCCTTCGGCGTGAAGGCCCGGAACCTCCTGGTCCACCGGCTGGCCAAGGCCCTCATCTTCAACAAGATCAAGAGGATGGTCTTCGGGAAGAACATCCGGTTCTGCGTGGGGGGAGGGGCCCTCCTGGACGTGAAGCAGCAGGAGTTCTTCGCGGCCTTCGGGGTCCCCATCTTCCAGGGCTACGGCCTCACGGAAGCCGCCCCCGTCATCTCCTCCAACACCCCCAGCAAGCACAAGTTCGGGACCTCCGGCATCGTCGCCCCCACCGTCCAGTGCCGCATCCTCCGGGAGGACGGATCCGAATGCGCGGTCGGGGAGACCGGCCAGATCGTGATCCGGGGCGAGAACGTCATGAAGGGATACTTCCGCAACCCCGAGGCCTCCGCACTGGCCCTCCGGGACGGAGCCCTGTACACCGGGGACCTGGCCTACTACGACCAGGACGGGTTCCTGGTGGTGGTGGGCCGGGAGAAGGCCCTCCTCATCGCGGCGGACGGGGAGAAGTACAGCCCCGAGGAGATCGAGGAGGCCATCGGGACCTCCACGGACTGCTTCGCCCAGATCATGGCCTACAACGAGCAGAGCAAGTACACCGCGGGCATCGTCTCCCTGGAGACCGGTCCCGTGGAGCGCCGGATCAAGGCCGAGGGGATCAAGACCGCGGAAGCCCTGATGGACCGGCTGGTCGAGGAGTTCTACCGCTTCAAGACGGATCCCAAGGCCAAGAAGGTCCCGGCCAACTGGATCCCCGCGACCTTCCTGATCGTTCCCGAGGGCTTCAGCGACAAGGACGGGACCGTCAACTCGACCATGAAACTGGTCCGGCATCGGGTAGCCAAGGTCCACGCCGAGGGGATCGCCTATCTGTACGGGTCCGAGGGCTCCCGGCCGGCCAATCCCCGGAACGTGGAAACCCTGCGGAAGCTGTTCAACCTGCCGTAAGTCGACCCGGGTCGCAGCCCGCCCGCACGTCCGACCCGACAAACCCCGGCGTCCCGCCGGGGTTTGTCATTTCAGCGCGAAGGTCCCCGACTCCCGGAAGGCCAGGGGCACGGGCTCCTTCCGGATCTCGTCCGGCAGCTTCAGGGAGGCGTTTCCCTTGACCTCGAAGCTGCCCGTCCGGTCCGAGAAGATCGCCCGGATCCCCTTGGACAGCTTTTTCGAGCTGAAGGTGTTGGTCACCGTCACCAGGGTCCGGGCGCCATCCCGGACCACCCCGGTACTCTCCCCCAGCACCAGGGATTCCCCGTTCACGTACAGCTCGTACCCCAGCTTCTGGAAGGACAGGGGGCCCTTGGCGTCGTTCCGGATCTCCAGGGTGAAGCTGACCGAGAGGGGCAGGTCGAGCTCCGCCGGGTCGATGACCGGGGCTTCCGGCTTCTTTCCGGCCAGGACGTCCGCGAAGACCTTCTGGGCCTTGGCCGGATCGGCCTTCTTGCCCGCCTTGGCCAGGGCCTGGGCCACCTGGGCGGCCGTGGGAGGTTTCACCGCGAAGCCCGTCAGGGCCACGTGGGGCTTGATCGCGGGGATCTTCTTTTCCAGCTTGTAGGTGAACTTCACGTCCTTGGGCAGGCCCGGCAGCTTGGGCAGGGGGATCACCAGGACCCCGTCGACGACCGTGTTCAGCCACTCCTTGGAGGCGTAATCCTTGACCAGCTTGATGACCGCGTCGTACGCGAGGGTCACCGTGAAGGTGTTGGACTTCTCCTTCCGGGCGGCGACCTTGAATCCCCCCTGGCTCGCGGCGGAGAAGACCTTGGAGCCCTCCACGGAGAAGTCCAGGGTCATCCCGGAGAACGAAAGGTCCACGGGGTAGGGGTTCTTCACCGCCAACTCGAAGAGGAAGGTCACGTCCCGGAGGGTGAGGGCCTCCACCTGGAAGCGGCGGATCTCCGCCGTGGGTTTCTGGATCTGGGCCCCCGCGGGGGCGGCCAGCAGGACCAGGACGAGGGCGAGAACGCTCATCGGCGCCTTCACGGATGCCTCCCGGATTCGATCCCTCATAGACTCTTCGCCTTGACCCGTTCCAGGGCCCAGAGCACGTACTTGCGGACCCGGGGATTCGGATCCGACTCCAGTTCCGCCAGGAGGGAGGCCCCCTCGGGGCCGGCCAGCCGCTCCAAGGCCCGGGCGACGGCCACGCGGACCTCGGGATCCGGATCCCGGGCGGCCAGGACGATGCCCCGGAACGCGGGCAGGCTCCCCACGTCGGACAAGGCCGCCGCCGCGTCCCGCCGTACCTTGGGATCCCGGTGCTTGAGTTCCAGGATCCGGGCCTCGACGTAGCCCCGGGCCTCCAGGACCTGGACGATGTAGGGCTTCAGGGAGGAGATGTCCTCCTCCAGGAGGGCCGCCATCGTCCGCTCGCCCGCCTCGCCCATGCGGCGGAAGGCCTCGGACAGATGGGTCTTCAGGTCCCCCGTCGCGTCCTTGAAGCGTTCCACCAGCCGTTCCAGGTCGCGTTTGGAGATCCGGCCGGCCAGGGCCCCGAAGACCTCCTCCCGGAACTCCTCCGTTTCCCCGAGGATATCCACCAGGAGGTCCAGGCTTCCGAGCTCCCCGGCCCGGCCCAATCCCCGGATCAGGGAGACCTTCACCTCGTCCACCTCGTTGGGATCGTCCAGTACGGACCGAAGACCCTGGACGACGGCGGCCCCCCCTTCCATGGCCAGGGCCGCGGAGGCCGCGAACCGGACCCGTTCCACCGGGTCCCGCAGGAGGTCCAGCCCGCCGGAGGCCAGGGCCTTGCCCTCGTGGAAGCCCGCCAGGGCCCGGGCTGCGGCGACCCGCACGTCGGGATCCGCGTCCCGGAGGGCCGCCTTCACGTCCGACAGGAAGGCCTTGGATCCCGCGGCGGGGAGGGCGGCGATGACCGCGGCCCGGGTCGGCGCGTCCGCTCCGTCCAGGATCACCCGGGCCTTCCGCTCGAAGGCCTTCAGGTCCGTCCCGGCCAGAACCGGCGCGAAGTCGGAGATCTCGTCCGGGTCCAGGAGGGGCAGGGACTCCAGGGCCCGCTGGAGGGCGCCCGTGAGCTTCAGTTCCCCGACCAGGTAGAGGGCGTCCTTCCGGACCACCCGGGGCAGGGAGACCCGGTCCGCCCGGACCAGGGAGAGGGCCAGGGGAACGACCTGGTCCCGGGGCTGGCCCAGGAGGGCCGCCCTCAGCGGGGCCCGGAGCTCGAAGGCGGGATCCAGGAAGAGGCCCTGCAGGGCCGGGAATACGCAGGGTCCCTGGTTGCCCTCCAGGGACATCAGGATGTTCGCCGCGAGCTCCGGCTGGTTCCTCCGGGCATTCAGCTCTCCCACCACCAGTTCGCAGGCGTCCTCGCCGCCCCGGGAACGGGAAGCCGCCAGCACCAGGTCGTAAATGCCGAGCCGCTCCGGCGTATAGGGCGGGGACCCCATCCGGGAGAACCATCGGCGGGCCAGGGTCGCTATGTGCTTCCGGTCCCCCTCCCGCGCCAGGAGCCGGGCGGCCAGGTGGAAGGCCCCGTCGCTCTCGATGGTCTCGATCTTCGACAGGAAGCCGGTAACCTGGAGCTCCGCGGCGGCGTCCAGGAGACGGAAGCGCCTCTCCAGCTCCTCGGCGTCCCCCAGCTCCGCGGTCTCGAAGACCCGGGCCAGGGCCCCGCCGGCCTGGAGGCATTCCGCCGCGGCCAGCTTCTCCTCGGGTATCCCCGATTCCAGGTACTTGAAGGCGATCCCTTCTTCCGTGGGATCCCCCGGGTCCAGGAGCTCCAGGAAATGAAGCAGCTGTTCGGGACCCAGGGATCCCGGATCCGGGGAGTACAGGTCCGGAAAATCCTTCCGGATCCGCGCCTTGGCGGCCATGCGGACTTCCAGGACCGAATCCGAGACCAGGAGCCCGTACAGGGCCTCGTAGAATTCCTTCCGGTCCGGGTCCTCCCAGCGCTCGATAAACAGGCGGCGGACCAGGGGATGGGGATCGGCGCGGCAGGTCCGGAGAGCCCGGGTTGTCCGCTCGTCCCCGTCGCCCAGGAGGATCCGTACCGCGAAGACCCGGACCGACCACTCCGGGTCGCCCAGGAGCTCCCGGACCTCGTCCAGCCGGTCCGCCAGGAGGCTTCGGGCCTTCGCCCCGTCGAAGTCCCTCCCGGGACCGGACAGGGCGATCCGGCGAAGGGCGAAGGCCCCCGCCTGCGTCCCCGCCCACTCGAGGAGCTGGCGTCCCAGGGACTCCCGGCGCAGGGCAGCCCGGAACGCGGCGAACAGGCCCGTGTCCGGCAGGAACTCGAGGACCCGGCCCAGGGTGCGGCGGTCGCCGCCCCTCTCCAGGACGGCCATCCACCGCTCCCCGTATCCCAGGGTCGAAGGCAACCGGGGGAAGGGGCCGGGGCTTCCCCGGAACCCTCCCCGGGCCCGGCGGACGACGTACCTCTCCCGCAGAGCCAGGGCCCCCGCGGAGAGCCTACGCCGCCCCAACGCGGCGGGGTCCAGAGCCGCGGTCCGCACGAACCGGCGGAACCTCGCCTGGGCGGACAGTATCAGGACCGCGGCCGCGGCCGCGGCGGCCGCGATTCCCGCCGCGATCCAGGTTCCCGTGGAGATCCCGGCCAAGAAACCGATGATACGTTCCATGTCATCCTCCGGTTGCTAGCGGCGTTTTACGGCCCTGTAGATATGGATCGGTTCGACCTTGCCTTTCACCTTGACGGGTTCCCGTTCCTCCAGCTGGAAGGCGCTGCCCAGGAGGCTGCGGGTATCCTCGGTGATGATCACCTCACCCGCCTTGGCCACCCCCTCCAGGCGGGCCGCCACGTTCACGGTATCCCCGATGACCGAATAGTTCATGCGCCGGGAGGAACCCAGGTTTCCGGCCACCAGGTACCCGGTATGCATGCCGATGCCCACCCGAAGGTGTTCCGCGTCTCCCCGGAAAAAGGTGCGGCTCGGATTTTCGATCAGCCCCTGGATCTCCAGGGCGCAGGTGACGGCGTTCACGGCGTCCTCGGCTTCGCTGGTCATGGGGACGCCCCAGGCGGCCATGATGCAGTCCCCGATGAACTTGTCGATGAAGCCCCGGTACTTGAGGACAACCTCCACGGCCTGGGAGAAATATTCGTTTAGGACTTCCACGATGTATTCCGGGGTCCGGCCCTCGGAGAAGGAGGTGTATCCCCGGATGTCCGCGAAGAAGACCGTCGCCTTCTTGCCCGCCCCGCCCAGGCGGACCTGGTCCGGGGATTCCATCAGGCTCTGGACGACCTCGCTGGAGAGATAGCGGCTGAACATGTCCTTGATGGCCCGCCGCTCCTCCACCACGACGTTCATCCTCTCCTTGAGGGCCCGCTCCCGGCTTTGGTCCGTGAAGAGCAGGGTCAGTCCGTCGTACCGGTCGGAACGCTTGCCGCGGATGGGGGAGAGGTTGAGGGAAAAATCCAGGTCCCCCCGGGCACCGGCCGCGATCCCCTCCACACCCAGGATGGTGGACCCCTTGGAGAGGGTCTCCTCGATGGATCGGAGGATCTTGGCGTCCACCCGGGGACCTAGAAGGTCCGTCAACGGCTTGCCGATATCCTCCTCCGAGAGCCCGAAGGCCCGGGCGGCTTCGTCGTTGAAGTAGCGGACGGATCCGTCCCGCTCCGTGGTCAATAGGAGGTTCGTCATGGAGGAGAACACGCTCTCCTGGTACCGCTCCAGGGACTCGATGACCGCGACGTGCTCCTTGAGCTCCTGGAAGAGCCGGGAGCTCCGGAGCATCCCCGCGGCCAGGGCGCAAAAGGATCCCAGGAAGTTCATCCGGATCCGGTCGTAATGATCCCGGGATCGTGCGTTCACGAAGAGGATTCCGACGGCGGCCTTGGGAACCGCCACGGGCAGGGCCATGCCGGAACTCATCTCCGGGTGCAGGAGGAGCCCCTCCAGGGCGCAGGGCCGACGGACATTCAGGACCGCGGCCTCGCCGCAGTCCTCCAGGAACGAGACGGCCTCCCCGGAGCGGGGCAGGACGGGAGGAACGGGCCAGGGACCGCGCTTATAGGAGAGTCGAAGGGGCGTCTTGGAATCCCGGGAGTCCCCGGTGTAGAGGTAGAGGGCGGCGAGGTCGGACCGGGTGATGTCGCAGGCCTGCTCGACCAGGATGGACTCGAGCTCCCCGAAATCCGTCCCCCCGGAAAGGAGGGCGGAGGCCCGGGAGAGCTCGTCGAAGGCCGAGCGGCCGACGCCCCGCGCTCCGGGGGTCCGGATACCTTCGGCCTTCGGCCCCCCCCTCGATCGGATCGCGGACAGGAAACCCATGGGAACCCTCCCTTGCCGGGCAGATTCCGGGCGGGATCCCTGGGTCGTCCCGCCCTTCGGCCTAATGGTACCGCAGGTCCGGGAGAATTTCGAGCCTCAAATCCCCGGAATCAGCGCTTCGCGCCCTTCCAGAGGACCCGGACCTGCTTGTACAGGCCCTCCCCCTCGCTCTTGGTCTCCACGTCCACGATATCGTTCAGGGTCGTATGGATGATGCGACGCTCGAAGGGGTTCATGGGCTCCAGGAGCAGGGAACCCCGGGACCGGCGCACCTTTTCCGCGGACTCGTAGGCCAGCTTGACCAGGGCTTCCTCCCGGCGGATCCGGTAGTTCTCGGAATCGATGACGATCCGGAGATCCTCCCGGCCGAGGCGGCCGCCGTAGACGTTGACAAGGAGCTGGAGGGCGTCCAGGTTCTTGCCCTTCTTCCCGATCAGGATCGATGCGTGCTCGCTGTCCAGGCGGACCCCGAGCTTCTTGTCTTCCCGGAAGAGGACGGCCACCTCGCAGGCGTACCCCATCTTCTCCACGGTGGTCTTCACGAACTCCAGGATTTTCGCCTCGAATTCGTCCGCGCCCTCCGGGTTCGCGGCCCGGGCGGGCTGGACGGGCCGGGGTTCCGGCCGATCCCCCGCGGGATCCCGGCGACTCCCCCGGCTTTCCCGGCCTTCCCGGTCGTACCGGGGTTCCGGGATCGGCCGCCCCGCGGCCTGGGCGGCCGCGGCCTCGGAGATCGGGGCGGGCCGGGCGTTGGAGTGCACGTGGACCCGCAGCCGGACCTTCCCCTTCTTGAAGAGCCCGCCGGACTGGGTCTCGAGGATCTCGACGTCGAACTCGTCCCGGGCCAGGCCGAGTTCCGCGGCGGCTACGTCGATGGCTTCCTTTTCGGTCCTTCCCTCGAATTCGTACACCATGATCCTACCTCCCCTTGCCCTTCCGGCCCTTGACCGGCGTGACGACGGGGGCGGGAGCCGCGGCGGCGGCGGCCAGCTTCTTCTTGTGGATCATCCGGTTGATGACCGCCTGCTGCCCGATGGTGAGCACGTTCGACACGATCCAGTAGACCAGGAGCCCGGACGGCACGTCGTAGAGGATGAAGAAGAACATGATCGGCATGCCGTACATCATGATCTTCATCTGGCTGGCGCTCTGGCCGCCGGACTGGGGCTGCTGGGTGAACTTGCCGTACAGGAGCTGGCTGGCCACGTAGATGATGGGCAGACCCCGGATGGCGCTCATCTTCCAGATCACCAGGTTGACGGGCTGGGCGAACTTGTAGATGGCTTCGGGCTGGGACAGGTCGGAGATCCAGCCCGCGATGAAGCTGGCTCCCCGAAGGTCGAAGTGGTTGTTGAAGAGGTTGTACATGGCGATGAAGATGGGGAACTGGATCAGCAGGGGCAGGCAGCCCGACATAGGGTTGTAGCCTTCCCGCTTGTAGAACTCCGCCATCTCCTGGTTCATCTTCTGGGGGTTGTTCTTGTACTTGGCCTGGATCTCCTGGATCTTGGGCTGGAGCTCCTGCATCCGGGCGGTGCCCTGGGATCCCTTGGCCGTGATCGGGTACATCAGCACCTTGGTCAGGATGGTCAGCAGGATGATCGCGATCCCGTAGTTCGGGATGAGGCTGTAGAAGAAGTTCAGGCCCACCTTGAGGATAGCCTCGAGCCAGCCCAGGATGTTTCCTCCCTCCATGACCTCCTCCAGCTTGTCCCCGGTCCGACCGAAGGCGTTCTTGGAG
>CALMRC010000142.1 GCA_937873275.1 uncultured Spirochaetota bacterium
AAAGATCGTGTTCTGGAACTACCTGGTGGTGGGCATCCTGGCGTCGTTCTCGGGACTGCTCGCAGCTTCCCGTCTGGCCGCCGGGGATCCTCGTATCGGGGTCGGATTCGAGTTCGACGTCATCCTGGCCATCCTGCTGGGCGGGACCAGCCTGAAGGGCGGAAAGGGTTCCGTCATCGGAACCCTCATCGGAGCGCTGATCGTCGCCGTGCTGGGGAACGGACTGGATATGATGAACATCCTCACGTTCTGGCAGAGCATCCTCAAGGGAGTGATCTTCGTCCTCGCCATCGTGATGAACGAGAAGCTTCTGAAGAATATCGGAAGGGAAACCCGGAAGGCCGGCTGAACGACACCCCCCGGCGACGATCCCGCACGGGATCCCGCCGGGGGGCCGCGGCCGGCCCGGATCGCGGGAGTCTACGGACGGTGTTTCTGGAGGGCGGCTATCCTTCCGAAGGCTCCGGAGCCGGCGAGTCCTTCATAGGCGGTGCGCCAAGCGTCGTACAGTTCCCCGTACCGCTCCGCGTTCCCGGCGTCGGGTTCGTACGTGCGATCCACCCGGGCCATGGCCCGGGCGCCCTCCGCCACGGAACCGAAGATACCCGCTCCCACCCCGCCCAGGATGGCGGCTCCCAAGACGGTGGCGTCCCCGATCTTGAGGGTCTGGACGGTGGCTCCGTATATGTCCGCCTGCATCTGGTTCCAGAATGCGGACTTGGTCGGCCCTCCGAGCAGGCGCACCGTCTCCACCCCGGCCCCCGCGGCCTTTATCGCCTGGATCATGTCCCGCATGTCCATCGTGATTCCCTCCATGCACGCCCGCGCCAGGCAGGCTCGGTCATGGGCGAAGGTGAGACCGCAAAGGACTCCTCGGGCGTCCGGATTATAGCGCGGCGTGCCCGCGCTGGCGAAGTACGGAAGGAAGATCAGGCCCTTCGCACCCGGAGGGGCCCCGGCGGCGCGTTCGGTTATCAGGTCATAGGCGTCCGCGCCCCGCCGCGCCGCCTCGGCGGTCTCGACTCCGGATATCTCCTCCTTGAACCAGCGGAAGACGCTCGCCGCGGCCGCCTGGTACCCCTCCAGGAGCCACTTGCCTCGTTCCGAATGATTGGTGATCATGATCCGACCGTGGGGGTCCCGGTAGGGACGCTCCAGGAGGGCCGTCACCGCGCCGGCGGTCCCCATGGAAATGGAGAGCATCCCCCGCTCGACGATTCCGGCGCCCAGGGATCCCGCGCATTGGTCTCCCGCCCCGATCGCGATCCGCGTACCCGCCGCCAGCCCGGAGCGTTCCGCACCCTTGGCGGACACCGTGCCCGCGGGGGTTCCGGAGGCCCGGGGATACGGCAGGATCCTCTCGGGAAGATCGAACTTCGAGAGCATGTCCCGGTCCCACTCGTAGGATGTCGAGTCGAAGAAGCCGTAGAACCCCGCGTCGTTGAAATCGACGAAATAGTCCTCCGCGCCGAGAGCCTTCAGGAAGTAGTCGTGCATCTGGACTACTCGGACGGTCCGGTTCCAGACGTCCGGCTCGTTCTTCCGGACCCAGAGCATTTTCGCCAAGAGCCACGTGGTGCTGTTCGGGAATCCGGTACGGGCGTAGTAGTCCGCTTCCGGGATCTCCCGGGCGATTTCGGCGACCTCGTCCACGGGCCGATTGTCCTGCCAGGAGATCATGGGCCGGAGGAGGCGCCCGGTTTCGTCGAGGAAAAGAGCGCAGCACCGCTGGGCGGACAGCGAGACCGAGGCGATCCGCTCGGGCGGGATTCCGGATCGGGCAACCGCCTCCCGCATGGAAAGCATCGCGCTCTCCACGATCCGCTCGGCATCCTGCTCCACCCAGTTGGGTCGGGGGTAGGTGGAGCCGTACTCGTTGTACGCGGACGCCTTGGGACTGCCCGCCAAGTCGAACACGATGGCCTTGGCTCCGCTGGTTCCGATGTCCAATCCCGCAAGATAGATCGTATCCATGAATTCCTCCGGCTCCCGAGAGATTCCTGCGGAAATATTATCATGAGTTATTTCAAAATGGAATAGATGGAATTTGTATTCTTTGTGCACATTTGTACATGTATTCTCTTATACCTTACATTTGTATTGACATCCGTTCCCGCCGTGCTATACTGGCTCTCCGTGCAGGATGACAAAGACGGAGACGTACCATGAAGACTTCGCAAGGCACCTTGGAATTGATCGCCGACATGAAGACGGTCTGCGGCGAGTCCCCCATTTGGGATCCCGAAACCGGACTCCTGGTCTGGACGGACACGGCCTCCCCCTTCGTGCATGTCTGGGATCCGGCCGCGCGAAGGATGGTTTCCCGAAGGACCCGCCATACGGTTCGGGCCGTGGCGCGGGCGGGTTCGGGGCGCTACCTGCTGGTCTGCGAGGACGGGATACGCCTGCTTCCGGCGGAAGGAGAAGAGGGGGAATTCCTGTGCCACCCCGAGAAAGGACAGCCGGGCAGGATGCCGAACGACGGAACGGTGGATCCGGCCGGCCGGTTCCTCTTCGACACCTTCAATACTGTCCGGCTGGAGGATCCGTCGGGCTCGCTGTACTCCCTGGACGCGTCGGGGAAGGTGAATCGCCTGGACACGGGGCTCGTCCTGCCCAACGGCATCGCCTTCTCCCCGGACGGCCTAACGCTCTATGTCGCGGAGATGTTCGCCCGCAGGATCCTTCGATACGAGTATGATCCCGTTTCGGGAAGGGCTTCGGGCCGCCGGGTTTTCGCGGAGGTGCCCGATGCGGACGGGCTGCCGGACGGGCTTGTGGTCGATTCCTCCGGATTCGTCTGGAGCGCCCATTGGGCCGGATGGAGGATCACCCGGTACGCGCCGGACGGCTCGATAGACCGTGTCGTTCCCCTGCCGTTCGCCACGGCGACCTGCATGGGTTTCGGCGGGCCCGGCCTTCGGGACCTGTACATCACCTCGGCCACGATGGGTCTGTCCCCGGAAGACCTGGATCGCAGCCGGAATCCCGGAGGCCTCTTCGCGATGAAAGACGCGGGTGAAGGGCTGGAGGAGCGGGTGTTCGGGAAGACTCCCTGACGGGGGCGGTGCCGGATCCTACCGAGATCCGGGAACCCGGGCTCCGTCCTTCTTAGCCTCCGCCAGGATCTTGAGGGCCGCGGCCTCGTCCGTCGCGAGGAAATGGAACAGGCCCGTGCGGAGGGCGCCCAGGATGGCGGGCGCCTTGACGGTTCCGCAGGCGGCCAGGACGACCTCGGGGATACGCCGGAGGTCTTCCGCGGTTATTCCCACGATGCGATCGTTCAAGGGGATTTCTAGGATCCGCCCGTCGATGTCAAAATGGATTCCGCAGCTGTGGCCGACGGCGCCCTTGAGGCTGATCTCGGACGATTCATCGGGGGTGATG
Source organism: uncultured Spirochaetota bacterium (assembly GCA_937873275.1). Lineage (GTDB taxonomy): Bacteria > Spirochaetota > Spirochaetia > Treponematales > UBA12059 > JAAYUR01. The sequence continues at coordinate 3,388 of CALMRC010000142.1, forward strand.
TACCGCTCGCGTACCAGGGAGCTGTACTCGGGATCGTCCGGGCTCACGGACAGCACGGCCACGTCCACGTTGCGGGCCTTTTCTATGGCCGCCGCGATCCCGGGTTCCTCGAGGAAGAGCTCCTTGGCCTCTAGGGACCGAACCACCGCGGGAGCCTGGATCATCGCGTAACTCCCGTTCAGCTTGGTCGCGAGGGTACGGACGAGCTCATAGCTGTCGTAGATGGGATTCGTGGAACCCAGGGCGCCGACCAGCTGGCAGACCTCGATCCCCTGGTACTTCGGGGCCACGTTCAGCTCCGCTATGATCTTGTACGTCGTCACCCCCCAGGATATGCCGATCCGGAGTCCGTCCCGGAGGGACCTCGTGAGCAACTCTGCGCCGGCGCGGCCGGTGGCGTCCACCGTCCGGGATTCGTCGGGATGCGACGGGACGACGATGGCGTCCCGGAGGGCGAACAGGGTTTTCAGCTCCTGCTGCAGGACGTACAGCAGGGAATTCGTCTCCCGTATCCGGATCTCGACGATGCCTTCCTCCTTGCAGCGGCGGAGCAGGTTGGACACCGTGGGGCGGGACACGGAGATCTTGTCCGCGATCTCCTGCTGGGACAAGCCCTCGACATAGTACATCTTCGCGATGGAAATCAGGACACTATCGTCGATGAGCGGCATACGAACTCCTGGTCGCGTCGTTCCAGCATGTTTGCGTCATTTTACAGCCGCCGCACCCTCCATGCTAGCCCCTCGCGGGAAGGTGGATGCAGCGGCCCAGGGCATCCGCCGCGGCCTCCTGCAGGGCCTCGGACCGCGTCGGGTGCGCGTGGAACACGTCCGCGAGTTCGAAAGCCGTGACCTCCATCCGCATGAGCACGGCCGCCTCGTTGATGAGCTCGGACGCCCCGGAGCCCACGATGTGGACCCCCAGAAGCTCCCCGAACCTCGGTTCCGCGAGCACCTTCACGAAGCCCTCGGTATCCCCGGAGGCGACGGACCGGCCGTTCGCGGAAAAGGGGAAATAGCCGACCGATACGTCGTCCCGGTAGGACCGGGCCTCCTCCTCCGTACGGCCTACGGACGCGGCCTCCGGCATGCCGTAGACCACGGAGGGCACCGTCCGGAGATCCGCGATCCGGGGCCTGCCCAGGGCCGTTTCCGCCGAGGACTCTCCCATGGCGAAGGCGGCGTGGGCCAGCATCCGAAGTCCGTTCAGGTCGCCGGGAGCGAGGACACCGGGAAGGTTCGTCTCCATCCGATCGTTCACGACCACTCGTCCGCGGTCCGTCTCCACGCCCGAGGTCCCCAGGCAGGAAAGATCGGGGCGCCTCCCGACGGACAGGAGGGCGTACTCGCCTTCGATGCTCCGACCGTCCGCTAGGCGGACCGTGACGCTCCCGGGCGCCTCTTCCAGGGCCTGCACGGCGACACCCGTGTGGATAGGTATTCCCCTGCGGGCGAGGGATTCCGCGACGGCCTTGGAAAGTCCCGCGTCCATCCCGGGAAGAATACGGTCCGCGATCTCGACGATCGAGACCCGGCTGCCGAATGCCGAGAACGCCTGGGCTATCTCGACCCCGATGACGCCCCCGCCGATGACGACGAGACTGGATGGAAGCGCCTCCAGGTCCAGAATATCCTCCGAAAGCAGGACTCGGGGCGATCCGGCCCCGGGGACGGGTAGCCGGGAGGAAACGGAACCGCCGGCCAGGATGACCGAACGGGCCCGAAGGGTTCCCGTTCCCTCCACCTCGACCCGGCCCGGCCCCGCAAGCTCGGCCCGGCCCGCGAAGACATCCACTTTCCTGGACGCGAGAAGGGCCTTCACCCCTCCGGTCAACCTGCGGACGGCGTCGTTCTTCACGGCAAGGACCCGTTTCATATCGACGCGCGGGGGCGTATCCACGAGCAATCCCCGGGCCGATCCGTTGCGGATGGCCCAGGCGGTGTGCGCCGTCTCCAGGTAGGACTTTGTGGGGACGCAACCCCGGTTCAGGCAGGTCCCCCCGATCCGGTCTCGTTCCGCCAGGGCCACCCGCGCCCCGAACTGGGCGGCTCGGATCGCTGCGACGTATCCGGCGGGGCCGCCGCCCACGACCAGGACATCGTACGGGTCTTGCATGGCGGGGCTCCCTCAGAGGACCAGGAGGAGAGGACGTTCGAGGAGTTCCTTCACGGAAACCAGGAAGGCGGAGGACTCCGCGCCGTCGAGGGCGCGGTGATCGAAGGTGTAGCTCAGATGGAGGAACTTCCTAGCGGCGGGAGCCCCGCCCGGGCCCGGCACGTAACGGTCCTCCAGGGCCCCCACGCCGAGAATCCCCGTCTGGGGCGGATTGATGATGGGAGTGAAGGCCGTGATGCCGTACATCCCGATGTTGCTCACCGTGAAGGTGCCGCCCTCGGACTCCTCGGGCCTAAGCCGGCGGGAACGGGCCCGCTCCGCCAGGTCCCGGGACAGCCGGGCCTGCTCTTCGAGGTTCAACCGATCCGCATCCCTGAGGACCGGCACCTGGAGTCCCGACTCCGTCGCCACGGCGATGCCGATGCTCACGCCGCCCCTCAGGATCAGGGCATCCCCGTCCACCGAGGAGTTCGCCCTCGGGTGCGCGGCCAGGGACTTCGCGCAGGCCCGGACCACCAGATCGTTCAGGCTGACCCGGAACGCGCCGGCCGCGCGTATCTGGTCCCGTGCCTCGAGCAGGGAGGTCGCGTCCGCGGAGATGAAGGCCGTGACCGACGGGATGGTGGTGCTGCTCTCCGTCAGCCTGCGGCCCGTGATCTTCTGCACGGTGGTGAACGGAATCCGCCGATCCTCCCGGCCCCGGGTCGTGGCGGAGTTCCCGCTCGACGCCGCCTCGATCGCGGCCTCGACGTCCTCCTTCCGTACCCGCCGGGCGACGCCTTCCGCAAGGACGGCCGGATCGATGCCCGCGGCGTGGGCCATCCGGGACGCGAGGGGGGTGGCGTCGCGGCGCACGTGGCGGAGGACGTCTTCGGCCTCCCGGGGGGATCCCGGTCGTCCGGGTATGGAGGCGATATCCACCCCGGCCTCGGCG
>CALMRC010000143.1 GCA_937873275.1 uncultured Spirochaetota bacterium
GCCCTGAGGGTCCTGGTTACGATCCTGACCGCCGCCTTCTGCGCCCTGAGTATCCGGGACATTTTCCTGCTTTCCCGGGGCGGGGTCTCCGCGATGCGGTGGGGGCTTCCGGATCCCCTCCGGCGGAGGATCCACGAGGCGGTCCGGGAGGGCTCGAGGAGCGCCCTCCCGGTCGGCGTCTTCGCGACCGGCGCCGTCGTGGCGGTCCTGGAACTGGCCTGCACGGGACAAGTGTACTTCCCGGCCCTCTCCTACATGGCCCAGACGGACGGGGGATGGATCGGCATCGGCGGCCTTCTCGCGTACAACCTCGCCTTCATCCTGCCCCTGTTGGGTGTCCTGGCCCTCATCCTCCTGGGAATCCGGCAGGAGAGCATCCGGAGGTTCTTCGAGCGCCGGGTCGCCCTGGCCAAGGGTCTCTTGGCCCTGGCCTTCGCGGGGATGGCCGTCCTGGTCTGGATCTATTGAGCGTCCCGGTTCCCGAGACACGACCCGGTTCCTTGACAGGGAGGGGTTCGGGAACTAGCCTGGATCCCGGGGGACGTCGTGTACGGTGCCGAATTCCGGAGACCGCCCCGATCGGATGGGTCGATGTAGAATGGAAAAAAGTGTAGAAGTCCAAAGCATCCTGAAATCCCTCGAGCCGGAGGACGCCGCGCCCGACGCCCGCCCGGACGACTCCATCTTCACCCAGCTCCTGGAGCGGCTCGTCCAGGGGTATTCCCTCCGGATCGAAACCGGGGCGGAGGAGTCGGACAGCCTGGAGATCCTCCTGGACGGGGTCTCGGACTCGGTCCTGATCGTCTCCCCCGCCGGATCCATCCTGAACGCGAACCACGCCTTCTACCGCACCTTCGGGTACGACCGGGAGGAGCTGCTGGGGACCGAGATGTTCGCCCTCCTGCCGCAGGGCCAGCAGGCCCAGTTCCGCCAGAAGTTCGCGGACTTCGAAGCGCGGGAGGGGGAGCGCCACGCCGCCTCCTCGGACGACATCCTCGCCTTCCGGGGACTCCGCAGGGACGGGACGATCCTGACCCTGGACTGTCTCCTGTCCTCGATCCACTGCTCGGGCCGACCCGCGGTGCTCATGCTGATCCGGGACCTCTCCTTCGACCACGCCCTCTTCGAGCAGCTCAAGGAGACCAAGGACCACTACGTGGCCCTTTCGGAGACCATCACGGAGGCCATCTTCCGGTTGGACGAGGATTTCCGCATCATCTTCGCGAACTCGGGGGTCAAGAACACCTTCGGATTCGAGCGCGAGGAATTGGTGAACGAGCCCTTCCGGATACTTTTCCCGCCCGAGGTCTTCGCCCAGCACGAGGAGGAATTCAAGAAGTACTTCGTGGTGGACGACGCGGACCGCCTCTCCCTGGGACTGAAACGAACCCTGGAGGTCCTGGGGGCCACGAAGAACCGGGGCGTCGCTCCCATGGAGATGTCCTTCGGGAATTCGAAGGAATACAAGGGCCGGACCCTCACCTGCGTGATCCGGGACATCACCCAGCGGAAGACCCTGGAGCGCCGGCTCCGGCACCTGGCCTATCACGACAAGCTCACGGGCCTGGGCAACCGGGACCTCTTCAACGAGGACATGAAGGTCCTCCTGGGCGAAGCCCGGGAGGATCCCGCCTGGAAGGGCGCCGTCCTCTTCCTGGACCTGGACGGATTCAAGCGCGTGAACGACACCTTGGGCCACTCGGCGGGGGACGAACTGCTCATCGAGACGGCCCGGCGCCTGCGGGTCTGCCTACGGGACCGGGACTCCGCGTACCGGTTCGGCGGAGACGAGTTCGTGGTCGTCTTGGGAGGGGTCCGGGAATCCGGGGACGCCACGATCGTGGCGGAGCGCATCCTGTCCACCGTGGGCAATCCCTACATCCTGCGGTCCAAGGGCAAGAACGCCGGGGGAAAGGTGAACGTCGGTGTTTCCATCGGCATCGCCGTCATCCCGGAGTTCGGCGCCACCCTGGAGGAGGCGACCCGCAACGCCGACATCGCCATGTACTGCTCCAAGGAGGCCGGCAAGAACCGGTACACCCTGTACGATCCCGTGATAACCGCCAAGGCCACGGAGCACTGGAACACCGAGCAGGAACTGGCCGCCTCCATGACCTCCGGAGGCCTGAGCCTGGCCTACCAGCCCATCGTGGGACCCGACGGCCGGGTTCGGGGGATGGAGGCCCTGCTCCGGTGGAAGCGGTCCGACGGTCGGAACGTGCCCCCGGGGGAGTTCATCCCCCTTGCGGAGGCGAACGGAACCATCATCGCCCTGGGTGAGTGGGCCCTCCGAAAGGCCTGTTACGACACCCGGAGGCTGCACTCCCGGGGGTACCCGGATCTTTTCGTGTCCGTGAACCTTTCGGGCCGCCACTTCGACCAGCCGACCCTGGTCCCTACCCTGGCGGACATCGTCCGCCGGTCCGGCCTGCCTCCCGGGGCGCTCTGCATCGAGGTGACCGAGACCGCGGTCATGAAGAACACCCAGGACGCGATCGAGAAGATCAAGGAGATCAAGCGGCTCCTGCCGGGGATCCGGTTCATGATCGACGATTTCGGAACCGGGTATTCCTCCCTGGCCTACCTGTCCCGGCTGCCCGTGGACGCCCTCAAGATCGACATCTCCTTCGTCACCAACCTCGAGGATCCCCAGAACGAGAAGATCGTCAACGCGATCCTGCACCTGGCCCGGAGCCTCCAGCTGGACACCATCGCCGAGGGGATCGAGACCCGGACCCAGTGGCAGTACTTCGCCAAACGGAAGTGCGGGGCCATGCAGGGCTACTACATCCTGAAGCCCTCGGGCCTGGGGATGGTGGCCGCCCTGGCGGAGCGGCAGTCCGGCGTCCTCCGACGGACCGTCTCGGCCGGGGAGCCCGCCGAGGGCTGAGACTCCGTTCGTCCCCGAGTAGCCTCGACATCCATCCGTTCGATCCGGAGACCTTTCTCCCGATTGACCCGGGCGTCAAGCCGGCCGCCCGGGTGCCCTTCCGGGTCTCCGATTCCGTGGAGGCGGTAGTGTTGGCCTGGCATTGCCGGAAGGGATTCAGGTCGTATTCCGGACAACGGTTGACGTGCTCCGGACCGGAGGTATACTACGAGGCAGGCTTCCATAGTATATGAAATACGCGGATTCCTGCCCGCGTCCCGCCCGTCCGTGGGGGGACCGCCGAGTCATTCCGCGGGGAGGTCCCCATGCGTTCCGCCTCGGCCCGCCGCCTAAACAGGGTTTCCGCCGTCTGGCTGCTGGCAGCAGTCCTGTCGGCACCTTCCGCCTTCGCCCAGTCCCCCCTTTCCTTCGACGTGAGCCTCGCGCCCAACACCTCGGGTACCCTGGAGGGTTCCGCCTCCCTGCGCCTGAAATGGGCCACGTTCGGGGAGTCGGGGCTCCAGTTCTCGGCCTCGAGCTTCCTGGAGGAATACCCCGAGGGCGGGGGCACGACCACGGTCATACAGTCCCGGAAAGCCCTGGACCTCGAGGTCTTCCGTCTGCCTTCGGATCTCCTGGTCCTGCGCCTCGGCGGATCCGGCCGTGTCTCCCTGAGCCCCGTGGCCCTGGTCAACGGGGTGATCCTGGACGAGGACAAATACGGGGAGGACACGGGGGTCGTCTATTACGTCGGCCAACGCACGGTCTAGGCGAAGCCTCTGCTGGGTGCGGACCTGAATTTCGCCTCGAAATCCGTACTCGCGGAGCTGTATTACCGGACATCCTGGCCCTTCACCCTGAAGGAGTATCTCGAAGGATCGGCAACCTATTCGACCACCGGGGCGGAAGAGTATTCCGTCTGGGACGAGGGCTTCGAGACCCGGCTGGGAGGTACGGTGTCCTTCCGGCCCGCCCCGGGCTGGACGCTCCGGGGCGGGGTGGACTGGGTCCGACACATCGGCTATTCCGTGGCCGTTGTCCTCGGCACCGCCGAGGACTTCGTCTATGAAAGCCGAAGCCTGGAAGGTTCCCTTACCCTGACGTTCCCTCTGGGGGAGCGGCGGCCCATGATCGGGGTGGCCTACGCCCACGACGCGTATCAGCCGGTGGACGCGATCTACGACCAGAAATCCTACACCAACGGCCGCTTCCGCTTCCTCCTGGGACTGGAGCTATGAGGCGGGTTTCCCGCGACGTACCGGTTCACGGCATCGTAGGCACCCCCGTCAGATCGGGCTGACCCGCTCGGCCAGCCGGTAGTACAGGGGAGGGCAGAACCTCCGGAAGAAGTACAGGAGACGCTCGGGAGCCCCGATCAGGATCTCCTTGCGTTCCCTCCGGACCGCGTACGCGACGATCCGGGCGCAGCGCTCCGGGGACATCCTCCGAGCTTGGACCGCGTCCATCTTCCCGTACCGGGATCCGTCGCCGGTCATGGAGTTGCGCGAGATTTCCGTGGGGATCCGGCCCGGGCAGACCAGGGTCACCCCGATTTTCTCCCGGTACAACTCCGCCCGGAGGGTGTCGAAGTACCCCTGCAGGGCGTGCTTCGAGGCGCAATAGGTGGAGCGCAGCGGAAACCCGAACTTCCCGGCCATGCTGGACAGGACGACGATGTGCCCCCCGCCCCTCTCGACCATCCAGGGCAGGACGCTCCGGGTGACCGCCACCGCCCCGAAGAAGTTGACCTCGAAAAGAGCCCGCTCCACATCGGGAGAGGTTTCCAGGACCCGGGAGCGCTGGCCGACCCCCGCGTTGTTGACCAGAATGTCCAGCCGTCCGGCAAGACGCTTCACGGCCGCCGCGGCGAGTTCCACCGAAGCCCCGTCCGTGACGTCACAGGGAACGACGTGGGCACGGCCCGGGGACCTGTGGTCCAACTCCGCCTTCAGAGCCTCGAGCTTGTCGGTACTCCGGGCCGAGAGGATCACGATGGCGCCCCTCCGAAAGAATTCCGACGCCAATGCCTTGCCGATGCCCGAGGAAGCTCCGGTGATCCAGATCGTCCTTCCTTCGAAGGTCATGCGCATCCTCCCTTCTCGGTCCTTGTAGACGATCCGTCCAGTATACCCCAATCAACGGAGCGGAATTGGAGGATCCGAGTTCCTGTAACCCTTCGGCATAAAAATTACTATATTAGTAATAAAATTGCCGGAGGTATGCCATGTCCGAGTATCGATCGAATCCGCCGGGGATATCCGAACCCTTCGTCCTGGCCCTGTTGGCCGCTATCCTGATGCTAGCCCCGACGACCGCGTCCGCCCAAGCGGGGAGCGAGTCGGTCGGGACCTTCCGAAGCCGGGACCATTCCTTCCGCCTCGTGAAGGTGCTGGACGGGTTCCAGTACCCCTGGGCCCTAGCCTTCCTTCCCGACGGGGGCATGTTGGTGACCGAGCGGACCGGAAGGCTCCTGCGGATCCGGGACGGCCGGGCGGAGCCCGTCCCGGGGGTACCCTCGGTCAGCGCCTCGGGGCAGGGAGGGCTCCTGGACCTCGCCCTGAGTCCCGCCTTCGCTTCGGACCGGACGATATTCCTCACCTATTCCCAGCCCGGCCCGGGAGGTGCCGGCACGGCCCTGGCCCGGGGGGTGCTGGACGGTACGGGGCTCCGGGACGTACGTACGATCTGGAGCATGGATCGGAAGACCGGGGCGGGGCAGCACTTCGGATCCCGGATCCGCTTCCTGCCGGACGGGACGATCCTCCTCACGACCGGGGACCGGGGACAGGGCTCCCGGGCCCAGGACCTGGGCGACGCCGCCGGCAAGGTCCATCGGATCGCACCGGACGGCTCCGTCCCCGCGGACAATCCCTTCCGCGGGAACCGGACGGCCCGGCCCTCGGTGTATTCCTACGGACACCGGAATCCCCAGGGCTTGGCGATCCATCCCCGCACCGGCGAGCCCTGGATCACCGAGCACGGCCCGCAGGGAGGAGATGAGGTCAACCTTGTCCGTCCCGGCCGGAACTACGGCTGGCCCGTGATCACCTACGGCCGGCAGTACGGTACCGGAGCCCCGATCGGGGAGGGGACGGCGAAGTCCGGGATGGAACAGCCCCTGCTCCAGTGGACTCCCTCCATCGCCCCCTCGGGCCTGGAGTTCTACACCGGGGACGCCTTCCCCCGCTGGAAGGGGAGCCTCTTCTCCGGGAACCTGGCCGGCCGGCGGCTGGTCCGGATGACCGTGAGCGACGACGGGGTGCTCTCCCAGGAGACGCTCCTGGAGGACGCGGTCGGACGGATCCGGGACGTTCGGCAGGGGCCGGACGGATACCTGTACCTCCTTACGGACGGCTCCCCCGGCGCCCTGTATCGGCTGGAACCGGGGGAGTGACCGGAAGGGCGGGACGGCCGGTCCGGATGTTCACCTCTGGGGCATCACCAGGTTCGGGACGAACATCGTGATCTCCGGGATGAAGGTCACCAGGGCCAGAACGATGACCATGACGCCCCACATGGGCAGGAGGGCCCGGGTCACCTGTTCCATCCGGATCTTCCCGATGGCGCATCCCACGAAGAGGGCGGAACCGACGGGAGGGGTGGTCAGGCCGATGGCCAGGTTCAGGATCAACATGATCCCGAAGTGGACGGGAGACATCCCCAGGGCTCCGACGAAGACGGGGTAGAGGATCGGGGTCGTGATCAGGATAAGCGGAGCCATGTCCATGATCATGCCCAGGAGCAGCAGCAGGATGTTGACCAGGATCAGGAGGACCGTCTTGTCCCCGGAGATGGACAGGAGCAGTTCCGTGGCCCGGGCGGGGATGCGAAGGTAGGCCATCATCCAGCCGAAAGCGCTGGCCGACGCGATCAGGGCCATCACCATGGAAAGGGTCTTCAGGGAGTTGTACAGGATGCCCTTCATGGCCCGGAGGGGGATCTCCCGGTACACGAAGAAGGTGATGACGAAGGCGTACACGACCGCGACCGCCGCCGATTCGGTGGCCGTGAAGACTCCGGAGACCACCCCGCCCATGATCAGGACCGCCGTGAACAGGCCCAGGAAGGCGTCCTTGCTGATCGCCAGGGCTTCCCGTAGGGTGTACTTGCGCTCCTTGGGGTAATTGCGCCGGATAGCGTAATACCCGCACAGGATCATGAGGCTCACCCCCAGCAGGATGCCGGGAACGAAGCCGCCCAGGAAGAGCCGGCCCACGGAAACCCCTCCGGCGGCCAGGGAGTAGATGATCATGTTGTGGCTGGGGGGGATGATGACCCCCTGGCAGGAGCTCGTGACCGTGAGGGCGACGGAGAAGTCGTCGTCGTATCCCTTCTCCTTCATCATGGGGATGATGAGGGCCCCGATCGAGGAGACGTCCGCGACCGCGGATCCGGATATGCCGCCGAAGAACATGCTGTCCAGGCAGTTGACCTGGGCGAGTCCTCCCCGTACCCGGCCGACGAGGACGTTGGCGAACAGCAGGATCCGGTGGGAGATCCCGCCCTGGCCCATGATCTCCCCCGCCAGGATGAAGAACGGGATGGCCAAGAGGCTGAAGGACCGGACCCCCTGGACCATCTGCTGTACCACGGCCAGGAGAGGTATCCCGAGATAGACCGCCGTACCCAGGGAGGCGACGATCAGCGCGATGGAGATCGGGACCTGCAATAGCAGAAGGACGATGAAGGAGCCGAGAAGCAGGGCGACGGCGAGGTTCAGATCGGGCATCTTGGTTACCTACCGCGAACCGGAACCGGGAATTCCCGGGCAGGCGATTGTCCGGGTTCGTGCTGGTCTCGACGGTACGCGGATTCCTCCGACTCCGGGTTGCCCCCGGGGTCGATGTAGAATACGGCCGTTCCTTCGATCCGGGGTGGTGAATAATTTGCTTTGTAAGGTACTTTCCCGTCGCCGTCGCGAACAGGAAGGGGGACGCCGAGGCTCGGTCGCCTCCGCGTCCCCCCGTGCGGCGCCCCTTCGCCGGGCGTCGGGGAAGACTACTGCTGGGGCATCACCAGGTTCGGCACGAACATGGTGATCTCGGGCACGAAGGTGATCAGGATCAGGACCGCCACCATGACCGCCCACATGGGAAGCATGGTCTTCACCACCTGTTCGATCCGGATCTTTCCGACCGCGCAGCCCACGAAGAGGGCGGATCCGACGGGCGGGGTCGTGAGGCCGATGGCCAGGTTCAGGATCAGCATGACCCCGAAGTGGACCGGGGACATCCCCAGGGCACCCACGAATACGGGGTAGAGGATCGGCGTCGTGATCAGGATGAGGGGGGCCATGTCCATGATCATCCCCAGCACCAGGAGGAGCAGGTTCACCAGGACCAGGAGAAGGGTCCGGTTGTGGGTGATGGACAGGAGCAGTTCCGTGGCCAGGGCGGGGATCTTGAGGTAGGCCATCATGTAGCCGAAGGCGCTGGCCGCCGCGATCAGGGCCATCACCATGGCCAGGGTCTTCAGGGCCCCGTACAGGATGGTCTTGAACCGGGCCAGGGGGATCTCCCGGTACACGAAGAAGGTGATGATGAAGGCGTACACGACCGCGACCGCCGCGGACTCGGTGGCCGTGAAGACGCCGGAGATCACGCCGCCCATGATGATGACCGCGGTCATGAGCCCGAGGAGGGCGTCCTTGGTGATCTGGAGGGCCTCCTTCAGGGTGTACCGCTTTTCCTTGGGGTAGCCCCGCTTGATGGCGAAGATGTAGCTCACGATCATGAGCCCCACGCCCAGCAGGACGCCGGGGATGAAGCCTCCCAGGAAGAGCCGGCCCACCGAGACGCCCCCGGCGGCCAGGGAGTAGATGATCATGTTGTGGCTGGGGGGGATGATGACCCCCTGGCAGGCGCTGGTTACGGTTATGCCCACGGAGAAGTCGTCGTCGTAGCCCTTCTCCTTCATCATGGGAATCAGGATGGTCCCGATGGAGGAGACGTCCGCCACGGCGGATCCGGAGATGCCGCCGAAGAACATGCTGGCCAGGCAGTTCACCTGGGCCAAGCCCCCCCGGATGCGTCCGACCAGGAGGTTCGAGAAGAGGATGAGGCGCCGGGATATCCCGCCCTGGCCCATCATCTCCCCGGCGATGATGAAGAAGGGGATGGCCAGGAGGCTGAAGGACCGGACCCCCTGAACCATCTGCTGGACCACCACCATGAGGGGCAGTCCCAGGTAGACCGCCGTGACGATGGCGGAGACCGCTAGGGTGAAGGTGATGGGTACCTGGAGCAGGAGCAGGATCCCGAAGGAACCCAGGAGCAGTACGATCGCGAAGGACTGGTCACCCATGGCGTCCCCCCAGGACGTCGCGGAGCGGGCCCTGTCCGGACAGGAACCGGTCCACGGCCTCGTCGTTCGTGTCGATGCCGAGCAGGTCGGTCAGGGCTTCGTAGATCATGACCACGGCGCTGACCGGAAGGATCGCGTACAACAGGCCCGCGGGCCACTGGGTGGCGGGCATGATGGAACGCATGGTGAAGCCCACGAGCTTCCACCCGTGCAGGAGCATGACCGTAGCCACGACCAGGATCACCAGGCTTTTCAAAATGTCCAGGAACCGGGCGGCCTTCTTCGGCATCCGGGCCGCCGGGATCAGGGTGATGTTGATGTGCAGGTTCTCCTTCACCCCCAGGGCCATGGCGATGAAGATGAACCACACCGCCAGGAGAAGGGCGACTTCCTCGGACCACATGAGCCCGCTGTTGAACCCGTACCGCAGGACCACGTTGGCGAAGATGATCAGCACCATGGCCGCCATCATGATCTTGGCCAGGAATACCAGGACGATGTGCAGAAGATTGAAAAACGCGACGATCTTGCGTCCCATGTGTCCGCCTCCCCCTCCGGGTACGGGAACGGGCGGAGGCCCCGCGGCCGTCCGCCCGATTTCCCGTCAGAGCCGTTTCGTTACTTCACTTCGCTGATGCGCTGGACCAGGTACCGGATGGCGGCGGGCTGCTTGTCGTAGAGGGGTTTCATGGCCGCCTGCCAGGGAGCCTTGTCGGTGATGACGGTGATGGTGTTCCCCGCGGCCCGGACCTTGGCCTCCGAAGTCTTCTCGCGCTCCGCCCACAGCTTGCGCTGGTAGGGGATGGCGTCCAGGGCGGCCTGCTTGACCAGCTCGAGGTCCTTGGCGGAGAGCTTGGACAGGGAGATCTTGGACCCGATGATGATCTCCGGGACCCGGGTGTGCTCGTCCAGGGTGTAGAACTTGGCGACCTCGTAGTGGCTGGTGGACTCGTAGGAGGGCCAGTTGTTCTCGGCCCCGTCGATGACGCCGGTCTGGAGGCCCGAGTAGACCTCGCCGTAGGGCATCGGAGTCGCGACGGCGCCCAGACCCTGGACCATGCCGACCATCAGCTCGCTCTCCTGCACCCGGATCTTGAGGCCCTTGAGGTCCTCGGGCTTGGAGACGGGGCGCTTGGAGTTATAGAAGTTCCGGGCTCCGGGCTCGAACCAACCGATGCCGATGAAGCCCGAGGGCTCCAGGGACGCGAAGAGCTCCTTGCCGATGGGACCCAGGAGGACCTTCCACATGTGGTCCTCGCTCCGGTACAGGTAGGGAAGCTGGAGGGCGTTGAAGACCGGCACGAAGGACGCCAAGGGGGAGATGGATACCCGGGTGAAATCGATGGCGCCGAACTGCACCTGCTCGATCACGGCCTTTTCCTGGCCCAACTGGGAACCGGGATACACCTCGATGACGATCCGGCCCTTGGAGCGTTCCTTGACCAGGTCCGCGAACCGCTGGTCCCCCAGGGTGGTGGGATAGTCCGCCGGGTGGGTTTCCGCCAGGCGGAGGACGATGGGCTTCTTCTGGGCGGTCACCGCGGTGACGGCGAGGACCAGGACCAGCGCCAGTGCGAGCGCTTTCTTCAGGTTCATCGTGTTCCTCCTACTTGTTCGATGTACGGTACGTTGGTTCAGGATACGGCGGTTCCCGGGAGCCGGGAGGAGGAAATTCTTGCGTAATGGGGTACTTTTCCGATCCCCCGGCGCGTCCGGCGGGGATTCCTATCCTCCGCCCTGGTATTCCGAGGGGCTCCGTCCCTCGTACTTCCGGAACACCCGGCAGAAATAGGCGGTATCCTTGAACCCTACCAGGGACGCCGCCTCCTTCACCCGGTAGGTCCCGGACCGGAGGAGGCGCTTGGCCGCGTCGATCCGGAGGCCGCAGAAGACCTGGACGAAAGTGTCCCCCCGGTGGCGCCGGAAAAGCCGGGAAAGATGGGAGGGGGAGATCCCCACCGCCTGCGCAACCTCCGCCAGGGAGAGGTCCTCCGCCAGGTGCTCCCGCAGGAAGGACACCGCCCGTTCCACCGCGGCGGCTCCGGATCCCTCCCCGTCCCCGGGACCCGGACCGGCCCCGTCCTCGGAGGGGGCCAGGAACACCAAGGGGCGGTCCGGGCGCGCCAGGGAGGCGGCCTCCCGGGCTTCCCGGAACCGGGGGGGGGCGCCGGGAAAGACGCAGACGCCGGCCAGGATCCGGATCCCCCGGGAACGGCGCAGCTCCTCCCCGAGGTCCGAGAGCACGGCGCGGCGGGTGTCCTCCGCCCCGGCGCCCGCCGCGGGGGCGACGGCCAGGCACCGGAGGTCCGCCTCCCCGTCCCCGGA